>NZ_JBWGQH010000006.1:91631-92015 GCF_056331925.1 Chloroflexus sp.
AAGGGTTGTCCGGCCTCTCTTTGTGCCTACTGAGAGGCTACGGAGCTACACAGAGGCCAGGGCAACGTCGTGCCCGGAAGGATTGTCCGGCTGAGCGAGCCTGCCACCGGTCGGTGGTCCACGGTACGGCCAGGGCAACGTCGTGCCCGCGAAGGGTGTACTCTGCCAGCGACGCACACGACCATATAGGGGTGCACCACCGTGTGCCCCACCTCACCGGCAACGTACTACCGTGTGCCTTACCCTACCGGCAACGTACCGCCATGCATCCCAGCAGCGCTGAGCATATCACGTTCCAACTGATAAGTGTGCCTTACCCTACCGGCAACGTACCGCCATGCATCCCAGCAGCGCTGAGCATATCACGTTCCAACTGATAAGTGT
>NZ_JBWGQH010000006.1:92112-139288 GCF_056331925.1 Chloroflexus sp.
TGTGCCTTACCCTACCGGCAACGTACCGCCATGCATCCCTCGCAAGACGCGAAGGGCGTGAAGTAATCGTCACACTACCGATTGATACACTGCAATAACCTGCGCCACCAACCGCTCTGGCGCAAACCGTTCGTGCACCGCCCGCCTCCCGCCGGCGATAATCCGTGACCGCAGCGCATGATCATCGAGGAGACGGAGAATGGCGGTGGCTAGCGCAGCCGCATCGTTGTACGGGATCAGAAGACCATCCTCGCCATCACGAATCAGTTCGTTAATCACCGGGATGTTGGTGCTGATGACCGGCACTCCTGCGACCATCCCTTCTAACACCGGTAAGCCAAACCCTTCGTAGCGCGAGGGAAACGGCAAGACGGCGCTAGCCCGCAAGAGGGCTAATTTCTGCTCTTCGCTCAGCGTGCCGAGAAAATGGATATTGGCCGCCACGCCAAGCTCGCCGGCCAGCCGTTGCAGTTCGGCCCGTTGGGCCGGGTTGTGGGTGACAAAGACGAAACTGGCCTGCGGGTAGCGGGCAATGATCGCCGGCATCGCCGCTACCAGCACGTCGTAGCCTTTGCGCGGCGTGAGCTGACCGATGTAGGGAATGATCGGCGGGGTGAAGGTGGCGGCCAACGGCGGCGCCGGCCCCTCCATAAATGCCATGTCGAGCCATAACGGCACAACTGTCATCGGCTGCGTAAAACCCAGTTCGCGTAAGACCTGCGCTTCGTGGTGGGAACAGGGAATGAAGGCGGCAACATCACGTAAGGGGCGGTGAATGGCATAGTTGCGCCAATGATCGCGCCACTGCCAATCACGCAGGCCACGCCGAATGAGCTGCGCCCACGAGAAGATGAGTCTTTCGGGGTGGATAGATGACTCGTAGGGCCGTTCCCGGTCGGCCACCAGCCAACGATCATGGTACGGGCCGAGCCACGTCCACACGACCGGTACCCCGCGCCGACGCAGCCAGCACACCGCTTGCAAGGCCAACACATTGCGCGGGTGGATAACATGGGCGACATCGGGCAACGGCATCGACTCTAACGCCGCAACCGTTTCGTGTCCCGGCCAGAGTTCTGGCTTCACCCGCCGCACTACGATGCCGTCAATCGTTTCGCTACGTTCACCTAACCCAAGCTGTGGTCGGTCGGGCTGCCAATAGGTCAGCGCCATTACTTCATGACCGGCAGCGACGAGTGCTTGGCCGAGGGTACGTTCGGGCCAGTTGCGAAATGTGCGGCTGACGCCGCCGAGACCGATGATGAGAATACGCATGATGTGGTTTGACCACTCATTATAAACGACGTACCAAACTATTTGACGGGATGCACCATCGGGAAGCACCGCTATGCACCCCGACTACACAGGCGTGCCCCCTACGTCGCTCACCCCAGCACCCCCCTGTCATTGCGAGGGAGCGTCAGCGACCGAGAAATCTTACCACAGAAGCGTAGAAAAGACAGCCCCCCCTGTCATTGCGAGGGAGCGTCAGCGACCGAGAAATCTTACCACAGGAGCGTAGACAAGGCAGATTTCTCGCTGCGCTCGAAATGACAGTTATTTGCTCGCAACAACGGTGCTCTCTCGCAAAGACAGCCCCCCTGTCATTGCGAGGGAGCGTCAGCGACCGAAACATCGCCACAGGCGTGCTCCCTACGTTGTTAATACCGACCGATAGACCGTTTCGATCCGGTCAACGACGGCCGGCCACGCAAATTGCGCTGCCCAGGCAGGGGCCGCTGCGGCCATCGCCGCGCGCCGGCCCGGATCGGCGAGCAGCTCGTTGACCGCCGCCGCCAGCGCCACCGGATCGCGCGGCGGTACCAGCAAGCCGGTCTGACCATCGGCCACCACCTCTGGGAAGCCGCCAAACCGGGTAGCCACCACCGGCAACCCGCACGCCTGTGCTTCAACCGGCCCAATCCCGAAGGTTTCGCTGGCATAGCTGGTGGCGACCAGCAGATCAACCGATGCGTAGAGCGCCGGCAGTTGCAAACGCGGAACACTACCCAAAAACTGTACCCGTTCGTTCAAGCCGAGTTCGTTGGCGATAGCGGCTAGCCGCGCCCGATCTTCACCGTCGCCGGCAATCAGCAGCACCGCCTGCGGAATCTGCGGCAATGCCCGGATCGCCGTCTCGACCCCTTTCCACGGTTGCAACCGGCCCACAAACAGCAGCAGCGGCGCAGTCGCCGGCACACCTAGTCGCGCGCGCAGGGCGGGGTCGGGCGGTTGCGGGTGAAAAAGATCAGTATCGATCCCGTTGAACACCACTTCCGGCATAAACCCGTAGCGCCCGGCGATAGTCTGCGCATTGAACCGCGAGCATGAGACGGCAGCGTCAACTTGTCGGGCTAGCCAGCGGTCGCCGCGGTAGAAGTCTTCACCATGGCAGCCGAGAATGACCTTGGCCCCACTCAATCGGCGGGCGAGTAACGCCGGCAAGAGATCGTAGGGTTTCTGCAAGTGAATGATCTGGTAGTTGCCGCACACCAGTGTCGGTAAGGCTGCAATCGCCATCGTTAGCCGTTCGAGCAGTTTCGCTTCAGCATACGCCCGACGTAGCGGCGGTAGCGCCTGCCAAAACCGGCGTGAGATGAAGGGGAACGTGAAGACACGCACCCCGGTAGTCTCGCGCCGCGTTCCCACCCCGCCCAGAATATCTACCGCATGGCCGCGTTTCACCAACTCGCGCGCCAAATCCCATACAAAACTCTCGACGCCACCGATTTTAGTGGTGGTAGTGAGATTGTAAAGCGCAATCCGCATCGCTTACCAGATGGTGTACAGCGTCAGTTTGATAATGACCACGAAGGTTAACGTCAAGCCGACGTAGACGATTAATCGTCGCCGATCAATCGTCCCGTTCGTCAGATAATAGGCCGTCACGACCGCTGCTAACGGATAGGTAAACATCCAGATTCGTTCAACTTCGCGATTGAATAGGCCGCTGAGCCACATACCTAGCACTAATGCGCCGAGCGAACCGAGGAGTGCTGCCCACATTGGTTGCCAACGTTCGACCCTCGCCCGGAGATAGAGCGCACTGAGTGCCGCGAGTATCTATGGCGTGAGAAAGACAAGGTACGAGACGAGATTAGCGGCAGCAAAGCGGAGATAATAGTCGTAGCTCGGTGGCAGGAAAGGAGTCGGTGGCGGACCGTACTCGCGAAACCGTTCCATCATCTCACCGTTGATCTGAGTGGCGGTACGCGCAGCACTAATCACGTTAAAACCGGTCAACAGGAAGATCACCAGATAGATCAATCCAATAACACCGGCAGCAACTGACCCCTGACGGACGATCATGAGAAGGGTCATTCGCCAACCGTATATCTGCCGATGGCGCGCCAATGCGAATGCTGCTGCTGCTACGCCAAAGAAAAAGAGCTGGGTTGTCGCATAGGTCATAAAGAGCGCGGCGGCAATACTGAGACCGGCAACCACGGCTAACCATAGCCGATACGGCGGTTCTAACGCGAGGAAGAAGGCGGCAGCGCCAACCGCGATGAAGAGGCTGAACACGCCATCAAGTGAGGTGACACCGTAGATCATCTGGCCCGGCATCACCACAGCGACCATGCCGGCGGCCAACGCCAATTGACCACCGCCAAGCCGCCATCCTAACCAAACTGCGACGAGTGGCATAAGCGCCGTCAAACCAATGGTGAGCCAACTCGTCGCTACCGGCCCAGGCCCAAATACCTGCTCGATCAGCCACAAAAATAGGATGGCTCCCGGTGGGTGGGTGCTACCATGCACGGAAAGCATCGGGGCGATGGTCTCGAAGTTGGTCATGAACCCAATCGGATCGCTGAATACATACGGTGTGTCGCGGAGGTATTCGTAAGGACTATCGCGAAAGAGAGCGATTGGCGCGTCAAGCCCATGCACAGCAATATCAAACATCAACGGCAAGAAAAGAGCACCAATGAAGGTGTAGATAGTCACCGGCACCGGTTGCAATGGCCGCGCCAACCATCGCCAACCGAGCGCAAACCAGAGGATTGCACACCCAATCGGCACCATTACCCACCACGTCGGTGAAGGATCGATCCGTGATTTGAGCGGCCACACTCCGCTATGCCCGCTAATCTGTTGCAACAGCCAAAATGCACTGAGTAACGCACCGCTCCAAAAGAGGATGACGGTCAGCTCGGCCAGCCATGATCTTCGTAACGGGAAACGACGGGCGACCGCCAAACCGATCACGCCACTCCATACCCCAACCACCATCGGCAATGCCCAACGCAGCGTACCGGCTCCAAACGGGGTAAGGCCACCGACCAGTGTATAGGTGATCAAGCTACTGATCGCGACAACCAACCCGGTCGCGAGTAATAACGGCACACCACTTAGATGGAGCAGTGCCAACCAGCCGACGGCAAGTGCCAGTCCGACGAGCAAGCCGGATGGCGCCGGGATCACCCTTCCGGCAGCCGTGAGGGGCAACACGCTCAACCCGTGGAACGGCACTCCCAGCCAACGCGGATTATTCGGATCACGCACTGCAACGCTCTGAATGGTGACACAAACGTCGGCCCCTGGCTGATGGTCAGCGCCGGTCAAGAGGGTATAGCGACGGAGGTCGGCACCCAGCGGCACCTGTATCGGTTCTGCCATACCGGCCTGCAACGTAACTGTCTCGACCCCTAAACCGCGGGCATATGCACCGGACAAGCGTACCGTTACCAGACTGCGCGGCGCAGTACCAACATCGGGCACACAAACCTGACTATTCCCATCCGTCCAACGAAAATCACCCCACTCGCTCGCTTCGACCCGGTTCAAGCTGGCCAGTAACCAACGGCTAGCACTTGCCGGAGCAACCGTTTGGGGCTGACCGGTATTGGCGAGCAGCCAATTGAACCCAACCACACAGAGAATGACTGTGAAATAGGCGGCCAATACCCGCACCAACTGCACCCTATACGTCGTCGGCAAACACTTCCACCAGTGACTGATCGTGATCCCCATCCGACCACGTTTATCTTTTGTTGTCAGCGCCGGATGACGCATATCGCCTCAATGCAGAGCAACCATCACAATAATCGCCGGATCACACCTTGCAACGGCAAACGCCACTTCAGCACGTGCGCTCGGTCGGCTGGGTCAAGCCCACCCAGGAGGCGTAGCGTCAACAAAAAGATCAACGCTCCGATCCCGGCCAACAGCACCAATTGGAGAGCGATCCCCAAACGTGACACCAGATCCACGGTACCCTCGGGCAGCACGATGAATCCACGCAAACTGGTCACAACGACACCCATCACCGCTGCCGCCGCACTTACCCGTAGGGTAAACCGACCCGGCCAACGCAACCCCAACAAGCGCATCCCGGCCACCGTAACCCACAAACCGGCAGCAACCCGGGCCAAGCCAAAGGTAAGTGCCATCCCGATCAAGCCAAATTGGCTTGGCAACCACCACGCTAGGACAACGACCGTCAACAATGCGATCAGCCGTGCAGCGATCACGACACGCAGCCGCTCGTTCACCATCAGCGCGTTATGCGCTGTCGTTAGGATACTCTCGCTGAATAGACACGGCGTCAACACCCAAACAATCGGTGCCGCATCGAGATACTGCGGGCTAATCACCAGCAATCCGGGTGCCGCCAACAAGATCAACCCCACACCACCGGGAATCATCAGCAGCAACTGCAAGCGCACGAGTGATTGGTAAGCACCGTTCGTTGTACCACCCTCGCCTTGACGCACTCGCGTAAACAGTGGCACTTGCACGCCTACCAGGGGTGTATACAAATAACTAAGCGCCATACGTACCAACAGCGCGCCGGCAGCCAGCAACGACACATCGCGAATATCACTGTTAAAGAAATTGATAAACTCGAAGCTAGCGATAAAGTCGGTTGCCGTCATCAAGTACGAAACCGCAGCGTACCGCACGAACCCGTTCGGCAATGCCTGTCGCAGATCACGTAGTCCGTCGCGCACATCGGCCCATACACTCGATCCCGGTTCGTGTGCGATACCGGCCTGCAAGCGCCAAACCTGCCAACCGGCCATCGCCACCGCTATCGCCGGTGCCACCACCATCGCTACCAACACACCGAGAATGTCCCAACGATCAGGCAAAGCGAGGATCGCCACCACCACTAAGACCTGGGGCAACAGACCAGCGGCCAGCGCAATACTGTTCCACGCCTTCTGGCGAAAAAAGCTGCTCAACACCGCCATTAACAGATCGTACAATGCTCCCAGACCGAGCAAGATGACAATGGCGGCAATAATCAGCCAGTGAAACTCGGCTACGAATTGACTAAGTTCAGCACGCGCAGCGGCTTCGACCATCACCTCACCACCGAGCAGGCCTTGCAGATAGGCCTCGATCTGACGGTGTGTCAACGCCAGACCGACGGCGATCACCAACAAGATCGCTAATTGGATCGTCGCAACTAGGAGAAAGAGCCGACGGGCTGCCCGCATCCCTCCTTCCCGTTCGGTTTCGGGAATATACTTAGGCAACGCACGTGCAATTCCGAGATCAAGCGCTGTCCCGAACAGATTACTCGCACCCCGCACCAACGCCAGTAAACCAAAACCAGCTTGCGAAAGCTGGTTGAGTTTCACCAACGTTGCGATAACCTCGGTCAGCAAGCGCAGGGGAGCAAAGAGCGCATTCCATAACACCGCTCGCGACACCTGCGTCGCCAGCGAAGGCCGTTGCGCCGTCATGCCCCCTCCTTGCGCAGATCGAGTTCAAACATTCCGGTATAAAAGCGTCGCTGCCATCGATAGGCTGCTCGCTCTAGCCCGATCCGTCGCAAGATCGCACGTACCGCCCGTCGCCACGGTCGGCGACTCGGTAACTGCCCGGCCAACAATGCCTGCTCGCGCAGATCGGTCACGGCAAACCCCAACCGCTCACAGAGTTGCACCAGCTCGTGATAGTGAAAGTAGTGCATCGTGCTCAACCGCTGCATATCGCGGAAGGCTGCACCGCGCTTCGTGCGTCCGCGTAGTTCGATCAGAGTTTCGGCCAACGGACGCGGCAACCAGTTGATCCCGCGCATATGGTAGTGCGGATCGATCCACGCTCGCCGGTTGATCGCCGTAATCAGGGCATGGCTACCGGGCCGCAACACGCGCGCAATCTCGCGCAACACCGCTACCGGGTCTTGCACGTGTTCGAGCACATCCCACGCAACGACCAGATCGAACGCGGCGCTCAGCAACGGCAATGATTCGCCGGCAGCGTTGACAATCGGGAAACGTAGATTGTAGCGCGCTGCGCGCAAGCGAATGATCCGGCAGTAGGCTGGGTTGTACTCGCACGCCATCACTCGCGCGCCGGCCAACGCCGCCGCTACCGCAAACCCGCCCATCCCCGCACCAAGGTCGAGCACCCGCGCGCCGCGCAACTCGCCAATCGCCGCGCGCGCCTGCGCTAAACGCTCATCTTGATAACGCTCTTGGCGCAACCGGCGCTCGCGCCACGCCGCAAAATCGCGCCGCCACGTCATATGTTGCAGCCACGGATCAATCGCCGCCGCGAGTTGGTGATCGATGTCGGTGGTTATAGCGTCCAATCTGTACTCCTGAATCCACGCGCCACATGGAGTGCGGCAGTCAAACCGCCACACTCCATATTAAGTTGCTGCCGTAGAGCGAGTTCTCGGTTGTAAACCGCTGTCGTTCGCTCCTTTTTCACGCCTCAATCTCCTCCGCCCAGTGGGGGAGGCTAAAAGGGGAGCCAAGAAATGACATACCCCCCTCAATTCCCCTGAACTGGCGAAATGCTGATCCGATACACCCACAACCACAACGCACTGCCAAGCGACAACACCAGCGTCGCTAGTACGAACAGTCGCCCCGCCCATCGTTCCCACAACCGGTCAGCTATGATCGCCCATGCCAGACAGATCACCGGAATCAGGTAGAACAGTTGCTTGTCAACCATCGAAATTCGGTAGCCGGCTAACAAAAACAGCAGTGCCACTGTGCCCCACGCCGAAACCACCAGCCAGAGCAAGGGTTTCGTCTGCATTGCCCAGTACCCCGGAATGAAGAAGATCAACGGGATTGCCAACCCGTAGTAGAGGTAGTGGTTTGGCCAAATGTGATAACCAAGATGCGGCACAAACGACCACAGATACTCGTGGAAGGGCGGACGCGAAACGCCGACCGTCTCTGGCCCACGGGTAAAGACGGTCATCAGATAGGGAATGGTGCGTTCCACAATCGGTTGGAAATACTGGCCATAGTAGATCGCAATCGCTAGTCCGATCGCTGCCCCTGCCGACACCCAGAGTGGTTTGAGACCCGGCAGCAGCTCGCGCCACTCCGGCCCGCGCCGCGTATTCAGCCAGATCAAGATGGTCAAGACAACCAAAAACACGCCGGTAAAGACGCCGGTGACTGTGTAGACAAGGAACGCCAACACCAGCAGTGGCACCAACCAGAGCTGCACCTTCCATTCACCCAGTCGATCCCACCCTAGCAAGATGGCCGTTTGCGCCAGCAGATTGAGCCACAAGCCGGCAGCGGTCGGCACATTGCCCCAGATATGCAGCAGATACGTCACCGGTAGCACAGCGTATGTCACTGCTGCCAACAGCGCCGTGCGCTGGCTAAACTCCGCCTTGAGCGCAATTGCCGCAATTAGCACGACCCGCGACATATCCATGAGCAGGCTCACAAAGTTCGCCGTTAATTCCATCGGCCACGGAAAGATGGCATAACCGGTAGCTAATATGTGAAACCACGGCGAATAGGGGATCACCGGCGGATTACGCCCCCACTCCGCGACCGGCATCGTCGTCTCGTTGAGCGGGCTATTGATGCTGTAGTAGAGCGGCAATGCGCCATCGTAAATGATGCGCCGCGCCTTATCCATGTGCCAAAAGACATCAATCCCCACGTAGTAGGGGTAGAGCATGCCAATCGCTTTGAGCCAGAACCCGACCATAAAGACAATCAGCAGCGCCGCCGTAAACTCAGACGTCACCTGAGCACCGGTCTGAGACATAAGCCAGCGGGTGAGCGGACGCATCGCAACTATGACCAGCAGGCTGAGGAGTGTCACCGCCGCTAGCCGGTCAATCATCTGCCCGCTGGGGAAACGGTAGACAACGATTGCCCACCCGGCAACGAGCACCGCTAGCGTTAATCCAACGGCTGCCCAGCCAGTGGCATCGAGATGCCAGCGTCGCCGGATGTCAGCCGTGAGCAGCGCCAGACAGGCAAACATCCCTAGTACGATAAACAGGCCCAGCCCCAGCGCTATCGACGGCGGCGCAATCGTTGCCAGCAAGGGGCTTGCCGCCGGCGCGACCGAAACATCGGCCACCAACATCCCCAACGGGCGTGGATCGCGGAACGGATCGGATTGCAAGGTCAGATTCAGATCGCCCCCATTCATCACAGCCGCCGGAATGAGAATCTGGATGCGCCGCAATTGCGCTCGTTCCGGCAACCGCGCTAACTCAACGCCGTTGGCGCTGATTCGCGCATTGACTGGCGAACCGTCGGGATGGGCGACCACCGCATCAAGCCGCACGATCCAGTTTCCTTTCCCCAAGCGCGGAAAGACGATCTGGCTCTCGTCAGCACTCCAACGGTAGGTACGGGCCGGCGCCAACTCAACCGCGAGCGGCACGCCGGCGGGCGGCGCTTCACCACCGACCAGTGGCGACACCAGCTCGAAGGTGAGGGTAGGAGCAGCAGCAATCTGGGCCGGAATTTTAACGAACATCTCCGTCCCGCTGCGACGCGGCATCTCTAACCGCACTCCATTCACCGTCGCCGCCGACTCGCGTTGCAAAATGATCGGGTCAGCTTCTGGGCGGGCAATGACCCTTGCAAGCCAAATGCCCTCGCGCCCGCCGGGCACTGTGGCAGTGGCAGCGCCTGCCGGCCACTCAAAGCGCTCATACGCACCGGTAGCATCGATCTCGCGCGCGTTGAAATTGACCAGAAACGCGCCATCGCGGTTATCGCCAATATCAACGGTCACGACTGGCCGGACTGCGTACCCGGCAAATAATGTCACAACCGTGATCACCGCCAGCCAGAGCGTGGGTATCGTCACGCCGGGCAAGCGGCGCACTTGGCTGCCAGCAACGGTGCGCAGGTTGATACGTTTAATCAGAGAAGAAGCCATCGTTATGTACGTCTATGTATCTCTATGACGTTTTCGCCATCGCCGCATTGTACCATGCAAAGGCTATGCTATAATCACGCACGGCATTTATCGCCGGAAACAAGCATGGTACAGATTATCGTCGGTATTCTAATCTTACCAATTATTATCTACGCGCCGGGATGGGCGCTGGCGCGGGTGATCCCGGAACTTGGCAACAACGACGGCCTTGAACGCCATTTCGAGCGCTGCTTGATCGGCGCACTCTGGAGCGGTTGGCTAGCGTTGGTGTTGGCCAGTTTCGGCATTTTTTCAATTTGGCTGCACCTTGGCATTACGTTGGCGGTGAGCGCCGGTGCGATTTGGTGGGGACAACGGCATTCGCCACCATGCACTGCCGTGCCGCGCACTGCCGTGCGCGGGTACGAGGTTGCGTTGTTAGTGCTGGCGCTGTTGGTTGCCCGGCCTTTCGAGGTTATCCTGGGGGTGCGCGACGCTGGCGTCTATGCGGTTACCGGGTTTGCCATCGCCCGTACCGGCAGCATCGTCCAAACCGATGCAGTCGTCGCCGAGCTAGGCCAAGCTGCGCAGAGCAGCGATCCGGTAGTGCGTGAGCCGGCTGAGCAGGCGATCAGTAATCTGATGATCGGGCAGGCCCGTGATCGCTATATCGCGACCCGCTTGCGAGCAGCCGGTTTTTTGATTAACGAAGGTGAACTTGCACAGGGGCGGATTGTTCCCCAGGGGTTCCACCTCTTCCCGGCGTGGATTGGTTTGCTGACTGCCGCCGGCGGCCCGCTCTTCGGTCTGTTTGCCACCGGCTTGCTCGGCTTGCTCGGTGTGTGGAGCGTGGGCATGATCGGGCGTCGGCTCGCTGGGCCGTGGGTCGGTTGGCTGGGGATGGTGCTGCTCGGCCTGAATACGGTGCAGGTCTGGTTTTCCCGTTATTCAACCGCCGAAACTACCGCTCAGTTTCTGACGTGGGGCGGTTTGTATCTATTTGCCAAGGTCAATGACCGCAGCTTGCCGGCGCGCGCGCGCCTGACATACGCAGCACTGGCCGGCATCGCCTTTGGGCAGGTGGCGCTGGCCCGAATCGATTTCTTTCTACTTGCCCCGGCGATGCTCTACCTTGGCTATTGCTGGCTGAGCCGCCGTTGGCAGCGCGCACAAACCGCCTTGGCGCTGGGCATGCTGGCAATGCTGATCCATGCCGCTCTGCACATTATCTTCATCGCCCGCGCCTATTTCTTCGATACCGGCTTTGCCCGCTTTCAAGATTTCGCCTTGACCTCATTGGTCGCGCTGCCCTTCCTCACTCCCACTGTACGCGAGTCGTACTTTACTTCGCGGTTTAGCTCGCTCGATGATCCGTGGCGGATCTGGATCGAGCTGGCGCTGGTAGCGATTGCGATCACCGGCTTGATTCTGCTCCGCCGCAGCGGCTGGATTGGGCGGATCGAGCACTGGCTGGTTGCACGCCGGCAACGCTGCCAGAACGCGATCGCGCTCGGTTTGTTGCTCTTAGCCGGTTGGGCCTATTTTGTGCGCCCGCAGATTATCGATGCCGATCTGCTCTTTAATACCCGCGGCGGCTGGAACGATCCATTGACGCGCGATCCGACCCTCGTGGCAGGGGATGTGCGGAGCGGTGTGATGACTCCTACCGAGGCCCGTTTACAAGCCGGCGTGGTGCTGACCGGACGACCATGGGAAGCCGAACCCGATCTGGCTGCGACCGAGGCATTGCGCGCCGAGCTGGCCGCCGCACGCGGCCCATGGCAGGGGCCGTTTTCAAACCAGACTCTCAACTGGCTGCGCATTCAGGGGTATGTCGGTGCACCGATCCGCTTGCCGCTGGTGCTCTATTATCAGGAATACAACGGCATGAGTTGGTGGCAGCGCATGCTAGCTGATACCAGCACCTTTACCAGCGAACCGGTACCTGTCCAACCCAAAGAATTGATCCCGTTGGCCGGTTTGGTCCGAGTTGGCTGGTATCTATCACCACTCGGCGTGATATTGGCCGTGATCGGGTTTGCTCTCTGGTGGCGACGCGGACTGAGTGCGGCCAGTTGGCTAATGCTCACCGTTGGGTTTCTGGGCAGCTTCTTTTATCTTCGCCAGACCTACGGCACGTCTGAGCAGACGTACATCTATATTCTACGCCGGTTTGTACCGATTGCCTACCCTATCTTCGCTCTTAGCGCAGCCTATGCACTTGCCGCCTTGGCTGGAGCGTGGCAATTCCAGCCTCACGCCGCCCGCTGGCGGCAAGGATTAGCCGCCGGACTTGCCGGGTTGTTGCTGCTCTTCCTTGGCTGGACGGGACGATACTATTTTGTACATACCGAATATGCCGGCGCATTAGCCCAAGTCGAAGCGATTGCCCAACACTTCACTCCTGATCGCGATATTGTGCTGTTGCGCGGTGGCGCGCCGATCAGCAGCGCCGCGCGCGATATTCCTGACTTGCTGGCGACGCCGCTGCGCTTTGCCTACGACATCAATGCCTTTACGGTCAAGAGTGTGTCTACCGCGCCATACGCTACGCTACTGGTCGAACAGGTCAAGCGCTGGCAAGCTGCTGGACGCACCGTCTATCTGATGCTGAGCGCGAGCGGCGGTAATCTCGCGCTACCTGGCTTTCATCTCACCTTCGTTACCGAAGTTGCGCTCGATCTGGCCGAATTCGAGCAACTGACCGATCAGAAGCCGCAGAATGTTTCCCGACTGACCCTTCCCTTCGCCATTTACCGGCTCGATCCGGTCGAGTCGCCGGTGGTCGATACCGCATCGCCACCGCTCACGCCAACTGCATTTGCTGCGCAGGTCAACGGTTTCTACCGGCCCGAACAGAACAAGGACGGCTGGCAGTACAGTTGGAGCAACGGCGAGGCAATCTTACGTCTGCCTTGGCCGAACGGTGTTACCCGGCAAACGCTGGTCATCGAAGTTGCGAGTGGCCTCCGCCCAGACCATCTCGGCCCAGCCACCCTCTGCATTGCAGCCCAGCGCGAAGATACCTTGTGGCCTACTACCAGCTCTCCCCTCGTCGAACTCGGTTGCCATCAGATCGGGCAAGAACCGACGCTCGTGCATGTCACCCTCGATCCCACCCACCTTCCCCCGACTACCTCCGGTGCGCTCCTGCTCCATCTCACCGGGCCGGCATGGATCCCGGCCAACGAAGACCCCCGCCTGACCGACCGGCGGGTGTTGCACGTCCAGTTCGGGCGAATATGGACTCGCACAGACGCAGCGGACGCAACGTAGTAGTGGCGCAAGGCAGAGCTCCCCGCGGATCGCACGACAGGGCACCCTGAAGAAGACACCGGTTAACAGCACACGGATTGTTACAGATGTGACAGATGGTCACCGATTTGGCAAGATGTTTATCTATTCGATCCGTGAACATCCGTTCAATCCGTCTCATCCGTGTGCCTACATGCCCACAACTCCGTTCAATCTGTGTCCCCTTCCGACAAACTTACTCCACCACCGTCGTCGGTGTTTCGATGAAAAAGCGCCCTTCAGCATCGTTATACGCAAACAGCTCGGCGTAGCGCCCCCACTCCAGCGCGATGTCGAGCTGCTGCTCAGCCACTTCGGGCGGAAATTCCGGCTCGAGGGCAGTCCGCAGCACCTCCCAGCGCAACGATTGGTTGTCGGCGGCGGCGATCATGCGCAGCATCCAGCGAAAGAACGGCAACCGCCGCAACCGCGAAGCAAAAATCTCTTTGCGGGTTTGGATGCTGGCTTCGGCAAACGCTTCCCCCAACGGAGTCAGGATCAGATTGCCGCTTTCAACCTGCGCAAACCCAAGCAGCTCGGCAGCCTCGATCAGCGGCAGCATCTGGTCGAGGTCTAAGCCGAGTTCATCTTGCAGTTTCGCCAGCGGATCGCGCTCGTCGTCGGTAGCATTGGCCTGTTCGAGCAGACCGGCCAGCGCCGTGAGTGATGCCGCCGGCAGCAGGCGCGTTTGCCCGTTTTGACCAGGCTCGGTGCCGTATTCAATCGCTTCGGGTTGGGTTTGCCCGGCTAGCACCGCGTACACCCGCGCTACCAAGGCAGCAAACGCATCGGATTTGCGATCGCGTGGGTGGGGCAAGTTGACCGGCACTTCAGCTACAATCCGGCCCGGATTTTTGTCCATCACCACGATCCGGTCAGCCATGAAAACCGCCTCTTCGATATTGTGGCTGACCATCAACACCGCCCGAATCTTCAGACTGCCGCCCGTCCACAATTCTAGCACCTCGCCGCGCAGCGTCTCGGCACTCAGCACATCGAGCGCACTGAACGGCTCATCGAGGCAGAGTAACTCTGGGTTAACCGCCAGCGCACGGGCAATCCCCACTTTCTGGCGCATACCGCCCGACAACTCACGCGGGTAGGCTTGCTCGAAACCATCAAGACCAACCAGATCAATCAACTCCACCGCTCTCCGGTGAGCTTCCGCTTCATCTTTACCCCGCGCTTTTAAGGCCACCGCGACATTCTCTTCCACCGTCAACCATGGGAAGAGGGCAAAGGTTTGGAAGACGATCGTCGCATACGGATTCACGCCCTCTAGCGCCTTGCCCCGATAGCGCACCAGCCCCTCGCTAGGCCGGTTGAGACCAGTGATGATGCGCAAGAGCGTGCTCTTGCCGCAGCCCGACGGGCCGAGCAAAGCGACAAACTCACCTTCGGCAATGGTCAGATTAATATCTTGAATGGCGGTAAACTGGCGCGCGCCACGCCCGTACCGTTGCGCCACACCCATCAGTTCTACCAGTGGCTTGGATTGCGTTATCTGCATGGGTCGCTCCTCATCAATTCCATAACTCGACACTGGAGTTCGATCCGTCTTCTGCCACCGTCACAGGTCATTCTATTCCATCCGATACTTTGTCTCGGCCAGTCGGTACAACCGCCGCCACACCAAGCGGTTAATCGCAACCACGGCGATAATCATAGCTAGGGTTGCTGCAAACAAACCGGCAAAATCACCGGCGGCGGTCGCAGCGGCAATCTGCGCACCAATACCAAAAGTCTGATAGGTCTGTTGGTTAAACACGACATACTCGGCGACAATACTAGCATTCCACGCCCCGCCGCTAGCCGTAATCAGGCCAGTTATCAGATAGGGAAACAGACCGGGCAAGATCAGCGTGCGCCAGCGTTCCCAGCCGTGCAGTTGCAGCAATTCGCTGGTAAAGCGCAAATCTTGCGGAATGGCCGCCGCGCCGGCAATCACGTTAAACAGGATGTACCATTGAGTGCCGAGCATCATCAAGACGACCGCGGCGAGATTCAGACCGCCGGGCAGGGCCAGAAATGCCAACACCAACACCGGAAAGAGGGCCGTCGCCGGCACCGACGCCGCGATCTGCACGATTGGCTGCAAAATGGCCGCCGCGCGTGGCCGGGTCCCGATAAATACACCAACCGGCACCGTCCACAGCAGCGCAATAATCATTGCCGTCGCCACTCGCAGCATCGTCGCCCCCACGCTAAGCACAATTACACCCCATTGCGCTGGCGTCACACTTAGCAACAAGCGACTTCCAACCCAGCCACCCCAACCGACCAATAACACACTCACTACCAGCAGCCCAATCCCCACCCACGAACGCTGGGGCGCGTCACTGAGGTAAGGATCGGGGGCAGGATCGCGGCCAAATTGGCGGGTAATCACCTGATTAATGGCACCCGCCAATCTACCCATCCAACCTGCCAATACCGACTGCTGGATCAAATTGTAAAACCACGACTGACCCTCATCATCATCGCGCTCGATCATCTCTAGCCGAAATTGGCTGGCCCACGCCAACAACGGTCGCCACACAAACTGATCGAGCACGACAATCACCGCCACTAGTGTCAACACAGCCCAGCCAATGGCCGCCAGATCACCGGTATCAGCCGCCGTTTGTAGAAACGACCCCAACCCCGGTAGACGAAAATCGCGCTCACCGAGTGTGAAGATTTCGGCTGCCATGAGAAAAAACCAACCACCAGCCCAGCTCATCATACTATTCCAAACCAACGCCAGCGCACCAAAGGGAAACTCCAGCGTCGTAAAACGCTGCCAGCGCGAGAAGCGAAAGATACTGCTCGCTTCGCGCAGCTCGCGCGGGATGGTGGTCAGCGACTGGTACCACGCAAAGGTCATATTCCAGACTTGGCTGGTGAAGATGAGCACCACCGCGGTCAATTCCACTGCCAGCGCTTCCGGCAGCACCGTGCTCAGGCTGAGCAAGACCACCGGCAGAAACGACAAAATCGGCACGCTCTGCAACACATCAAGCAACGGAATGAGCACTCGCTCGGCGCGCGCATTGTAGGCTGCAATGTAGCCGTAGATCATCGTAAACAGAAACGACAGCGCATAGGCCAAGGCCATCCGTCCCACCGAACGCAAAGCGTAGAAGGGCAACGCGCTCAATGAGAGGTCAATCTCTGGCCCCTGTACCGTCGCCGGCGCGCTTTCGGCAGCGCCAATCACCAATGCCAGCAACCCGATCAGCACTAGCAACAACCAAACATCGGCCCGCGTCAAGATCGATTGCGCTGGCGGCGCGGGAGTAAAAGTACGCGGTTTAAACATCACGCCAACCTCTTATCCTCTTATCAAACTCATACCGTATCCACTGCGAACCTCCGCGTCTTTGCGTTACCGTCTGTGCGCCCTTTTGCCCGTCGTGGGGATACGGCATGCCGTGCCCCTACAGGTGGCGCTCGTTGCGTGAGCGACCTTCGCGCCTTTGCGTTAAAGTCCCAGCAAGTACGTCGCCAGTGAGAAGTAGATCAACACCCCACCAATATCCGACAACGACGTCACCAACGGCCCACTCGCCGTCGCCGGATCAAGGCCCAACCGCCGCAGAATAAAGGGCAATGACATCCCGATCAAACTTCCCATCAGCACTAAGATCAGCATCGTCAGTGCAACCACCCCGGCCACCTGCCAGCCCACTCGGATCACTCCCAACAACCCGACCGCAATCGCCATTGCCCCGCCTAGCAGCAACGCGACCAACAATTCTTTCGCTAACAAACGCCACCAGTCGCTCGACTCGATATCGCCGGTCGCCAAGGCGCGCACCGTCAGCGTCGCTGACTGCGACCCGGCATTGCCGGCGCTGCCGATCAATAATGGCAAGAAAAAGACAAGCGCAACCACTGCGGCGATTGTTTCTTCAAAGGCTGCAATTGCTGCACCAGAAAAAACATTCACAAAGACTAGCCCCACTAGCCAAGGCACCCGCTTCTGCACCAGTTCAATCACCGGTATTTCAAGATAGCTGCCACGCAACGGCTCAACCGCCGCGCTGCGGTGGAAATCTTCGGTTACTTCCTCCTCCGCCACATCGATCAAGTCATCAAAGGTGACGATCCCAACCAACACCCCATCCGAATCAACCACCGGCAACGCCGGCAAACTGTACCGGCGCAACGCCTCAACCGCTCGCTCGCGATCATCAAAGGCCGACAACACCACATAGCTCTCGTCCATTAAGCTGCGCACTGTTTGCGACGGTTCGGCCAAAATAAACCGACGCAGTTCAACGGCATCGAGCAACCGCCATTTGTCGTCGGTGACATAAATTACGTCAATCGTTTCGCTATTCCGACCACGCAGACGAATATGTTCGAGTGCCCGAGCAATCGTCCAATCAGGTCGCACGGCCACATAATCAGGCGTCATCAAGCGCCCAACACTCTCTTCAGGGTAGCCAAGCAACTGGCGAGCCTCGCGCAAATCCGCCGGGCTTAGCAGATTGAGCAGCTTCTGCGTCACCTGACCGGGCAATTCCTCGAACAATTGCGTGCGGTCATCGGGGCTAAGGCTAGCCAAGAGCAACCGCGTCTCTTCCTGACTGAGGCCGGTCAACAACTCATATTGATCATCGTGTTCAAGGTAAGAAAAGACATCGCCGGCTAACGTGCGTGGCAACACACGAAAAACCAGTATGCGCTCGGCGGCAGAAAGTTCGCGCAAGAGATCGGCAATCTCAGGGGCTGGCCAGCGCGACAGTTGATCGCGCAAATCAAGCCAGCGTTGCCCGGCGATAAGCGTCTGCACTTCATCAATACGGGGAGTTGGGAAAGTGGTCATTGTCACCCCCTTGCACATCGTGTCAGCGACAAAGGGGTGATAACCACAACGCAAACACAGAAAACCCCGGTGGGATTACCTCACCGGGGTGCATTGCGATGATTAGGCTACAGCCTATTCATGCCGGCACAACAAACCGATGAGGCCGGTAGATGCGTTGATTGTTATCACCACACTCTGCCGCTGGCCAGAATGACTACTATCCATAGCGGTTCCGTTCCTCATCGTGTCTAACCGGTGCCCAATAGGCTTCATTACTATACGCCTGAAGCGAGGATTTGTCAATCTATCATGACTGAGGTTCGGAGATTGAGATTAGGACACCCAAGTTAACAATAAAACGTCAATACCGGACTCCCAAGTGGGCTGCCGAAAACCAAGGTTCGGACATGAGATAGTACTGCGCTCGCACGCCCCCTTTGTCATTTCGAGGGCACGCCAGTGCCCGAGCAATCCTAACGTGGGGAAGAGTGAGGAAGATTTCTCGCTGCGCTCGAAATGACAAATAGTACTGCCCCCCACTGTCATTTCGAGGGCACGCCAGTGCCCGAGCAATCCTAACGTGGGGAAGGGGCGTCCCCCTTTGTCATTTCGAGGGCACGCCAGTGCCCGAGCAATCTTAACGTGGCGCAGAGGCGTCCCCCTTTGTCATTTCGAGGGCACGCCAGTGCCCGAGCAATCCTAACGTGGGGAAGGAGTGAGGAAGATTGCTCGCTACGCTCGAAATGACATTATTGAATCACTTTGCTGATAGACTGTTGAGCCATTTCGGATCTCCACAATAACAGTCTGTACCCCATTCCCTGAGTCTAATGTCTATGCGATGCTAGATTGATACGACATCCATTCCGTCCAATTGATCCCGTCGTTGCTGAGTCGCATCGTTGGTGAGTTCTACTGAACAATATCGCCCTGTGCATTCGGCGACGCAGGCGGCACAGGGATCGCCATTAACAAGAGGCTTAGCACCACCGAACTAACGGTGCGGATACAAGTAGGCATACCACCCTCCTGAACCTCGACCACGCTATGCAGCATGGTAACAGGCAACAAGGATAGTATGCCAGAGTGACAAGAGTCCTAGATTATGGATTATGGACTTTCCTACCGGAACAGCAGCAACCGTAACCCGTTGAGCACCACGATAATTGTGCTCCCCTCGTGACCGACCACACCGAGTGGCAACGGCACACCCACCGTCAATGTTGTTGTTACCAACACGACCACAACCGCCAGCGCAAAGATAATATTTTGCCAGACGACCTGCTGTGTGCGGCGGCTGAGGCGCAGCGCGTAGGTGATCGCGCTTAAGTCGTCGCGCATCAAGACCAGATCGGCGGTTTCGAGTGCCGCATCGGTACCGGCAGCCCCCATTGCAATTCCCACCGTCGCCGCCGCCAACGCCGGTGCGTCATTCACACCGTCGCCGACCATCGCCACACCACCGTAACGCTGGCGTAACTGCTCAACGATACGCAGCTTATCGGCGGGCAACAGGCCGGCATGCACCTCGTCCACACCCAGCCGGCGCGCCATCGCTTCCGCCACCTGTGGATTATCGCCGGTCAGCATCACGATCCGCTCAATACCGGCAGCACGCAACTCGGCAATGCGTTGGGCTGCATCGGGCCGTTCGCGATCCATCACCGCTATCAATCCCAACCACTGCTCGCCACGCCGAACGAACAACACACTCCCGCGCCCTTGCGCCATTAGCTCATCGGCCCGCACCGACAACTCCGGCGGCACAACCACCCCGGCCTCGGCAAACAAGTGCGGCGAACCGACCAGTGTCTCAACCCCTTCCCACATCGCACGCACACCCATCCCGGTCACAGCCGTAAACTGCTCGGGTGGCGCAACCGTGATCCCGCGTTCTTCGGCGGCTTGCAAAATGGCACGCGCAATTGGGTGCTCTGAAGGTTGCTCGGCACGGGCAACAATCGCCAATAGATCGGCTTCGTCCACCCCATTCATCGGCACAAGATCGGTCATCGTCGGTTTGCCAAAGGTCAACGTGCCGGTCTTATCGAAAGCGATCACCCGTACCTTGCTCAATTCCTCAAGATGCACTCCACCCTTGAACAGCACCCCACGCCACGCCCCGGCTGCAATCGCGCTCAGCAACGAAGCCGGCACACTGATCACCAACGCACACGGCGAAGCAACCGTGAGGAGCACCATTCCGCGGTAGAACGTATCGGTAAAGTCGGCTCCGGTTAGCGCCGGTACGGCAAGGATAAACAAAATCACCGCGACGATCACGCCGATTGCATACCGCTGCTCAAAATATTCAAGAAAGCTCTGCGACCGCGCCTTGCGCGCTTGTGCTTCACTCACCATCGTGATAATATGGGCCAACGTACTCTCGCTGGCCGGCTTGGTTACCCGAACTTCCAACGCACCGGTCTGGTTGAGCGTGCCGGCCAACACTGCCATCCCCGGACCTTTTTGCACCGGCATTGACTCACCGGTCAGCGCCGATTCGTCAAATGAACCACTACCCCGTTCAATCACACCATCGAGCGGCACTCGGTCACCGGGGCGGAGCACCACCACATCGCCCACTTGCACTGCCTCAACCGGCAGATCGAGTTCACGCCCATCACGACGAACCGTCACCATATCCGGGCGCAACTGCATCAGCGCGGTAATCGCCTGCTCGGTACGACGCATTGCATAGGCTTGCAACACATTGCTCAACGAAAAGAGAAAGAGTAGAATCGCACCTTCGGTAAAATCGCCTAAATAGCCCGCACCGAGCGCTGCCAATACCATCAACAGGTCAACTTCAATCGACCAATGGCGTAGCGATGCAATGATAGCGCGCACGGCGTAAAAGCTGCCAAAGAAATAGGTCGCCAGGTGGGCGGCCAGCGTGATCGACTCCGGCGCACCCGATCCTTCCAGTATCAGACCAGTGACAATACCGATCAGGGTCAAAGCGACAAAGGCCGGTTCGAGGATCTCGTCGTTGAGCAGCAGCGTCAGGCGCTGCCGGGGTGCCGTGTTCGATATAGTTGTCATGACAATCTCCTCTCTGCCGCCGGGTAACGTAACCGAGCTACGAATGCAAAACTTGTCGATCTTCTGGATCGAGACGGGCGAGTAGGTCTTCGCCTAATCGGGCAAAGATGCGCTGCGCAAACAACTCCATCCAGATAAATTGGCGCGCGATCAAAACCATGTTGCGGTTGGTGGTGACCGTAGCCGTCGTCGCCAGATGGCCGGAAGCGATCAGAAACTCTCGCTCATCGGCGACCACGATGAGCGTTTCGACCATACCATGCAGTTCGGTTTCACGTTTGGGATGGCGTACCACCTGACCGAAAGAAAAGGGAGCTGTACCGGTGAGTATCACCCCCAGCGCAACTCCGCGCGCATGGGCGGCAGCCAACGCCGGATAGAGCGCTTCAACATCGGCGTCAGTCAGTACTAACATCAACTCACGCTCAGCACCTTCGATCAGATCACGCGCTGCCGTTAACGCCTCACGTCGCCCGCTAAAGTTCCATAAGCGGTCATTCTCCTCGTGCCGAAAGAGCGGTATGAGCTGGTTTCGCAACGTCTCGGCCCGCTCATGTGCTTCACGCTCGTACCGGTCGAGCAAAATGGCCGGTGAAATCGGGCGATACAACGTCGCCTTCTCTTCAACCGACTTGAGAACGACACCCCGCGCCTCTAATCGCCCCAACGCTTCGTAGACCATCGACCGCGGCACACCGGCCAGCTTGCTGATCTGATAGCCGGTGGCCGGATAGTCGGTTAGCAATGCCAAATAGACCCGTGCTTCGTACTCGGTTAGCCCCAGCGCCGTTAATTGTTCTAGCAGATTTGTATCTATCATAGTTGTTTACTTCCGAACTACTAAAATTGTACCACGCACCACAACTTTGTCAAGAGGTTTTTTTCACCGACGACCCCTACCACCCACACACGAAACGATGATGGAGCACACCGAACAGCGTCACATGCTGCGCAACCGATCCTTGTGGGAAGCGAGGGTACGACTGTGACCTACCCAACAACGTCTCGGCGAGGAACGTGCGCAGCACGTGCCATGCCTCACCGGGAGCACCACCGGCGTTGATCGAGTCGATGCCACCAACAAAAGCGTGTGGCTGATCGGGAAAAACAACAAAGCGCGTCGTCACTCCGGCGACGCGCAGATCGCGTTCGAGTCGTTCTACTTCACTCAGCGGAATAGAGGCATCGGCCCCGCCGAAAATGCCCAGCACCGGGCCGCGAATCTGGCGCAACGCCTCAGGATCAACTTCCGCCATGCCGTAGAAGATGCCGGTCGCCGCTACCGCTGGGTTGTGCAAGGTGTAGAGCAGCGACGTGCGGCCACCATAGCAAAAACCGATCACGGCGATCCGATCTGCCAACACATCGGGTCGCGCCGTCAGCCACGCGAACACCGCATCGAGATCGGCTTGCACCTGTTCGGGTGGTGTTGTCGAAACCTGATAGATCGCGCGTGGGATCCACGTCGTACTCGCACCACGGAAGGTATCGGGGGCGACGACCACGTAGCCGTCGGCGGCGAGTGCGGTCGCCTTTTCGATGATGTCAGGTCGTAACCCCCACCATTCGTGGATCATGATCACGGCCGGATGCGGGCCGGGAGTAGACGGCTCGGCGACAAAGGCCCGGATCGGGCCGGCGGGGCCGGGAATCGTAACATTGGTTAGCTCCTCCACCCGCCCACTTCCGATTACCGCATCGAGCGGAATGCTCAGGATAACCCCGACGATAGCGATCCCGATCACCAGCCCGATCCACCCTAACACTCGTCTCAGCCGTTGCACATCTACCTCCTCACGTTGACAGACTGCCTATGATCGAGTATACTCTGAAATGGAAAGACTCCGTAGCTCAACTGGATAGAGCGTCAGCCTCCGGAGCTGAAGGTTGGTGGTTCGAGCCCACTCGGAGTCGCCAGTAAAGAACCCGCCCATTGTGGGCGGGTTTTATCGTGCGAGTGTGGTGACGCGCAACTCGTCACCAATCCCATTACAGCGTCCCGCTCAAGATGACCTCACCTTCGCCCGGAGATGCATTGGTCGCCGGTTCTACCGTCACCATCACCTCGGTGAACGCATTCACCTCTCGCGGTGCAGTCACGATCAGCGTTGCAAACCCGGCAGCATCCACCTGAACGGTACCGGCCGCGATCCGCTGGGTACCATCGCTCAGCCAAAACCGATAGACGCGATCCGGTTGTAACGGCGGCAAACCACTAAACACGACCACCGCCTGAGATTCACCGGGATACATATACATCTCGCCACGCGCCGCCAAACCCGCCCGTGTAGGGTGCAGTTCGCGGGTAGCGACACCAGGGGCACTCACAAACGAGACGAGTAATCGCTCTTGCGCGATTTGCTCGTTCAAGCGAGCGATCTGCTGCTCATAACGGGCCAGTTGCCTACTCAACTGCGCCTGTTGTGCCTCTCCGGCAGCAACAGCTTGTTGTAATTCACCGATCGCCGTCAGTAACTGCTGATTGTTCGCCGCAAGGGTTGCTACTTGTCGTTGCAAGGTCAGTGTCAACCCACCTAAGCCGATGATCACCACGACCAACACCGTCAAGATTGTAGGTACCAACCAGCCCGCAGGCCGCGGTGAGCGCGTTGGAGGCATTCGCTGCGCTTGATCAGCAGCAATCCGGGCCATTAGCCGATCACGCACATGGGAAGGCGGCTCGGCCGGCGCAGCCGCGTATGGCAACAGCGCGACCGTTTCACGCAACTGTTGTAACTCAGCCCGAGCAGTGGGCGACATTGCCAATACCTGCTCGAGTGCAGCCAGATCGGCAGGATCGAGACTACCCAATGCCGCTGCTGCCAGCAGGGCGTCAGTCTGCTCTTGCTCAGAGGAGTCCATCATTCATTAACATTCCTGGTGATCGTGAGCATCTATGCCGTAGTGAAGCAACGCTTGCTTCAATTTCTGCAAACCAAGCCGAATCCGTGTCTTGATGGTTCCGAGAGGACTTTGTAAATGCTCGGCAATCTCGCGCTGCGACAGCCCACCAAAATAAGCCAACTCAATAACTTCACGCTGATCCGGCGGCAAATCAGCCAAGGCGTGGGAAATCAGCCGACGACGTTCCGCTTCAAGCGTCGACTGCTCGACATTCTGCATCTGGTCAGGTAGAGACGTCAACAACTCCTCACTCGCACCAGATGTCATCGGGCGAACTTGCCGCCGTCGCAACTCATCAATGCAAAGATTGCGGGCAATCCCGAACATCCATGGCAAGAAGGCGCCTTGCATCTGAAACGTAGCCGCCCGCTTCCAAACCCGCCAGAAGGTTTCTTGCACAACCTCTTCAGCCGGCTCAGCAGCTCCTAACATTCTCAACGCTAAACCGTAAACGACTCGCGCATGCCGATCGTAAAGCTGAGCGAGCGCTGCACTATCACCGGCCGCTACCAGCTCCATCAAAGTTTCATCGCTTAAACGGGCTAACCGAGCCGCATCGTGGGGCTGGGCCACTACCAACCTCTTGTATCATAATACGTACATCACCGCCGATCGGATGCCTCACAATCCGGTGATGTACGAAGATGCTCATTCCCTATTATACACATCTCTTTCAAGCGACGTACATCGGTGCGATTATCACGCATCGGCAGACAGTACCTTGGTTTTCTTCCGTGCATTTTTCGGCAACTTATGGTAGAGTTATATTGAATAATACAAACATGCTTGACATACATATTAGTTATGTTATAGTTGGGATTGTGGCGAATATCACAAGGTGAACGACTTCACCTTGTTGCTCTGGCACATGCACGTCACAGTCATCGGATCGTCGTCGCCTCCGGCGCCAGACCGGTTCGGCGATCCTAGGAAGGAACAGCCGCATGGCCGGCTACCAACCGCATCTTAACCCGTCGGGATCGGTTTCGCTGCCTGAGGCGCGCATACCAACAACTCATAGCAGCTACAATACCGGCGAACTACCACCACAAACGGCCGGTGGCTTGGCCGGTATCTTCCACCGAGCCGGTATTTTGGCCGATCTCGGCGCAATCGAGCAGCGGCTCCTTGAATTAACCCATTCACGAGTTGCCGTCATTAGTGCTGCCGGCGCCCACACTGTACGCTCCGGCGGCAAACGGCTTCGCGCGGCGCTCGCCGTCTTAGCCGCGCGGCTTGGCTATTACCAGCTCAACCGCGTGATACATCCAGCCGCCGCCGCCGAACTCATCCACGCCGCCTCGCTCGTTCACGACGATTTAGTCGATCAAGCGAATCGCCGTCGTGGTCAAATCACCGTCCACGCCCGCTGGGATAACGATGTTGCGCTGATGGTCGGTGACTATTTCTTTGCGCTCGCTGCTGCTGAAATGGCGCGAAGTCCTGACCCGCGTATTATTACATTCTACGCCGAAGCAGTGCAAACCATTTGCGAGGGTGAATTAAGCCCCGTTACCGTCGCCGAGCCGCTCGACCGTGCTCTGCGCCAGTATCTGTACAAGACCGGAGCGAAAACGGCGGTGTTGTTTGAAGCGGCATGTAAAGCTGGGATGGTTTCCGGCGGTGGTAGTGATGATCAGATCATTGCCTTGGGTCAGTATGGCTACGATCTCGGTATGGCGTTTCAGATCATCGATGATGTACTCGATTTTATCGGCGATGAACGCATACTGGGAAAGCCGGCGGGTAATGATCTGCGGCAAGGAACGATTACCTTACCGCTTATCTATGCGACGGCTGTATCGCCGAACCCCCTTCTACGCGAGGTTTTGATGCACAATCCGCCACCTGATCCTCTTGTGAGTGAGGTTATTCGTGAAGTCATTGCGGTTGGTGGGGTGGCTGCCGCCCAAACCGAAGCGGAACGCTATATCGAGCAGGCAATCGCTCATCTCGACATCTTCCCACCTGGTCCGGCTCGCCAGGCGTTAATCGATATTGCACACTTTGTGATTGAACGTAAGGTGTAATAGCACTCAGTATTCGCATGGGCAAAGGTATGGTTGTGGTTGAGACGTTGTCATCGAACGTCTCAACTTTTTTTGTTGATGGTGCGCAGGGTTTCTCTACCGCCTGTCCGCGCTGCTGTGCTCAATAGATCGCTGAACCAGATGGTCATAGTTTTTTGGTATAAATAAAGAAATATTTTAGAATCTATATATGTATATAAATCAGTGATAAGATGATTTGCCAATTTTTCAACTATCGCATATAATACGGCGCGACAATTCTCTTCTCGCACCTATGAAACGCTCTCCCTATGTACCCAACAGTTGCCCTTATTCTCGATCACGACACCAAGGAACGTGTCGTCTTGAGTGAACTCCTTTATCAATGGACATGGCCATTACTGGCCACCGATAGTTTGACTTCACTTATATACTATCTCCACGATCCGAGAGTACACCTCTGCATTGTTAACACCGAGCTTTTAAGCGATCTATGGCAAGATTTTCACACACTCTTGACAACCCTTAGCCCACATCAGCGACTCGTTCTGAGTGGAAACACGCTATTACCCTTGCCTGATCTTCCCGACACCGTTGCATCGCGGATGATCTGTTTACCCTATCTTCCGCCCCAAGATGCCTTACAATCCTTTTTAGCTACGCACCACTTGCCTCATAAGGTACTGTCACCCTCGGAGCAGAGCAGACGCCTCTGCGAAAGACCGTGTAGCATGTTTGAGATTGATAGTACACGCCAAATTGCCCGCTTCTGTGATCGAGATGTGTTCTTGAATCAAGAAGAGTTGAGCGTGTTACAGTATCTTACCCTTACAAAAGGTCATATTTACACCTATCGAGACCTGATCGATCTGTTTTACCTGAATCATTTGTCTGAAGACCACGCCAGAAAACTGGTACGCGGACGTATGTATTACTTACAAACCAAACTCAATCGCAATAGTAAACATACCGAAATTATAACCTGTGTGCGTGGGGTTGGGTATCGTTTGAGTATACCAATGTGTAAAGCTGGATGCCCCGCGAGTGAGCATTCCGATGGGCACACGGATGATAAAGCGCATACGGATAAGACGGATCAGATGAGTGAACACGGATCACGCTCTGATCCGTACTAACCCGTCGCATCAGTCCCATCCGTGTCCCCTCGCTTACAATGTACACGGATGATACGGATCAGACGGATGAACACGGATCACACCTCCGATCCGTGCCAATCCGTCGCATCAGTCCCATCCGTGTCCCCTCCGATCCGTATCCCTCCTACCCCTGACTCCGCAACGCATAGCGTATCCCATCCCGCAAGTCAGCCCGTGTCACAATCGTACTCAAATCAACCCCCAACGCAACGAGCGTTTGCGCGACATCAGGTCGAATACCGGTAAGCACCAACTGCGCCCCCAACAAACGGATCGAAACCGCACACTGCAATATCGCGTGTGCCACCTGCGTATCGATCACAGGAACACCTGTCACATCGAGCACGACAACCCGTGCACGCCACTGTTGAACCGTTCGCAACAGCATCTCTATCAAACTCTCCACCCGCGTACTGTCAAATGCCCCGATCATCGGTGCCAACAACACCCGTTCCGCCACTTCGAGCAACGGCGTCGAGAGTTCGGCCAACAACGCTGCCTGTGCCGCAATCACCTCTTCCCTGACCACCAACTGCCGACGCAACTCTTCGGCTTGCTTAATATCGGTAATATCGATCCGCAAACCGACAGCCCCACCATCCGCAGTCCGCCGCTCGACGATCCGAATCCAACGTCCATCGGCAAGACGCTGCTCAATCGGAGCCAACTCGGCATGCAACCGCAACCGCTCGGCCACCCACTCGTCAACCCGCCCAATTGCATCGGCGTATTGGCCGCGCTCAGCACCCAACCTAATAAATTCCGCAAAAGGTCGCCCCGGCACAATCAGATCGGCACTAATAGCGTATAACTCCCGGTAGCGTCGGTTGCACATAACGATCCGATCTTCAGTGTCAAGCAACAGAAAGCCTTCCTCTAAACTATCCAATGCCCCCAGTATCGTTTCAAGTCGCCGCTCTGCCGCCCGCTGTCCATCGAGCAACGACGTCACATCTACAAGCTGCGCGACCAATGCCGATCCACTGCGACGAATCAATACCTGAACATACTTTGATCGATCAGAGCGCAACGGCGCTCCCAACTGTAATGGCGGATCATCAGGCGTAAGTAATGCAATCCATTCACGGGCTGCTGCCACATCCGACGCTTCCCACGCCACTACCTGCGCACACGCGGTAACGAGATCGACCGGCGGTTCGGTAACATCACGCCATTCCAACCATCGCCGGTTGCATTGAACCGGACCATCATCGGGGGCATAGGCCGTCGGCAGTGGCAAATCATCAAGCAACATAGCAGCACTCTCGTGGCTTATTTGTAGTATCGGTTCCAGAATAGGCTGAAAACGCTTGCATTATACCCCAGAATACTGCCACCGCTACGATCGTAGCCCGTTATTTGTCAACCACCCATCCATGAACCACCCACTTACGTAACATGTGGTATAACAAAGTAGGTGTGCAAAAGCTTTACAAAATTCAAACAGAGGAGTAACACCATGACTCTCAACGGCGTTCATGCCTTTGTAACCGGCGGTGGACGGGGCTTAGGCCGCGCTAGCGCACTGGCACTGGCCCGCGCCGGCGCTGCGGTCACGGTCATCGCGCGCAGTGCCGACGAAGTCACCGAAACCGCCTGGCTGATCGAAGAGAGCGGACAACAAGGATTAGGATTAACCGCCGATGTCCGTGATAGTTACCAGCTTGAACAGGCCGTCGCCCAGGCCCGTGCTCGTTTTGGTCCCATCCGCGTTCTGGTCGCAGCCGCCGGCATCGGTCTGCGCGCGCCGATCTACGAAACAAGTGAAGCGCAATGGGATGAAGTGGTCGATACGTTGCTCAAAGGCGTTTTTCTCAGCGCACGCGCCGTGATCCCACACATGGTCGAGGCAGGTGGCGGTAACATCATTATCATCGGAGCGCCACTCGAACGGATTGCTGTGCCCGGTTTTGCCGTTTACTACGCCGCTAAAGCAGGTGTCGACGGCTTAGCACGGGTGATGGCCAAGGATCTGCGCCGTTTTGGCATTAACGTCAATCTTGTTCATCCCGGCGGTTTCGCCGACACCCATCTGGTGCGCACAACTGTGCCCGAAGTACGGACTGGCTTGCTCAGCCCCGATGAGATTGGCCCAACGATTGTTGAACTCGCCGGTCTGCCACCGCGGAGCCAGACCGGCCAGACGATTGATGCCCACGCACGCAAATTGGTGTCAAATTAGTCTTTTCAATATCTTGACAAAATCTGTGCAAAGATCGAAAATATACTCATCCGAAATCTTTGAAGAGGCGTATATCTAGATAAAGAACAATCGACGCCTCTCAGAGCACAACCGGCCGCGTCGTACCCATCCGACCGGAGCCAAGGAGTACTGCCGTGAAAGCCTTCCCTCAGAATCATCACCTTGCCGACGGTGAAATTGAACCGGAAGAGACCGCTGAGGATGCCGAATTCGATGCTGAGTGGGATGGCGATGTTGAACTCGGAGCCGAGGATGAAGCACTCGTTGAGTCGCTTGAAGACCTCAGCGATGAGATCGATGTCGATATCGAGCCGGTCGAAGATTCGGTCCAGCTTTACCTACAGGAGATCGGGCAAGTTCCCCTCCTTACCGCCGAAGAGGAGGTAGAGCTGGCCCGGCAGTACCGTCGCGGCAAAGAGGCCCGTCAGCGTCTGCAAAACGAAGATTACGCAAATGACCGCGAGCGGATGCGGCTCGAAATCGAGCAGGCCCGTGGTGAAGAGGCACGTCGGCGCTTGATTCAGGCTAACTTGCGTCTTGTGGTCAGTGTGGCGAAGAAATATATCGGTAGCCCGATGGCCTTCATGGATTTAGTCCAAGAGGGTAACATCGGTCTGATGCGGGCGGTTGAGAAATTTGATTACACCAAAGGCAATCGATTTAGTACATATGCCACATGGTGGATTCGGCAGGCGGTGACGCGTGCCATCGCCGAACAAAGCCGTCTGATTCGCTTGCCCGTACACCTCAGCGAGTCGATTGTTCATTTGCGTCGTGCCATTTACCGTCTCGAACAAGAGCTTGAACGCGAACCGACCCCCGAAGAGCTAGCACATGCGCTGAACATGAGCCTACGGAAGGTCAAGCGGTTGTTGCGCGCTTCAACCCAACCGATCTCGCTCGAACAACCGCTTAATGCCGATCAAGAGGGTCGGATGAGCGAGACCCTCGCCGACGAGGCCGCCGCTTCACCGATGGAGATAGCCGAGCAGAATATGCTGCAAGCTGAACTGAATGCGGCGCTCAACGAGCTACCCGAACGCGAACGCAAGATTTTACAGTTGCGCTACGGTTTACTCGATGGTCAGCGACGCACTCTCGAAGAGGTTGGTGCTACGTTTGGCATTACCCGCGAGCGCACACGCCAGATCGAGGCCGAAGCCCTCCGCCGCTTGCGCCATCCGAGCGTCGGCAACCGATTGTTCGGCTATCTCGAATGATACCCAAGATCGTCCACCAAGAGCACAGCCACCACCCGCCGGGTTGGCTGCGCTTTTGGATCATATCTTATTCGGCCACTACCAACGGCTCTCGCCCGTACAGTGACGTCAGATACGCCAGATGGTACGCTTGATCGAAATTGAGCTGCTCAGGCCGCATTCGCCATGCCCAGTTGCCCTCTGCCCGTCCCGGTAAATTGAGCCGTGCCCACGAGCCTAACCCCAGTACATCTTGCATCGGAATGATAGCCGTATCAGCAACCGACATCAGCGCTGCTCTGATGAAATCCCACGCAATCGTCTCATCGCGCGCACCGAGGTAGTTACGCACGTGCTGTCGTGTGTGCTCATCGAGAGTTGACCACCAACCTACGGTGGTATCGTTGTCGTGCGTACCGGTATACACGACCAGATCACGAGTATAGTTGTGCGGCAAATAATTGCTGCTGGCGTCACCGCCCCATGCAAATTGCAATACCGCCATACCAGGAAAACCAAGCTGTCGCCGCAGCAGATCAACGTCAGGTGTGATCAAGCCCAGGTCTTCGGCGATGATCGGCAACGGTCCCAACTGCGCACGTACTTCAGCAAACAACGCTTCCCCAGGGCCGGCCACCCAACGCCCCTCCATTGCCGTCGCTGCATGCGCTGGGATTTCCCAGTACGCCGCAAACCCGCGAAAATGATCGATCCGCACGATGTCAACGAGACGAAAGAGGAGACGAAACCGTTCGATCCACCAATCGTATCTGCGTTCGGCTAACACATCCCAGCGGTACAGCGGATTTCCCCAACGCTGACCCGTTGGACTAAAGTAGTCTGGTGGTACGCCGGCGACCACCGTTGGGTTGCCTTCAGCATCGAGATGAAAAATATCGGGGTTGGCCCAAACATCAGCACTGTCAAAGGCAACAAAGATAGGCAAGTCACCGATGATCTGCACACCGCGCTCGTTGGCGTAGCGACGTAACGCCGTCCAATGCGTAAAGAAAACCCACTGCAAAAACTGCTGAAAATACACGCGCTCGGCCAATTGGCGACGCGCCTCGGCCAGCGCCGCCGGTTCACGCCGGGCCAGGGCCGTATCCCAGCGGTTCCACGGCTCACCGCGGTAGGCCTCTTTCAACGCAGCAAAGAGGGTAAATGTATCGAGCCACGACGCATGCTCGGCACAAAACTCGGCAAACGCCGCCCGCTGTTCGGCATTGGCGTGCGCACGGAACCCGCCAAACGCCCACTCAAGCCGCGCCATCTTCCACGGAATGACTGCCCCGTAATCGATCCAATCGCCATACGCCCCCGGTGCATCGGTCAGGGCACGTTCGTCCAACCAACCCGCCCGGACGAGCTGCTCAAGCGCGATGAGCAGTGGATTGCCGGCTAATGCCGATAATCCGGCATACGGTGAATCGCCGTAGCTCGTCGGTCCCAACGGCATGATCTGCCAACGCCGCTGTTTTGCTACCACTAACCAATCGATAAACCGATAGGCTGCATCGCCAATATCACCAATCCCGCCCGCGCCCGGTAACGCCGCAGGATGTAGAAGAATACCGCTCACCCGCCGATTGTACATCATACCACCTCATGTCACCCACCGAATATTTCGTTGTATTCGCAATTATAACATGGGGAACCAATTATGCGTACTGAGACGGAAGGTGAATACACGTGGCAATTGCAGGGTGGAGCTTTACAAAATCCGCTTGCCTAACGCCGACAACACCAATTCGACGGCCAGCTCGGCGGTAGCATTGCGTTCATCGAGAATGGGGTTCACTTCGACGACATCGAGACTCCGTAACGCACCACATTCGGCGATCAGCTCCATTGCCAGATGCGCTTCGCGTCGCGAAATACCGCCACTCACCGGCGTACCGACACCGGGTGCGGTACGTGGATCAACAACGTCGAGGTCAAAACTGAGGTGAAAGCCATCAGGAGCAGTCGTGACGACTGTCAGCGCCTGTTCCATCACCGCCGCCATCCCGCGTCGGTCAATATCGTGCATTGTGAAGACAGAAATTGGCGAGGCACGTAGCGCTTCGCGCTCAAGCGGATCGAGATCGCGTACTGCGACCAACGCGACGTGGGCCGGATCAAACGCCGGCACGCAACCGGCCAATCCGGTCAACCGTGGATGCCCACGTCCGGTCAGCACGGCCAGCGGCATACCGTGAATATTACCGCTCGGTGTCGTATGTTCATCGTTAAAATCGGCGTGCGCGTCGATCCACAGCAACCCAAGCCGTCGTCCCCGCGCGCTACCACTGGCCGAACCAATGGTAAGACTGTGATCACCGCCGAGGATAAGCGGGGTTATGCCTTGCTGAACCACCTTAGCAACCTGATCGGCCAACCGTTCACATACCTCGGTAATCGGTTCGAGATAGCGTAACCGCACGTCGGGTGGTGGCAACGGTATGGTCTCGACCATCGGTGTTACCAGATTACCGTAATCGATTACCTGATAGCCTAACTCGGCAAGCCGGCGACTGAGACCGGCATAACGAATTGCGCTCGGCCCCATATCAACCCCGCGCCGACCAGCCCCCAGATCAAGCGGCACCCCAATAATGGCAATAGCGGCGTCAGTCTTCATGAGGCTGCCGCCTCCGCTTCCGTATCTTTATCATCGTTCGTCAGCGGCAATGTCTCCGGCGGGCCAAAGAAGACTTCGAGCACACCATTGCGAAAATAGGCTCGCCGCGCCGGTCGTTCGGCCAGCGTTGTCGGCAACAACATGTCGCGACGGAAATTACCGATCTCGATGAACAGCTCATCACCGCGCTTCGTCATTGAGACTTTGCCGATCTCAACGTGTGGCAACGGCAAACGCAAGACATATTCATCACCCTGTTTGACAATCTCTTGCGTTTTCCCAATAAAATGCACCTTCACCGGATCATCATCGCCGAATAGTTGCCGACCAACCATCGCGAGATCGTCAATGCCGGCCAGATCACGGGCATAGTATGGGCTTTCCCAGATCGGCAATGGTCGGAAGAGGTCATACACCATTTGTCGATAGCCCTGTTGGATGCGGGCCAGCTCCTTCATAAATTCGCCTTCGACCTGATCGACCGGCAATACCCGGTTGAGGACAACACCATCAACCGGATACCCAAAGAGAGCAAGATAGGTCGAAGCCCGTTGCGCCTCTTTGATCACCATCCGTTCAGGGTTAACGACCAATCGGTATGAACTGATCTGTGGATCGGTTAAGGTGGCCCGTAACGCCTCAACCCCCTTCGTTAACCGTTCGAGCTTCGCAAAGACATCGGTTGCCGGTACCAACTGCTTAACGAGTGGACGCGCGACTTTCAGCGTCGTTGGCTCCCAATCCATCACCCGTGCGGCATACCACTGAAACGTCTCCGGCATGGTCAGCAGACGTACCGTCTCGCCGGTCGGAGCTGCATCAACGATCACCACATCGAAATTACCTTCACGGGCTTGCCGTCGGATGTGGAGGAGACTGACTACCTCCTCCATACCGGGAATGATCGCTAATTCTTCAGCAGCTACCTCGTCAACACCACGTCGACGCAAGAGATTGCTCAAATAGACCCGCAATTCCCCCCAGTGCTGACGCACTTCATCAAGCACGTTAATCTCTTGTCCCCACAGTCGCTCGCCAATCTGTGTCGGGAGCGATCCGAGAGGAGTATCGAGCGCATCGGCTAAACTATGCGCGACATCAGTACTGACAACGAGCGTGCGATACCCCAATTCGGCAGCTCGTACTGCTGTCGCCGCCGAAGTCGTGGTCTTACCCACTCCGCCTTTGCCGAGATAGAGGATCAGCCGCATTGATGAATCCTTCGTCTGTTTGTCTCCGAACAGAACCGGTCACCGTTCTGTGAATCCGACGCCGCATCAATTGTATATGTTGCAGTTCGGACCGTCAATAAGCTATAGTACACTATGGTAGATCATACCGGATCAACGTCGCTACATCAAGGTGTAAGGATTATCAGTGCTTTTCGATCTGTTTCTTATTCGTCACGGACAACCGGTTCACAACCCGACCATTCCATACCATACTCCACCGGGGCCGGATTTGTCCGAACGCGGACGCGCTGAAGCACGACAAGTCGCAGCTTTTCTGGTCGATAAAGCGGTCGAACATCTCTTGGTCTCTCCATTCGCGCGCACGACACAAACCGCCGAGGTCTTGGTCGATGCTCTTGGTCTACCGGTCACCTTTACCAAGCTGGTACAAGAGCATGCCCCCGGCGAGACGTTTGAGCACGTTCGTGAGCGCGTGCGTGAGGTGTTGGCCGGGTTGGCCGATTCGCCGTACCGGCGGGTGGGAATTGTCACCCACGGCTCGCCGATCCGAGCATTTTTACTTGAACTCAGCCACGATCAGATCGATTTGCGTGGACATGTCTATGCCGGTGGTAACCCCGCACCGACCTGTGGAGTCTGGCATGTGAAGTTTGAACATCAACGTGCTTGTCAGTTTGTCTTGGCCTTCAAGCCGGTCTGAGATGGTCACCTGGTGGTCCGTTGCATTTCTCATAAGGAGGAACGAATGGACAACCTCGATACCGTGATCACAGCTTTTGCCAACCGCTTGCGCCTTGCTCACCACGTGGCCGTCCTGACCGGAGCCGGTATCTCGGCCGAGAGTGGGATTCCTACCTTTCGTGATGCGCAAACCGGCTTGTGGTCGCACTTCGATCCCGAAGAACTCGCTTCACCAGCCGGGTTTGCGCGCAATCCGACGCTTGTTTGGCGTTGGTACGCCGAACGGCGGGTCAAAGCCTGTGCTGCTCAACCGAATCCTGCCCATTATGCACTGGCCGAATTGGACAAACGCGTTCCTCGGCTTACGCTCATCACCCAGAATATCGATGGCCTTCATCAACGCGCCGGTAGCCGCAATGTGATCGAACTCCATGGCAGCCTTCACCGTGCCCGCTGTATGGCCGATGGCTCGCTGCATACGACTTGGGATTACGATGAGGAACTACCCCATTGCCCGGACTGCGGTGCATTGCTCCGCCCCGATGTGGTCTGGTTCGGCGAGATGCTACCGCAGACGGCATTGGAGACGGCATGGTCTGCAACCCTTGATTGCGATGTATTTATGTCAATTGGAACGTCGGGTGTCGTCGAGCCGGCTGCTTCCCTCCCGCGCGTCGCTCTCAGTCGTAATGCGACGGTGCTAATTCTGAACCTCGAACAGCAAACGGCTGCTCGGCCACCATTGTTTACCATCAACGGCAAGGCCGGTGAGATCTTGCCGCGCATCGTGAAGATGGCATTTCCGGTATAACCGTTGTGCTCAATCACGAGGCGGGTTCACGCTCGATGAACCCGCCTCTGTACCGATTATACCTCTTCGGTATAGTTTCTATGCGGATTTTGTCAACTATTCCTGCATTGCTGCCGTCGCCGCTTGCCGGAAGGCATCGACCGCCGCATCAATCACCTTCTGCGGATCAGCGCCGGCCCCAGTGACAATTGCTCGCAGTGTTTCACCGTTGCGCAACCGAGTTCGGATGGTCGCCACATCCAACCCGGTCTGATCGGCAGTCGCTTGAATCAGCCAACCTAATGTGCTCCGCTGCGATACCTTCGCCGCGTGTGCGCCGAGTTGCGAACCTAACGTCGTATCGTTTACCAACGCTGTTGCCCGATCACGGATCGTCGCCAGCATTTGATCGGCTTGGGTTTGCGTTAGCCGACCATTGCTGACCGCTTGATCAAGCCGGCTTTTCGCCGTATCAACTACCGCTTGCACGAGCGCATCACCACTACTCCCATTGGCTGCAGCAATCTGCGCCAAACTACGCCCGTTTTGCAACTCAGCCTGAATGGTCGCTTTATCAACGCCGGTGAGGTTGCTCAACGCCCGGATAAGCTGACCAACACTGACCCACATTCCACGCCAGCCACCGCCACGTCCGTAGCTCGTCTCACCAACGGTCGGTACGACAGAGGTTTGCGCTGCACGCACCGGTATCGGTTGATTCCAGAGCAGGATCAGGGCCAATACAGCACCTGCCAAACTGCCGAGTAATGCTCGTTTCATCCTACCTCCTCCATTTGTTTGCTGGTTTGATGACGATCACCCTCACGAATACGGGTGATGACACGTTATACCGTAGCCAACCATTGTGAAGAGATGATGAATTGACAATGAGCAGTTTATGGAGATAAGCCAACTCGCAATAACGTAGTACTTGCAACAAAATGCTGCCGACAGCGTCGTATAGGTAGGAGTCGAACGGAGTGACACGAGGAGAAAAACGATGACAACCAATCGCTTAACGCGCAGCGCTACCGACCGCATGCTTGGCGGTGTGTGTGGCGGTCTTGCCCGCTACTTCGGGATTGATAGCACCATCGTCCGCCTGATTTTCGTGCTGGCCGTGTTGAGTGGGCTTAGCCCGCTTATCTATCTCGTACTCTGGATTATTATGCCGCAGGAAGAACTGCCCGCTTCCCCACCTCAAGACCCCACCGGTGAGTGGAAGTATGACCCGTACACCGGGCAGAAACTCCGCTAAGCAACGTTAAGATGATTGACAAGGGCGGGATTCTCCCCCGCCCTTCGTTAATGTTGTCCAAACAGAAGGTGTATCATATCAGCGAAGCCTGCTCACCGCATGATAGTGATGGAATGATAACGTTACCGGTCACTGTTGCAAACCTGATCACTGCCGCACTTGACAGCCCAATTGATCGCGTCGAACCACTCGGCGGCAGTTTTGGCGCACAGTTAGCGCGCGTCACCATCGGCGATCAACGGTTCGCTCTCAAATGGGCTGCTGGCGGTAAACCGGCAGCGATGGTGGCAGCCGAAGCGCGTGGCTTACAGGTACTGGCTGCCACAAATACCATTCGCGTTCCAGCAGTTGTCTTCACCTGTGAAGCGACGATCACGCAACCGGCCATTGTGCTCAGTGAGTGGATTGATAGCGATGGACGCGCTCCCGATCCGGTTCGGCTCGGCGAGCAGCTTGCCGCACTGCACCGCTGTACGGCGCCGGCGTATGGCCTTGATCACGACAACTTTATCGGTGGCACGCCGCAACACAATGGCTGGATGCAAGATTGGATCACCTTCTTCCGGGAACGACGCCTCTGGCCGCAGATCGAGCTGGCAGAGCGTCAGCGACTACTTCCAGCGCACCGCAGACAAGCCCTCGAGCGGGTCGTTAGTCGACTAGAAAAGTGGCTTGGCGGCGTGCCGCGTTGCCCTTCGCTCATCCACGGCGATTTGTGGAGCGGTAATGTCATCGCCGCTGCTCGCGGTACACCGGTGCTGATCGACCCGGCTATCTCGTACAGCGACCGCGAGGCCGAATTAGCATTTACCGAGCTGTTCGGTGGCTTCTCATCACGTTTTTACGCGGCGTATCAGGCTGCTTGGCCGCTAGAGCCTGGCTACACCGAACGGCGTGACTTGTATAATCTGTATCACTTGCTCAACCATCTTAACCTATTCGGTGAAGGATACGGTGCACAAGTTGATGCTATTGCCCGGCGGTATGGGTAGAAAAACCGGTGATCTCTTTCATCACCAAGATGTAAAAAGCGGGGGTGAACGAGTCGTTCCCCCACCACCTAGTGATATGTATACGAAATATAGCCCGCAACAAAAATCATGTACCGTTAGCTAACGTGATCGTTCGTGCGCTTGCTTGCGCTCCTGCTCACGCTTATAGGTATTGATACCAAACGGCCAATACAAGGGGCACACGGCAAACGCCGCAGTGGCAAACATGATCAATGCGAGAAAACCGGTAATGATCTGCAACCAAAAGATCTGACCGAATAGCGATATGAGGCCGAATGTCATTGTCAACACCAGCCGGATGTCACGATCAAGCGTGCCAACATTACGGGTAAACATGGCGATCATCCTTTCCGTTAGACCTTTCTCGTGCATAGCATAACAATCACTCTCCACCCTGTCGGTAAAGATTTTGCTACGAAGTGTAACATTTGCTTATCGCAATTGTGAGGCACTGTCCCGTTTCCACCCGATCAAAGCGCATTGATTCTTATGCTACAATAAAGCTGTTTCGCCGAACTTATGCTGTGGGGAGCTATGAAGGACGAAACTACTGAAATACCAGCCGATCAAAACGATCCATTCGGCCTTTCCGCTGTGCGAGATTTACTTCAGATGCTCGAACAGAGCGATGTCTACGAGATCACCATAGAACGTGGCAACTCTAAGCTGCACGTGAAACGTGGCCAGCCGACTGGGATGATCTATTCCGCACCAATGAACCAGCCCGTACCTGCACCCATTGCCACACCCCTACCGACTGCGCCCGTCACCCCATTCGTGCAACCACCGCCTGCCCCAGAAGGGCCACCGGTTGAAATGCCTGCCGGCCATACCATCACGGCGCCAATGGTCGGTACGTTCTACGCAGCCCCATCGCCAAAGGATAAGCCGTTTGTCCAAGAAGGTGATGAGGTGCGTGTTGGTGATACCGTGGGTATCATCGAAGCGATGAAAATGATGAACGAAATTGAGAGCGATGTCGCCGGACGGGTGGCTCGTATCTTGGTCAAGAATGGTCAACCGGTTGAGTACGGTCAACCGTTGATGGTAATCGAACCGCTTTGATGCATGTATTAACCGTTTCCGATTTAAACAGTGCCCTCCGCGCTCATCTTGAGGGCGAGGGCTTGTTTTTCGACCTTTGGTTGCTCGCCGAAGTAGTCGAGTTCCGACGGTATCCGTCGGGTCACTGCTACTTCACGCTCAAGGACGAGCAAGCGAGCATCCGAGCCGTCCTTTGGCGGAGTGCTGCCGAACGTATCGCAACCCTACCGATGAACGGCGATGCTGTATTGGTGCATGGGCGGGTTGGTTTCTATGAGGCACGCGGTGAGCTACAGTTTGTTGTCGATCAGATTGTACCGGCCGGTGTAGGGCTGCTCAATGCGCAACTCGCCCAACTACGCGCTCGCCTCGAAGCTGAAGGCTTGTTCGATGAACGCCGCAAACGCCCGTTGCCGCCCCTGCCACGCCGAATCGGCATTGTCACCTCACCGCAAGCGGCTGCCTTGCAAGACATGCTAACCATTTTACGCCGTCGTTACCCGCTTGCGGAAGTATTGTTGTCCCCCTGTCTTGTACAGGGCGAATTAGCTCCGGCCAGTATCGTTGCTGCCCTCCGCCGCGTCTACACCGAAGCCGTCGATCTGGTGATCTTAGCCCGTGGTGGTGGCGCAAGTGAGGATTTGGCAGCTTTTAACGATGAACAGGTTGTACGAACGGTTGCAGCTAGCCCCGTTCCGATTATTACCGGCGTTGGTCACGAAACCGATACGACGTTAGTTGACGCCGTGGCCGATCTGCGTGCACCTACTCCCTCTGCCGCCGCCGAAATGGCCGCACCACCGCTGACCGAACTGCGTCAGCGTGTGCTTGAATTACACGAACGTGCAACCGTCGCTATTATCGAACGTCTGCATCGGCAACGTCAGATTGTTGCTCAACAGCATGCTCTTCTCCAACGAAACCATCCACGCCGAACGATCGAGGCTGCACGCCAAACCATTGATGATCTATCACGCCAAGCCGGACGAACGTTCGGAAGATGGCTACAACTCGAACAAACACGCCTGCAAGGCCTACAAGCTCGCCTTGCGACACTTAGCCCACAGGCAACGCTTGCCCGTGGGTATGCCATCGCCCAACAGGTTGATGGTCACGTGGTGACCGACCCGGCGCAAGTACAGGCCGGTGAAGCACTCACTCTCACCGTCCGCGCCGGCATCGTGCGCGTTATTGTGGAGCACACCGATGAGTGAACAAACTGCCGTCGAACAGTATGAAACATTACTTGCCGAACTTCAGACGGTTGTCGAGCGACTCGAGCAAGGTGAGTTGTCCCTCGCGGAAGCCTTGCGTTTATATGAACGCGGTGCCGAACTTGCCGCTGCTTGCCAGCAACTACTCGATGCTGCCGAGTTGCGGGTACGTCAGCTTGAAGGTGTTGGATAGGGTATAAGCAACTATGAGCTTAACGGCTGCTGAAAAGGTCTATCGCTATTCTTGGCGCCAACGCTGGTGGCTTTCGGCAGTCGGCTGGGTGTTCGTTGTGATAAGCCTGTACGGAGCCGGTTTCCAACTGCTCCGTGGTCTCATGTTCACACCTTTCGCTGCATGGCTGCGTAGTACCCCATGGCTGCGTCCACTTTACCAGTGGCTTTCGCCCGCGCCGCGCGATTTGAACGTTTGGCTCTCAGAGGCATTAGTGGTTCTGTTGTGGGCAGCGGTTGGGCTATGCGTCGCGTTGATCCTCTTCAATACGTTGCCCACTATTCGGGTGAGCAGTCGCGGCCTCCTGATTGAATTTGCCGGCGGTTGGCTACCGGTTGCGTGGCAAGATTTGGATGAGATTCACGTGACCGGCGACGAGGCTGGGCTGCGCTTCGTACTCCTAGTGATTCCGGCCAAGACGGCAAAACGGCTTACCGATTGGCATCGGTTGTATGGGTTGCTCTACGGCACCACCATCCGACCGTCCTTCCTCATTACATCAACGATTGATGACTTCGACCAGTTGCTCAATACCATCTTGCAAGAGAATAGTCGCGCAATCCGTGCGTTTGAAGGACATCAACCGGTTGTCGTGAATGAGCAACGTCGTTCACCATTATTTAGCCTCTTCCTGCGGGGCAAACCTGCCGAGATATTGCCGGACGTTGATCTTCCACCCACTACCACTCTAGATGTTACCACCTCCTTGTCCGCCTGGTCAATCGTAAGGTTGACGACGCTTGGTACGGCTTGCTTGACATTGATCGCCGGTCTTGTTCATTATCGGAGCTACTGGGATCGTGCGCTGACCCTGCTCTTTCCCGACTTGCGCAGTCAATCCGCTTTCTTGTGGGTAAGCCAAATCCCTATCTACAACAAGATATTTAGTGCCTACCAGGGGGTTAGCGTCCCCTTGCTCGGTATTGCTGGCCGATCTGACTTGCCGGCGCCGATCTGGCTCCTGATCGCAGCGCATCTTATGTTGGCATCGGTCATAATAGCTATCATTGCGTTGGTTGTTGCGCTACCGGTTGCCGCAACCGCCGGTCAACAGACCCTGACCATCCGCTTTGCACCACGACCGTTGCCATTTACGCGGTCAATCCCGTGGAGCCACATCAGTGCGTTCTCCGTGATTGATCTGGGGTTTGGCTATACTCTGGCGTTTGTTCAATCGCCGCGATTACCCTGGCTTTGTCATCTTTGCGGTTTGCTGGTGACCGGACGGTGGACGGCGGGAACCGTGTTCGTCGGTACGATGCGACAATGGCCACAGTTCATCGAGCAATGCGCCGAACGGCTGAGCCACCTACCGCCAATCGATGAGAAACCACGTTTTCGACCGTCTGCATTCATGCCAAATGTGCAGTTGATCGGCCAACCGGTAGCGACCATTCGTACTCTCCGCGTTGATCTAGTGATAGCGAGCAATTCCTCGGCGGAACATTTGTGGGTAGCAGGGAAGACTATGGCGTTGGTAGCGCTACCCGTCGGCTTGTTCTTAACCGTTCCCACCCTGCTTCACGGCGATTGGTGGCCGAGTAGCAACGCCTTGTTTGGTGGCATTGGATTCTGGATGGCCGGCTTACTCGAATGGCCGCTCGTTGGGCTTATTGCGATGATTATGTACGGTACATCTGGTACTGATCAAGAGCAGGTATTCGCTCTGTACCCACGAATCCAGATGCCACGACTCTTGCCAATGCTGCTCACGCTGGTCAGTTTGCTGATCAACGTACCATGGCTTGCCGCCCTGTTCTGGTTGTTCGCCCTTGTGATTGCGTATTGGGTCACAGCCGCACTCTGGGTTGAGGTATATGAATGGGAAGGTGTGCAGGCTATCACCGGTGGTTTGTTGCCTGTTGTATGGCAATTGATAATTATGCTAGGATTCTGGCTAGTGCGCTAACCTAATTGTATCCGAGAGAGGTTATGTACAATGGATCGCACGTGCATTACTACCGACGCAGCTCCGGCAGCTATCGGTCCGTACTCGCAAGCTATTCGAGCAGGTCATTTGATCTTCGTCTCCGGACAATTACCGATTAATCCGGCCACCAACGAACTCATAACTGATGACATTGGCGCAATGACTCGCCAAATTTTTGCCAATATTGCCGCTATTTTGCAAGCTGCCGGCAGTTCACTTGATCGGATTGTGAAGACGACCGTCTTTCTCGCCGATCTGAACGATTTTGCCGCCATGAATGCAGCTTACGCCGAACATTTCGGCAATGAACCACCGGCACGCTCGACGGTGCAAGTCGCTCGCTTACCACGCGATGCCCGGATCGAAATCGAAGTAATTGCACTGGCGTAAGTCTGGTGTTCGCAGCGGTACATTGCCCAACCACAACGGGGTACGATAGTCGTACCCCTCTCATTCCGTTTCACGTCGATACATCGATGTAGTCACCCTCACCCTTGGGTGACTATAATCGCTGTTTGTCAACAATAGCGTATCTTTTGCCATTGTCGCACGGTTTATAAAGTAGAGCAGTACAGATAAGGCAGGTTTACTATGCGACAATGGCTACATACAATTATCGCGTTTGGTGGTATCCTGGCATTCATCGCATGGCTCCAACGACCTGATGGTCAACTTCACGTCATGCTGTTACCGATCAGAGGCGATGCTCTTCTGATCCGCGCACCCGACGGCTCGTTTACACTTATCGACGGTGGACGCGATCCGACCGAGGTAGCGGTTGAGGTAGGCCGCTACCTCCCCTTCTGGCAACGTCGGTTGGCGGCTATTGTGTTGACCCGTACTGATGAAGAACATCTGCCCGGTCAGTTAGGGATATTACGGCGTTACCGCCCAGATGTAGCTTTCACCCCTACTATCGTTGAGGGTGAATGGCGAGAACTGTTGACCGAACTGGTTACACCGATTCGCCGCTTACGTCCCGGACAACAGTTCAACCTGGGCGGAGTCCGCTTGCAGGTATTAGCAGTTAATGATGGCAAAGAGGGCGGTGCCGTCTTGCTGATCACCCATCGCGCGGTACGTATTTTGATCCATACCGGTGGAAGTACCGGCGATCCAGCCCTGACAGCACTTACCGACCAACCAATTGACCTGCTAGTGTATCCGTGGCAACGGTCGATTACCGTACCGGAACTGACCCGATTGCACTTACGGGCCGTTGCGTTTAGCACCGGCTATGAGGCCGACCAACCGGCTCTCCATAGCTTCACCGAACGACGCCAGCTTGCACCCTATCTTTATCATCCGAACATCGACGGCGTGATTCATCTTATCAGTGATGGCCGCCGGGCAACGATTACGACCCAACCGCCATGAACAATCGCCTGATCCTTGTATTCCTCATTATTGGTGCCGCGCTTACGTTACTCGGTGCGGGAACCTGGCTTTGGCGACGCTATTACCACGACGATCCGACCAATACTACTCGCCGCATCTTCAAAAATAGCGCAGTTACCTTTGGCCTACGTCTCTTTGTCCGTGGGTTAGATACGGTCATCCTATTTTTGCTGGTTGGCGCACTTGATCCGGCAGCACTCGGCGCTTACAACACCGCTGCCCTGCTCGTGGCCCAATACCTTGCCACCTTCACCGAGTTTGGTCTTGGCGTATGGCTCACGCGCGAAGTTGCCCGTAGTCCGGCTGTAGCCCGCCAACTGTTTGGGGTAACCCTTGCCTTGCGTTTATGCCTCATCGTGGCTGCTGCCGCACCGATAGCATGGCTCGTCATCGGTATCTACAACGGCCTTGGTGCGCTTGGCTTGAGCGAACCGCTCACTGCTGAGGGCCGATGGGCGATCTGGATTTTGCTGTTTACCCTTATCCCCAGTGCTTACAGTGGCGCGGTGACGGCGCTCTACAACGCAACGGAACGAATGGAAGTACCGGCAGCCGTTGAGGTGTTGACGGCACTGCTCAGCTTTCTCGCCCGTATCGCTGTGCTTGCACTTGGGTGGGGCGTCATTGGACTCGCGTGGGCAGCGGTCTTGGTTAGTTCGATCACGGCTTTGATCTTTCTTGGATTGCAAATCCGTACCTTTTTCGCACCGACCCTGAGCTTTGATGGTCCTACGATCCGTAAGCTCATCCCGCAGGCGCTGCCGCTCATGCTAAATAATCTGCTCAGTGTCATCTTCTTTCGGTTTGACCTTTTCATTGTTCGTGCTTTCGGCGGTAGCAACGCCGATCTACTGGTACAGCAATATGTCTTGCCTTACCAACTCCTCAACATCGCGCTCGTGCTACCACCGGCAATAACCTTCGCCGTCTTTCCACTCTTTGCACGACGCGCCGGCGGTGCGCGCAGCGAGCTGTTCAGCGCCCAACAGCGCACACTGCGTCTGTTACTGTTGATTGCCTTCCCATTGGCAATGAGTATGACACTGTTGGCTGACGATCTCGTCTGGATCTTCACCCGTCGCCGCTTCGCCGAGTATCTGCCGTCGGTTACCGTGCTCGCCGTGTTGGCATGGTTTTTGCCACTCTCCTTTACTAACGGCTTGTTACAGTATGTGTTAATTGCTATCGAACGCCAAACCGCCATTACCCGCGCTTTTGTTATTGGTGCGATCTTCAACCTGACTGCCAATCTCATCGCGATTCCGCTTGCTATCCGGTTAGGCCGCCCCGAAGGCGCGCTCCTGGCGGCAGCGCTGATCACTATCTTGTCGGAAGTTGTACTTTACGCCGTCTTCCGTCCCGTCTTACACCAAGAGGGATTGCAACCGAGCCTCTTACCCCTAATGTGGCAACCGGCATTGGCAAGTCTCGCAATGGCCGGTGTCATGCTTCCAGCGCTCCTCTGGCTACCGGGATGGATCGGTAGTCTGTGTGCACTTCTGATCGGACCGCCGGTGTACGGCACTGCGTTATGGCTCACCGGAGCCATCGGCACGGAAGAGGTCGCACTGGCGCGGCGGATTGTAGGACGAACATCGTAACAGACGAACGGATTTGTATCGGCGCGACGCGGTGCGTCGCCCCGACATCGTCATCATCCACAATCCAAACGATTCCACGCACGGGATTGGGCATGACCACAAAATACCCCCGCACCGGACGGATGTGCGTATGGGTGACGCGGTGCGTCGCCCCGACATCGTCATCATCCACAATCCAAACGATTCCACGCACGGGATTGGGCATGACCACGCATTCATCATCGTACAACCGCACCGGACGGATTGATGTAGGGCACGGCATGCCGTGCCCCTATTATTGTAATATTTTCACAAAGTATATCACTAAACCAAAAATTAACTTAAACCTACATTTCTTCTTTTTAAAGAACCTATTCTTATCTTCTTTTAACTTAGGCGTAATGTTATTATCAGAAGGATTTAGGAACTTTTCTATTCTCTACATCGTATTTTACATGTGAGTAGTAGACACAAAGGAGAAACCCATGAACCGTCTACATATGCTTTGGAGTGCGATCGGTTTGGTGATGGTGTTGATCGTGGGCGCAACCCCACTTACCGCCGCACCCTTCTTCGGTCGCACCACGTTTGCCGACCCTCGCTTTGAAACCATCTGGACCCGCACCGACAGCGAGGCAGTACGCGGTGGGCGCACATGGTATTGGGGGCCGGGACCATGGTTCGATTACGGTGAGTTTTACCGACAAAGCCCGAATGGCGCGCGTATTGTACAGTATTTTGACAAGGCGCGCATGGAGATTAACAACCCGGCTGACGGTACCGTTACCAACGGCCTACTGGTAAAAGAATTGATCAGTGGACGAATGCAGTTCGGCGACGACCCGTATGATGTCACGTATCTCGAAGGATCGGACGTACCGGTTGCCGGTAATCCTCGTGCAGCCAACACCATCGCTCCAGGCTACCGCGACTTTGCCGGTGTAGCGACCATTGACAATGGCTATCGTGATCCGTCGCGTCTGAATCAACGGGTGAATATAGCGATTGCCCGTAGTGGCAATTTGAGCGTGCGCGACGACTTAGCCCGCCCTGAAACAACCATCGTCCAGTATAACAGCGTTACCGGCCATAACATTCCGAAAGTTTTTTGGGATTTTATGAATCAACGTGGACGAGTGGTTGAGAATGGGCGTGTGGTGACGGCGCCGATCGTTGATTGGCTCTTTGCAATGGGCTATCCGATCACCGATCCCTACTGGGTACGGGCCGTCGTCGGTGATACCGAACACGATGTACTGGTGCAACTCTTTGAGCGTCGTGTACTGACCTACACTCCTGACAACCCCGCCGGCTATCAGGTTGAGATGGGCAACGTTGGGCAACACTACTTCCAATGGCGCTATCCACACCTCGGTACGCCGTGGGCCGCACCCGACCCGGTCACGCCGCTGATCTACGCCTCGAACATCGATACCGGTAGCTACTGGGAACTCTACCGTGCCAATTTTAACGGTGGTGGTCAGCGTATAACCTTCAACAATAACGAAAC
>NZ_JBWGQH010000007.1:0-7731 GCF_056331925.1 Chloroflexus sp.
GTTACCCACCTTCGCGCCTTTGCGCCTTTGCGTTACCCACCTTCGCGCCTTTGCGCCTTTGCGTTACCCACCTTCGCGCCTTTGCGCCTTTGCGTTACCCACCTTCGCACCTTTGTGTTTTACGTTTCAGATCGACACTCCCAGCAGATCGGCAACGGTAAAGATATCTTTGTCGCCTCGCCCTGATACGTTCACCAGAATGATTTGGTCGGGCCGCATTGTCTGAGCAACCTTGATCGCCTCGGCCACTGCGTGGGCACTCTCTAATGCTGGGATAATCCCTTCGAGCTTGGCCAATAACTGGAACGCGGCCAATGCCTCGTCGTCGCTGGCGGCAGTGTAGGTCGCCCGTCCAGTATCGTGGAGCCACGCGTGTTCGGGGCCAATGCTAGCGTAATCCAAGCCGGCACTGACCGAATGAGTGAGCGCGATTTGCCCGAACTCGTCTTGCAGCACATACGAAAAGGTGCCCTGCAGCACACCGGGCGTCGCAGCACGAAAGCGAGCGGCGTGTTCACCGAGTCGTTCACCGCGTCCACCGGCTTCAACGCCGCGCAATGCGACGCCAGGATCATCGAGGAACGGGTGAAAGATACCGATGGCGTTCGAGCCACCGCCAACGCAAGCAATCACCATATCGGGCAACCGACCGGTGGTAGCGAGAATTTGCTCGCGCGCCTCAACCCCGATTACGCGCTGAAAGTCGCGCACCATTGTTGGATAGGGGTGCGGCCCTAGAGCCGAGCCAAGGAGATAATAACTGTCTGGATTCGTCACCCAATCGCGCATTGCCTCGTTGATCGCGTCTTTTAACGTGCGCGAACCACTGCTCACCCCTCGTACTTCAGCCCCCAGCAACCGCATACGGAAGACATTGGGACGCTGGCGGGCCATATCATCAACCCCCATATAGACTACGCACTCTAGACCGAGCAATGCGCAGACAGTGGCAGTTGCTACCCCGTGCTGACCGGCGCCGGTTTCGGCAATCACGCGCCGCTTGCCCATTCGTTTCGCCAACAAGCCTTGCCCTAGCGCATTGTTGATCTTGTGTGCGCCGGTATGGGCCAAATCTTCGCGCTTGAGATAAATGCGTGCGCCACCGCAGTGGGCAGTTAAGCGGGCAGCAAAGGTTAACGGTGTCGGCCGACCGGTATAGGTGCGGTGGAGTGTTGCCAACTCTTCCCAAAACGATGGATCGGCTTTGGCTGCTTCATACGCCTCCTCTAGCGCCCTAACCGCCGGCATCAGCGTTTCAGGCACATACCGACCACCATATGGGCCGAACCGTCCCGGTCGCGAAACAACATCCTGCATAACTTTACTTTCTAGTTACGCAAAGTCGCGAAGAGCGTAGAGTACGCAAAGATTATTTTTATTGAGCGCCCTTGGCGCCCTCTGCGTTACCCACCTTCGCGCCTTTGCCCCTTTGCGCTCTTTGCGCTCTTTGCGCTCTTTGCGTTAACTACTTCTGAATGAGACTCTCGTCTTTGTTTTTCTCACCCTCTTCGAGCAGCATAATTGGGATACCATCCTCGATGGGGTAGCGATAGCCGTTGCGCCGATTGACCAGCCACTCTTTGCCGTTGGCATCAACCATCAGCTCTACCGGCCCCTTATCACCGGGATCGGCCAGCATGCTGAGCAGTTCGGGGCTGATGCTGCCGCGTTGAGTCGTATTACCGGTATTACCGGTGTTGCTATTCGTAGCCGGTGTCAGATCGAACACACTATCCTCCTGATACTGGCGCACGGCGCGGAAAATGGCAATTGCCAATCCGACCACTGCGGCGATGCCGAGAATGCGTAACACGTTCTTCATACGATCGTTGCCTCCTCTCACGATAGTATGTAGCCAAATCAGCTCTGCCTGTCTCAAGGCTGCTGCGGATATTGTACACGACTTTGCTAACGCTGGCGCGGCGGCTCTTCTTCGTGCCATGGGTGTGGTGGTTGATCAACGCTGTGCCAGACCAACAACTGCGCGCGATGCGCACCGTCTTCACCGCTAGGAATCTCGAGAAATGGATAGCGCTGGTTAGGCCGGCGCATCGTCTCTACATCAAAGACAATGTCTGTCCATGTGCCAACGTTGATATAGCGCCGTCCTTCACCCAGATCGATCACGCGAGCCAAGTGCGTGTGACCACACACAAAGAGGTGGTCATTACGATAGGCCGGTAGACGGGCGATGAGCGCCATCTCGCGGGCAATCTCATCATTGAAGGTATTCACTTCACGGCTGGCTTGCCGACGGGCTTCATCACGCACCTGGTCAACCACTTCGGGTAAGCCACTGAAGGCCTCTGCGGCAGCGCCAAACTGGCGAGCAATCGCTTGATGGCGGGCAACACGCTGGCGACGAAACGTGGCAATCGGTTGCCACAGCGCCAGCAGTGGCGAGCGTCGTAACCACTCGTCGGGTTCACTCGAAAGATGGTGTGGCGGTGCCCACGCCGTAACTTGCAAGAAACCGATCACTCCGCGGGTCACAAAACGTCGTGCTGCCGGATCGCGCAGTCGTTGCAAACTCATCAGATACCAAAAGAAGGCCGATGATGGCTTAATATTGTCGATCAGGGGTGCGAGCGGGAACGGATCTTCTTCAAGCTCGTTAATGACCTCTTTGACCAACTGTGTCCCGCGTACCACCTCGAACGGTTCGCTGATACTGGCAAAATTGACAAACCGATTCCACCGGTCAAACTGATTACCGTGTACGATATAGACACCGCCGCCGTGATAACTGATCCCAAACCGCAACCGCGGATCGTTGGCCGGTAGGTGAAGTGCCTGTCGCAAGACTTCTTTCGCTGCCGGGTAATGCAATTCAAAGTCGTGATTGCCGATCAAGATGGTCAACCGGTTATCGGCCAGTTGGATAAATCGGCGTAGCGCGTTAATCACGCCGGCGTGCGCCTCAATGATCGCTTGCAAGCGTCGTGCGGCAGCCCGTTGTGACCACTCATCATCGGCGACATCGGGTAGGCTGACCTGTAAAAACTCGAAGGTGTCGCCGGCAAGGATCAGTTCGGTTGGTTCTTGTATGACATAATGTTCGATGAACGCAATCAGGGCTTCATCATCACAAAAGTCATCACGCCGGTCGCCACCACCGAGATGAAGATCACTCATCACAATTCGTCGGCGCTGGGTGTCTATCTCTTCTGGTCCGATTGGGGGTGTTGCATATGCGGTAGGACGAATGCGTACACGTCGAAAGCGTAGCACGATCCAGCGTAAGGCGAACAGGAGGGCAACAGCAATGGTTAGCCGGATCACCAAGGTGAGCCACCATTGTGCAATCCGTTGTACATACCTTGCTGCGACGGCTCTCGCTTGCGCATGCTGGGAAGATGAGTTGTTGGTTGTGGTAGGCATGCTCTATCCTAATCCTGTCGCTGTTCACCCATCGTCTCAGCTTACCATAACGCTCATTTGCCGCCGACGGACTGCAACCGGTACGTGGTCGATCGAGGTTTGCCCAATCTCTTTGTGACGGTTGAGTTGATCGGTACGATGGTTCGCGGCGAGAGGCAGGTAGCCGATGCATCTTCAGTCCTTTGGAGGTGGGCTGTGCTGAAGCTGATTCTACCGATAATCGCGCCGTAAGTCGTCGAACGTAACGATCGAAGTTACCAACGGTTGTACCGTTGATCGGCAAGCCGGGCAAACACAATCTCGACAACCACAAGTCTCTTGGCTGCCGATGCTACTCGGTGCAACGCCTTTCAGCGCCACATCCCGCAACTGCATCACTCGTCCTCACAGCCCGCACAAACGCTGCCATCAACTCCGGGTCCTTCTGCCCATCTCGCTCCACGCCACTACTCACATCGACCCCCAGCGGGTTAACGACAGCAATTGCCTGTGCGACATTTGCCGGAGTCAAACCGCCGGCCAGCAAGGTAGGTACACGCCGAGCTAGGTTTGCCGCCCGTTGCCAATCGGCCTGTTGGCCGGTACCGCCATACGTACCGGCGATGTGAGCATCAACCAATGTAGTCATGGTCGGTAAGCGATTGCTGGTGGCCGGTTTCGTCGCCGCGATCCGAGCCAGCCATGCCTCCTCGGTCGGATCACCGGTCATACGGATGGCCTTGATCAGTGGTAACTCAACCGGAATGGAAAAATCGGCCGGCTCATCGCCGCTCAACTGGATTGCCTCTAACCCGACGGTGCGAGCGATCTCAGCGATCACGTGGGCCGATTCGTTTACGAATAATCCCACGATCAACGGTCGTGGTGGCGGGAGAGCACGTACCGCTGCGGCAATTGCCTGAGCTTCGGCCACAGTGACGCGCCGGCGGCTTGGGGCGAATACAAGCCCGATCAGATCGGCGCCGGCAGTGGCGGCTGCCAGCGCGTGATCGATCGTGCGTAAGCCACAGATTTTGATAATCCTACTCAAGTTCTTTCAGCGTGTAATAGACGTAGCGGTTCCGAGTGGTGCGCTCAAGCATACCGTGATGAATGGCTTGCTTGAGCATTGTGCGGTTCTCCTCCATTGTCCGTGGCAAACCATGCTTGCGACGTGCTGTTTGTAACGCACTGAGCAGTTGCTGAAATGTAGCCGGTTTGCCGAGTTCACGGATAGTTGTGCGGAACAACTGCCACTCTTCTGCGCTGAACTCCAGCGTCAGATCGACGTGATCACTGCTACCATCGGTCGCGGTCGGTGGTGTTGGCTCGGCGGGTGAGGTATCGGCCTCAACCGGCTCAGCAGGTGGAGTGCTGACTACCACCGGTTCGGCTGGAGGGGTGGCGGCCGCCACCGGCTCGGCGGGTGAGGTGTCGGCCACGACCAGCTCGGCAACCGATGGTTCGGCAACGGTTGTCTCCGGCAGCGACGATTCACCGATCGGTGTCGATTCTGCGGTCGCCTTACGTGAACGGCGGCGACGGCTACGGCCGGTCTTAGGCGTTGGCTCGCTCGCGACAACAACCGCTACCGGTTCGGCAGCATCGGCAAGCGAGGGAGGCAGATGCTCAGACGGCACAACCGTCTCTATCACGGCACTTTCGTCACTGCTAGCCGTTGCTACCGTTGCCACTGTCGGTTCTTCTAACTGTGGTGGCGTGTAATCGAGGTCATCAATCGCGCTATCTTCCTGTGCGTCGGTGATGGCAGACTCCGTCCCAAGACCATTCGCGGTGACCTCTTCGCGGTTGCGATTATTGCGTCGTGAACGGCGACGCCGACGGCGATTGCTGCTCGATGGAGTTGCCGCGGGTGTATCAGCAACCGTTGTTTTCACCTCTTCAATAATCACCGGTTCAATCTCTGCAAGCTGCACCGTACCGTTGCTACCAATTGGCGGATCAAGCACCAACGGCTCAGGTGGTGGTTCTTCGGTCAGTAGCGGTGCAAACCGCGAGAGCTTCATCGGATCCTCGCCCGGCAAAAAGACCTCGTTGACCGAACCTTTGGTAAAGATTTGCACTTTACCACGTTGCTCAGCGTCAAGCACCAGATCCTTAAACTTCGTGAATGGGCGTCCATTCAGATCGCGGTAGCGACTTTCTTTGAAATCGCCCCCCATAAGCTCTTTCATCAACATCTTGAGCGAGCCAAGGGTCGTGACGTATCCGCGCTTACGGGCAAGATGAATCGCCTGCACCAGCACATCGTAGATGTCTGGTTCTGGGAGAGGGGGTGGTGGGGGAGTAACCGGCGCCATCGGCTCTTCTATCGGTTCGGGTAGTCGGTTTAGCTCAGTAGTACGATTAGCAATCGCCGTAGCGGCGGCGCTCGCATTCGGCTGACGCCCAATCAGTTGCTCGTAGAAAACAAATTCGTCGGCGCTTTGTGCAAGGTGTGTACTAGCCGCTCCACCGATCCCGATGATATACACTTCTTTGCCGTGTTGGCGAATACTGTGGACGAGCGGAATAAAGTCACGGTCGCCGGTAACGAGGACAAAGCGTGCAATATTCGGGTTGGTGTAGAGGGTCTTCATAGCGTCGATACATAGGTTCATATCGACGCTATTCTTGATAGCACGTCCGGTGCGTCCGGCATCTTTGTCGTAGTAGTACGTTGCTACGTAAATCGGTTCGATAGCGTTGGCGTACAGTGCGCTCGTAATACGTGGGTAACGATACCAATCGGCGTAGGCGCGTGAAATCACAACGCGGCCGAGATCGTTGCAGCGGTCCATAATCGCTTCGAAGTTCGGTGTGGCGTTGAGCTTATCGCGCACGCTCACATAGATGTTCTCGAAGTCGATGAAGACCGCGACATCAGGTCGCTTTTGGTCGTACATCGTTGTCTGATCTGCTCCTGTTTCATTTTGGAGAGGAGGTGCGGAGCATGCATCGGTGCCAGCTCACGCAGCTAACAACGTGATAGGCCGGAATCAACGCAAGCCACCAACACGTGCTTCGTCTGCAAAGCAGCATTGACCAGGTTTGAGTTGTCGCAATCTTCAGAATAAGTTGCGGAGCAATACACCGGTATGTTCACGCGAACCAACCTCACAACATTATTTGGCTTGTCTCGCGAAAAATCTTCACATATGCGAGTAGGGCTATTCCGCCACATAGCACCTGCTCTTATCGCTACTATAGCATCAGCCTGTCGCCTTCGCAACCGGTTGAGCAGCCAAATTGCCGGTTGTGCGCAAAATTAATCCGTAGGCGAGGAGTTGCCCGCGTAGGGAGTTCCGGTCGATCCGTCCACTGAAGTAGTCACGCCACGCCTTGCCGATTAGGCGGAGCATACCGAGAGTGACGAGGGCGGCATGCGCGTAGCGTAGACCTCGGCCCCCGAACTTGGCTGTGTACCGCGCCCGTGCCCGCCACAAGGCGACGTACATTTTCCACCGGAATTGGCCGGTAGCAGCGCTACCGACGTGAATAACGTGTGCCGTCGGGACGTGCCAAATCGCCCATCCGGCGAGTTTGATCCGTCGGCACCAGTCGATCTCTTCACAATACATAAAATAGTCTTCGTCCATCAGTCCCACTTCGTCAATTGTGGCGCTGCGTACCAGCATACACGCACCAAGTGGGTAGTCAATTGGAAAGGGAGCATCACCAAATTCAGCCGGGTAACGTCCGTGCCACCATGAGTCGTAGAGGCGACCGGGCAAGACTTCGCCGGGCGGGAAGAGATCAAGGGCCGTCGTGATAAGATCGGGAAAACGGAAGGCAGCTCGTTGAAGTGTGTGATCGGGGTTGAGCAAGCGCGGCCCCACCAACCCAACGCGCGGATGTGCCGCAAGGAAATCGGCCATCGATTCAATTGCTCGCGGTAATAGCTCGGTATCAGGGTTCAGCACCAAAATCGCCCCACAGGTATCTACGAGCAGGCTGATACCCTCATTACATGCAGCCGCATAGCCGGGATTATCCGGCCGTTCCCGCACCGTCACCGTCGGGAATTCACGACGCACGAGGTGTACGCTCTCGTCGCATGAGCCATTATCCACGACAACAATGCGTAGTGGTAACTCACATCCCTGCAACGACGCCAAACAACGTCGCAACAAGGGGGCCGTATTGTACGAAACGACAACTACGCCAATCGGCGACAAGGTTTGTTCCATAGCGGGCCGATTGTAGCGTTGGCTTACCAAATTTGCAAGTCTGGCCCTCACCTCGCCCCCGCGCTGCGGGAAGAGGGAATAACCCTTCTCCCCCGCTTCAAGCGGAGCTAGATGTCTCGCTCCGTTCACCACGCCAAGTACCGGTAGTCATCAGTGTAAGATGTCTCGCTGCGCTCGACAT
>NZ_JBWGQH010000007.1:7828-104783 GCF_056331925.1 Chloroflexus sp.
TCCCCCCTTGTCATTTCGAGCGGAGCGAGAAATCATTGGAAGATGTCTCGCTGCGCTCGACATGACAGAGAGCGGGTGGTACGTTCCGCGCGCCATGTCAAGCTCGTGGGCGGGATCGGAGATGAGTTCCAATAACATCCTACCCACCAATTAGTATTACAATGAAGACGGTGCTCGTAACCGTATTATGATAAGGTTCATGCCAATATGCTAGATTTTGCCATTGATGTAGCCTATCGAGCCGGTGCTCTGATTCGGGCTGGAGCCGAACGTGAGATTACCTACGAACCTAAACAACACGCCGATGTTGTCACCGAAGTTGATCGGGCTAGTGAGGCTCTCATCGTTGGTGCGATCCGTTCTCGCTACCCTGACCATGCGATTATCGCCGAAGAAGGTAGCGGCGTTAGTATGTCTTCACCTTACACGTGGCTGATCGATCCACTCGATGGCACGCTCAACTTTCTCCATGGCTTGCCCATCTTTGCCGTCTCGATTGCCCTCCTTGCCTACAACGAACCGCTGCTTGGCGTGGTCTACGATCCTATGCACAACGAACTCTTCTATGCCGAACGTGGCAAGGGTGCATTTCTCAACGGTCGCCGTCTCCACGTCTCACGAACATCGGTGTTAGCCCGTAGTCTGTTGAGCAGTGGCTTACCGTATGATCGCTTTACACAGCCCGACAACAACTTGACCGAACTGACCTATCTGGCGATGCTGGTGCAAGATATTCGTCGGCCCGGCTCAGCCGCGCTCGATCTCTGTGCTGTTGCTGCCGGGCGTACCGATGGTCATTGGGAATTGGGTTTGAAGCCGTGGGATGTTGCTGCCGGTGGTTTGATTGCTCGTGAAGCCGGCGCAACCGTCACCGATTGGCAGGGTGGCGAGTGGCGCCCGCTCAGTGGTGATCGAATTGTGGCAACGAATGGCTTAATTCACGCCGAACTGTTGGCCGCGTTGGCCGCAGCGCGGCGTCAACGTGAGCAAAATCCGATGTCAGATACGATCTCGCCACGTTCATAACTATACCGCTGTGTCGTTGTTATTCCAGGTAATATACTCATGGCCTACTATCAGCGCGAAATTGCTCCGAACGTACCGCCGCTCAGCCCACGCCGTCCGCTCATCAACGAGTACTTTCTCTCGTCCTACACGATGAGCATCTATGCCGGCTGTGAGTTTGGCTGCCCGTATTGTGACAGTTGGGTCTATCACGAACGACCGCTCAACGAGACGATTGCCATCCCGGTCGACTTACCGCAGCGCCTTGCTGCCATCCTACCGACGATTGATCGTGGGGATTTGATTGCCATCAGTGCCTTGAGCGATCCCTATCAGCCCGCCGAAGAGACGTATCGGATCACGCGGCAGGTGTTGCAACTCTTTGCCGAGCATCGTCAGCCTTGTCTGGTGATGACGAAGAGTCCGCTCGTGCTTGAAGATCGTTCACTGTTACAGAAGATCAACGAGCAGAGTTTGGCAATCGTGGTCACGACGCTACTCACGCTCGATCAGCATTTGGCGACACGCATCGAGGCTCGTGCGCCGTCGCCCCAGTTACGCCTTGAACTGATTACCGAATTGAAGCGGGCCGGGATTCCGGTTGGGGTGGCGTTGGTACCGATTATGCCCTACGTCAACGATAGCAATCTCAATCTGCGCCGTGTATTGCACGCTTGCGCAACTGCCGGCGCCGATTTTGTGATTTGGGATTACCTACACATCTCGAACGAGCGCCATCGACATCGGATCAACGTGTTACTCAACCAGCTTGGTTCCTACCCGCCGCGTTACTACCGTGATATCTATCGCGATCAGGCAACGGTCAATCCGCTCTACCGACACGATCGCGACTACGAATTACTTCAGCGCTGCGACGAGCTAGGTTTAGCACCGCGCGCCCCTCATCATCTCTTTGCCGGCAAACTATCACCGCAGAACGAAGCTGCTTTGCTCTTGCGTCATACGGCTTTTCGTGATCGCGTCCAGGGGCGTGAGCGATTGGCTACGCTCCATCGGGAATTGGCCGACGCCGTCTACCGCGGCCGTATTCGGGCTGCCGATCTCCGGCAAAGCCCGCTCTACCCGACCATTGGCCCGCTGCTGGGATTATCAGCTACCGGCTGATCGGCTTGTTGGCGTAACCGTTCGTATAACTGACGACGCAACTCGCGCAACCGCTCTTTGAAACTGGTAGTTGTGATCGGGTCGGTCCACATGACCAGGGCGTCTTCTTGGTTATCGGTGTAGTAATTGGGGCGCTGACCGACGGGTCGGAATCCGTATTTGAGGTAGAGACGTTGTGCGGCGAGGTTACTCACACGCACTTCGAGCGAGAGATATTCGGCGTTCAACTCATACGCACCGTCGATCAAGGCATTGAGGAGCAGCTCACCGACACCACGGCGGCGGTGGATCGGCGCAACAGCAATGGTCGTAATATGACCACTACGTTCGTTCAGCCAAATCCCACCGTAGCCGGCAATCGGGGGGCGTGCAGTTGGTAAGAGGCTCACCAACCCGATCCGTTGCAGCATACGGACAAGCAACGGATAAGCGGTTGTGGCGGGTGAGCCGTTGGGGGGGCGGGTATCGGCACGGGCAACAACATAGCGGCATGACTGTCGGTTGCGGATCTCGCGGCGGTAGGTCTGGGCCGACCATGGTGCCATCTGACTCTGCCGCTCGATCTGCTGTACGGCGGGGATGTCATCTTCATCCATTGGTTCGATAAAGTAATACACCGCGCTTTACAACCTTTGCCGTTGCCTTGGCGGTTGGTTCGGTTAGGGTTGCAGCGGTCGCGCCGACTCGACAAAGAAAATACTCCGATACGCGCCATCACGACCAAAACCACCGCCGGTTTGGAAGGTACCGGTTACTTCGACTAACCCCCAGACAAAGCTATTGTTTGGCCCGATTGTCAGGGCCGCCGATTGATCGGGTGGAAATTGCTCAACCCAAATCGCACCACCGACCGGTTGCGGACTCGAACCGTCCTCTTCGGTCGAGATACCCTCGGCCAGCACATAGATGACCGAGTTCCAAAAATAATAAGCTTGCGTGGTGATCCGTTGCCCTTGGTATTGCTGCGGGTTACGCAGCAACTCAAAGAAAGAGACCTTATCAGGGCCGAGTGGCCGGTCGGTCAAGCGTTGTTCGATGCGACGGATCCGCTCGATTGGTTCGGCACTACTCACCATCAGTAAAAAGCGGTACGCACCGCCGGGGCCGTAGTTGCCACCGGCTTCAAACCGCCCACGCACACGGACAAAACCGTAGACACTATCACCGGGGCGGTGTAAGTGCTCGGTAACTTCTGCCGGAAATCCTTCGACCCAGATTGGTTCGCCGATTGGCTGAGCATCGAGACCGTTATCGAGCGTACTCACTCCTACCGCCAAGACGGCCAGCCCAGGATCGCCCGGGCGCCAAACGTATGCGCCATCGACGGTTACCTCACGACCGTTATAATCATCGGGTTTGGTCGTCAATTGTTGAACGTACAACGGTGTAGCGAACGCAGTACGATTACTTGCACACGTCGCCAATAACAGCAAACTCAGGAGCAGGATTAACAAGAGCAACGTGGCTCGCCAAAATGGACGTAGCATGCAATCACATCCTCCTCGGACGGTGTCACATAACCGATAGGGCATGCACAACAACGTGGTTGTCCATACATCTCCTCTGCGGGCGATTATAGCAGATGCGCCACTGCCCTTCAACTCTTGGTAAATGTCTTGACAGCCGGTACATCGATCAGTATGATGATGACTATCTAATGGATTAATGATCCATAGTTACAATATCTGTTCGCATACTGCCGGAAAAACACTGTTGCAAACCGGCGCATGCACATTAACAACTACATAGGAGGCTACCGTGACAGAGCTACTCTGGGCCGTCATTGCCCTCTTACTCGGGCTAGTTGGCGGTACAGGAATAGGTATCTGGTGGGCAAACAATGGCGCTAGCTCACTAGTACAACGCAAAGCTGCTGAAGCGCGACTATTAATTGAAGAGGCGCGGTCGCAGCAAAAAGAGATACTTTTGCAAGCCAAAGATGAGGCCTTACGGATTCGTAATGAAGCCGAAGCCGAGTTACGTGAATCGCGCCAAAGCTTGCAAAAACAAGAAGAGCGGCTGCAACGTAAAGAGGAAAATATCGATCGTAAGCTAGAGGGGATCGAACGCCGCGAGCGGTTGATCCAGCAACGCGAGCGCCAGATCGAGCAGTTAGCCCAAGAGGCTGAGCGGCTCAAACGACAACAAGCGCAAGAACTCGAGCGCATTTCCCAGTTGTCACGTGACGAAGCACGTTCGATTATTTTGGCCGAAGTAGAACGCGAAACCCGCGAAGATGCTGCTCGGCGCATCCGTGAACTCGAACAGCAGACCAAAGAAGAGGCCGATAAGATTGCCCGCAAAATTATCGGTTTGGCCATCCAACGCTGTGCGAGTGATTACGTTGCAGAAATGACCGTCTCAACGGTGAATCTGCCGAGTGAAGAATTGAAAGGACGCATTATCGGTCGTGAAGGCCGCAATATTCGTGCCTTTGAGCAGATCACCGGTGTTGATATTATTGTTGACGATACGCCTGAAGCAGTGACGCTCTCGTGTCACGATCCGGTCCGTCGTGAAGTGGCACGGGTAGCGCTGCTTAAGTTGCTGAAGGATGGTCGTATCCATCCGTCACGCATTGAGGAGGTGGTCCACAAGACGCAGCTTGAGATCGAACAGATTATGCGTGAAGAGGGTGAGCGCGTTGCCTACGAAGCAAACGTGCAAGGGCTGCACCCCGATCTGATCAAGCTGCTCGGTCGGTTGAAGTATCGTACCAGTTATGGGCAAAATGTGTTACAGCATTCACTTGAATGTGCCTTGTTGGCGGCGCACATGGCTGCCGAATTAGGGGCAAATGTAAATATCGCGAAGACGGCTGCCCTTTTGCACGACATCGGCAAGGCCGTCGATCATGAAGTACAAGGGCCGCATGCCCTTATCGGAGCAGAGATTGCGCGCCGGTTGGGCCGGTCACCGGCCATTGTGCATGCAATAGCGGCCCATCACTACGACGAAGAACCACAAACGGTTGAAGCATTTCTGGTGATTGCAGCCGATGCGATCTCCGGCGCACGCCCCGGTGCGCGTCGTGAGACGCTCGATCTCTATATCAAACGGCTTGAAGCACTAGAGACGGTAGCAACCTCATTCCCCGGTGTTCAACGGGCATTTGCCGTTCAAGCCGGTCGTGAGGTGCGTGTCATGGTGCAGCCCGATCAAATCGATGATCTGGGCAGCATCCATCTGGCTCGCAATGTGGCAAAGAAGATTGAAGAGAGTTTGCAGTATCCGGGCCAGATCAAAGTAACGATCATCCGTGAAACCCGCGCAGTCGATTATGCGCGGTGATCATATTCGGCTAAATTGCTCGAATTTGTGCAAAATCGGGGCAATTTGGCCTGCAAACCACGATACTGTGTGGTACAATTTCTTCACGCAGTTACTGTCGGCTATCAGGGTTCATGTACACGAGGAGGCTGCGCCGGTATGAGCCTGGCAACTCCGCCCGATGATGCGAGCCGTCTATCTACTCTTCACCAACAGGAGGAAGCTATGAGCAACGCCCAGCCGCTAGAACGGGCAGTCGGCGATAACAATGCGGCCACTCCCGCTCGTCAACAGCGCAGTGCCGAGGTCCTTAAGGTCTCGACCCGCTCGCGGCCGAGTGCCGTTGCCGGCGCTATTGCCGGTGTTATGCGCGAGAACGGTTCGGCTGAAGTGCAGTCAATTGGCGCCGGTGCGACCAATCAGGCAATTAAGGCCGTCGCTATTGCTCGTGCATATCTGAGCGAAGAGGGGATCGATATTGTCTGTATTCCGTCATTTATCGATGTCTCTATCGATGATGAGGAACGCACAGCGATTCGTCTCTTGATCGAACGCCGGTAGCCTCCTGTGTGGTTCCGTCGTCACCTGCGAGGCATCTCCAGTACGGAGATGCCTTTCTTGTATTCATATTCATGAGTGTGTCTGCATGGATGAGATCGCACGCTTTCTTCGCTCCTATCCTCCCTTCGATCGGCTTCCCGATCAGGTGGTAAGCCAGATTGCCGGCGAGTTGCAGATTGAGTTTGTCCGGGCTGGTCAGACGATCTTGACCCGCGGTGGTGAGCCGTCACAGTTTCTCTATATTGTGTGTAAGGGATCGGTTGATCTGCTGCGGAGCGGCGATCAAGTCGTCGATACCCTTGGTCCTGGTGAAGCGTTTGGTCATCCGTCGTTGATCCGTGGTCAGCCCCCGCTCGTCACGGTGCGCGCTCATACCGATACATTGCTCTATCTGCTGCCGGCGCCAATCTTTCACCGCCTGCGTGCCGAACAGCCACAGTTTGCCGCCTTTTTTGCCGCCTCTGTGATCGAGCGTCTTGGCTATGCCCTGCAGTTGCGGCAGGCCGAATCGAATCCGGCGCTGTTTCAAACCCGCCTGCGTGATCTGATCGCGCGCCCACCGGTTTCGATTAGCCCCGATGCGACTGTTGGTGAGGCCGCACGTTTGATGCGAGCCGAACGAATTTCTTCGTTGATCGTTGAACACGATCCGCTCGGTATTATTACCGACCGCGATCTGCGAAACCGTGTGCTGGCTGAAGGTTTGTCTGATGCGACACCTGTTCGCCGGGTGATGAGTGCGCCGGCAACGGTTATTTCAGCCGATGCTTTGGCATTTGAAGGCCTGTTGCTGATGCTCGAACGAGGTATCCACCATCTGCCGCTCGTTGATGGTGAACGGGTAGTGGGCGTGGTCACGCATACCGATATTCTGCGTCGCCAAAGTAATAGTCCGCTCTTTTTGCCTCGTTTACTGCAACGGGCGACATCACTGGCCGATCTACGCCGCTATACCGATCAGGTTGCCGAGGCGGTGATAACCCTGATAGATGCCGGGGCACGGGTGAGCGATATTGGTCGCGTGGTGGCCGTGGCCCACGATGCACTCTTACAACGCTTGTTGCACGATGCTGAGGCGCAGTTGGGTCCACCACCGGTGCCGTATGCGTGGCTCGTACTTGGCTCTGAGGGTCGCTATGAGCAAACCTTGCGTACCGATCAAGATAATGCACTGGTCTACGACGATGAAGCATCGCCAGAAGCAGTACTCTATTTTGAGCAACTGGCCGAGTTGGTAGTCGGCTGGCTGGTAGAGTGTGGTTTTCCCCGTTGCCCCGGTAATATCATGGCCACCAATCCAGAGTGGCGGCAGCCACTGTCGGTCTGGCAACGCTATTTTCGTCGCTGGATCGAGGTGCCCGATGAGGAGTCGTTACTGCGGATTGCTATCTTCTTCGATTATCGACAGGTGTATGGTACCTTGCCTGCTGAATCGATCTTGCGCACGATTACTCAGCATGCCGCCGATCATCGTATCTTTATGGCCCGCTTGGCACGAGCTGCTCTCCGTCAGCCTGCTCCGCTCACGTTTTTCCGGCAAGTAGCACTCGAACGCCGGGGGGAACAGCGTGATCTGCTCGATCTGAAGTTGCGTGGAACTGCAATGGTCGTTGATTTAGCACGTCTCTTTGGCCTTGAAGCCCATAGTAACGAGACAAATACGATTGCACGTCTACGTGCTGTTATGACAGCCGGTGTATTGAGCCGTGAAGATGGTGATAATCTGATTAGCGCGTTTGAGCTGCTCTCGACCCTGCGCTTGCAACACCAGCAACAGCAGATTGCTCAGGGGCTGCCGCCTGACAATCTCGTTAATTTTCACCAGCTTAGCCTGCGCGAACGACGTGAAGTCAAAGAGTCGTTGCAAGTAATTGCGTCGGTGCAGCGGGGTGTGGCGCTCATGTTCCAGACTGACCGGTTGGCGTGACGTCGGCACGGGAGAGACTATGCTTTCGTTTTGGTCACGCCTCTTTCAGCGCACGCCTCCCGCCGATTTTGTGCGCGCCTACGAAGCCTTTCCTGAGCCTGACCGGCGCTTGCCGTGGCGGGAAGTGCCGTATACGGTAATTGATGTTGAAACCACCGGCCTCGATCCGCGCCACGATGCGCTGATTGCGATTGGCGCCGTTAATGTTGAGAATGGGCGCGTCTTGTTGAAACAGACATGGCATTCGCTCATTCGCCCGCCACCCGATCGCGAGCCAAGCGTTGAGAGCATTCGTGTCCATCACCTCACCTCGGACGAGTTGCGCGATGCGCCGCCGCCGGAAGCGGTGCTCGCCGAGCTGTTACAGCGGATTGCTGGGCGGGTTCTGGTGGTGCATGTGGCCGAAATTGATGTGCGTTTCATCAACGCGGCGCTCAAACCGTTTGGCGGGCGCTTGCGCCGACCGATTCTCGATACGGCCCGTTTGGCGATGACCTTGCACCTCAATGCGCAGTGGTTGGGTGAACAGCCGCGTGATATGCCGGCGCCGGCGGTTGAGTTGCGTGGCTTGGCCAGCGCGCTAGGCTTGCCGGTCTATGCTCAACACAATGCGCTCAACGACGCAGTAACCACTGCCCAGTTGTTTATCGCCCAAGCGACGCTGCTGGCCGATCAGGGGCGCAATAATTTGGCCGGTTTGATTCGGGCCGGTGGGGTCTAATCGCACCGGTACGCACGCATCTATCGCCAACGACCGGTGTCCTCGCAAACCAGTCGTTGACTAAGCGTTTGCCTTCAATCGGCGACGCGGTGATGGTTGTGTTGTCCGTATCTTCATCATCAGGTTGAAGCCAATACCCTGTCTGTTGTCGGTTGGCACCGCCGTGGGAAGGTGCGCTTAAAGCGAGTTTCCGCTTGATACGACGGCGGTGCCTGCTACGGAGGATACCGTTCACTACGTTCGCCGTAGGTCTGATGATTATTCGTTCCAGCAACTATTGACAAGACTGTTATCATGCGGTAATCACTGCACACGCTTGACAGGATTGTTAATGGTGTGTTACAATGTAAAACGAATTAGTAATTCGTTTTACTATCAGGTAATACGGTCAATGGACGACCAATCTCGCTCAAAACGGAATCGCCCTCCGTCGATGTATGACGTAGCCCGACTGGCCGGGGTCTCACAGACGACGGTATCGTTTGTGGTGAACAACGTTGTCACCGCTTCGATTAGTCAAGAGACACGCGATCGAGTCTGGGCTGCGATCCATGCGCTCGGTTGGCGTCCCAACGCAATTGCGCGCGGTTTGCGTACTCGCCACTCACAAACCCTCGGTTTGATCTCTGATGAGGTGGTAACGTCACCATATGCAGTACGGATGATCCTTGGGGCACAAGAGGCGGCGTGGTCGGCCCGGCAGATGCTCCTGGTGATCAATACGAGTGGTCAGCACGATATTGAGCAGATGGCGTTGCAGTTTATGCTCGAACGGCGGGTAGAAGGGTTAATCTATGCGACCATGTACCACCATGAGGTGGTACCCCCACCCGATCTGGGTCCGGTGCCGATGGTGCTGGTGAACTGCTTTGTAGCCGATCGCTCACTGCCGGCGCTGATCCCCGATGAAGTACAGGGGGGCTACACCGCGACCGAGGCACTGATTAAGCGCGGTCATCGTCGGATTGCGTTTATCAATGAGATTATCCCAATGCCGGCGCTCTTTGGCCGGCTAGAAGGGTATCGGCAGGCGCTGGCCGATTATGGTTTACCGTTTGACCCAACCCTGGTGCGCAGTGTGCATTCGAATGCACAAGACGCCTTTGCCGCAACCCGTGCCTTGCTTGAATTAGCTGAACGTCCGACGGCTATCTTCTGTTTTAACGATAAGATGGCAATGGGAGCCTATGACGCGATCAAGCGTTTGGGATTACGCATTCCACAAGATGTAGCCGTGGTAGGGTTCGATAATCTTGAGCTGATCGCTGCTCAGCTTTACCCACCGCTGACTACCGTCGAGCTACCCCATTACGAAATGGGACGACGGGCAGTAGAGATGCTACAAACCTTACCGGCAGGTGAGACGTTGCCACCGATCCAGCACTATATCCCCTGTCCATTAATTGAACGGGCGTCAATCTAGTGCGAGTAGCCGTTCGTTGCCCGGCGATGCTTCGGCAACGTGAAGATAGGTGGAGGAGGTGCTATTGTAGCAGCTACATTAAGGTAATCGTTAGGATGACCGCTAGGCTGTGAAAGGAGTAAGTACAATGTCACGTTCGCGGATGACTTTGTTTGTAATGCTGATGACCGTTGCCAGCTTAGTACTGGCGGCGTGTGGCGGTGAATCGACGGCTCAACCGACGCAACCTGCCGGTAGCGAGCAGACGGGACAGACGACCGGCGAAAAGAAGCGGGTAACGATCCTCGGTGCGTTTGGTGGCGGTGAGGCCGATGCCTTCGAGGAGGTAATCAAGGTTTTTGAGGCAGCTAATCCAGATATCGATGTGGTCTACACCGGCGTCAATGGGAGATGGCCGATATTTGGGTATGACGCACTGCGTTACGCCTGACCGGATCAGAACTCCCACCACACCCAGTGATACGAAACGACCGGTAGTGGTCGTGATGGCATCCCAACGCCAGGTTTGGGTAGCTTGTCGTTCACAGGATTGACCGTTGCGCTACGGGCATAGACGTAGGCTGGCTTACCGGCATGCATATCAAACGCCGTCTTGACCCACGCCTGGGCGATGGTTAACTGTGCCCATGGGAAATCGATGCCGAGAAATGAAGGCATTTTCATATTCGCCACTAAGTTGCCGCCAAAAGCGACGTCAGCCATATTGCTGTTGAAACCGAGTAGCATATGGGCGCCTTGGAAGGCGTTGAACCATTTGCGGATCGGTTCGTTACCCGGTGTATACCCTTGTACGCGCAGTGTTTGGCACGACGCGAACCCGACCCAGCGCAGATTTTGGTAACGGGCGTTGTTGCCACTAAACCACGTACTATCTTGGTTCGAGGCCATTACAATGCCGCCCGGACCGCCGTGCCCGGCGTAGTACACGAATGCGGCCCGATCAACTCCTAACGTACTATCGATCCCACCCAAACTGACATCACGCCAATCACGTTCCCAAGCACTCGCATTCGTCCAGTGGAAGCGTTGGGTGTAGCCGTACCCTAACATCCCGCTGCGAAAACCGGTTACATCCGGGATCACGCCCGGTAGGTCAGAGCCACCTGCGCCATAGGGCGGGTAGTCCCAGTTGCCTTCGACCCCAAAGGTGTGGGTGGAGGAAGATTGGGCGAGTTCTACCGCCAGCAGTGTAGCAGTCGCAGCAGTGCTATTACCACTTTGCAAAATAGCAGGTACATAAATGAAGCGATAATCGGGGGTGATACTAATGCTTGCCTCACGCTGCACACCATTGGCGTCGATCACGCGCAAGATGATGGTCACCGCATCCGGTGTTGTTTCACGCAGCGCAGCCGGCAAGGTTGTCGAATGGCTAACTGAGCCGGGGGTATTCAGCGTGGCCGGGTCGCTCAGCGGTGTTTCGTCGCCAAGGAGCCACTGGTAGGTGTAGGGCGCTGTGCCGTTGGCGATAGTGCCTGTGAGACTGATCGAACCGTTCGGTGGGAACGAGCTACCGTTGGTCGGTGCCGTGATAGTGACGGTTGGGCTGAAACTGCTCGTGCTATCGTCAACCAACGGGATTGTGAACGAGCGGAGAACGATCACTTCGCCGGTGGATAATGTCACGGTAACATCGTCGAACATAGCTTCTGGTTCGAGGAAGGTCTGCTCAAACGAAGCATCATCGACCATATACATCAGTACCGGTTCGGGTACATTGATGTCCGTCGCATCTGGATAGCTGGCGCGCACCAGTGTCTCAACCTCATTCCGCACATCGTTCAAGCTACGTACCGGTACGGTACCGCGAAACTCTAGCGTGCGCCTGTAAAAGGGCATAGCTACCGCTGTGAGACCGGGAACGGTGCTGTCGAGCGAGTCGCTATTGCTTTGGGCGAGACTGACATCGGTAGTCGTGAACAGGAGAGAGATATGACCACCGGCACCACCGATGGGAATAAACTGTCCATTGTTCACAAAACCAAACGGCACTTCCACCACCACACCAACGATTGTTTCGGTAACTTGACCTAAGCCGGCACCGTTGACGGTGGATTGCGCAGCGCGAATGAGCGTTGTACGCCCGAAGTCCTTGGTTGCGTTGCAGATTTCCGGCATTGACGGTAACCGCACCGGATAGTTGCTCTGACCATTACCGGCAAGCGTGCCATCACGGCTGACAAAATTGTTGTTAACGAGGAATTGACACGCGAATCGCTTCGCTACCTCAACATCGACTGTCCCTGCCGGTGTTTCGCGGCCTAAGCCATCAATATCGTAAGCGAAGAAACCTCCCGATGCTTCGTATTGTGTCAACACCGTGCGGTTTTGCTCGTTCAGGCGAAAGAATCGATTCTTCCCACGAAACTCATCTTGACCAGACGGAGCGGCGCGACCGATACCTTCGAGCACTCCACCCAACTGCTGCGTTGTGTCATTGTTGGTTGCAATTTTGGTGAGGCTAAAGACCGGCAACTGTAACTGCGACTGTGCTGGAGCGGGCGTCACCGGCCAGAGTACAATGATGATCAATGTGATGACTAACAATCCCGCCCACGGTTGCATTCGAACGCCAGGTTGCATTTTCTCCTCCTTTGTAAACGAAGGCACCTTACCTGAACTGTACCGGGGGGGAATGAGAGAGAAGAGTGAGGTTTCAGGTTGGTATCATCTTAAACGTAGATCCTAACAGAATTGATCAACCATTGGTACTACCTTTTGTGACCCGAAAATAGCTCATTCGGATATAATTCCGACAGTACATCCACCTTTTGCACTGTTTGTGCAACAAATCGCAACATTGTGATTATTCGTGCTATAATCGCTCTACCACAACATGGAACGGCCTTCCGTTGCAGGTAATCAACTGAAGGAGAGAAACGATGACCAACAGTTTCGGTGCTCGCGCGACCTTGACGGTCGATGAGCGCATGTATGAAATCTACCGCCTGGACGCTCTAACCAACCACGGTGTCAATCTCACTCGCTTACCCTACTCGTTACGGATTTTGCTCGAAAATCTGCTCCGCCATGAGGATGGTCGTACCGTCACCGCCGATGATATTTTAGCTTTGGCGCATTGGCAACCGCAGGCTGAACCTGATCGGGAAGTAGCCTTTATGCCGGCGCGCGTGATTTTGCAAGACTTCACCGGTGTGCCGTGCGTGGTCGATCTGGCGGCGATGCGCGATGCGATGGCCGAGTTGGGTGGCGATCCGCGCCGAATTAATCCGTTGCAGCCGGTCGAGCTGGTCATCGACCACTCGGTGCAGGTCGATGCCTATGGCTCTGAAGCGGCGCTGCTGATCAATAAAGACCTTGAGTTCCAGCGCAATGTCGAGCGGTATGCGTTCTTGCGCTGGGGGCAGACGGCATTTGATAATTTCAAGGTGGTGCCGCCCGGTAACGGGATTGTCCACCAGGTGAACCTTGAATATCTGGCCCGTGTGGTCTTCACCAGCGACGAGAACCCGCGTGCGAGTGGACCGGTACAAGCCTATCCCGATACGCTGGTCGGTACTGACTCACATACCACGATGATCAACGGGCTTGGCGTGCTGGGTTGGGGTGTTGGTGGTATCGAAGCTGAGGCGGCGATGCTCGGTCAGCCCCTCTCGATGTTAATCCCACAGGTAGTTGGCTTTAAGCTGACCGGTCGTTTGCGCGAGGGTGCGACGGCGACCGATCTGGTACTCACCGTCACCCAGATGTTACGTAAGCTAGGAGTCGTCGGCAAGTTTGTCGAGTTCTTTGGTCCCGGTTTGGCTAATCTGCCACTGGCCGACCGAGCGACCATCGCTAATATGGCTCCCGAATACGGTGCAACCTGCGGTATCTTCCCGGTGGATGAGGAGACGCTCCGCTATTTGCGCTTCTCGGGACGCAGTGAGGAGCGGGTGCGCTTGGTCGAGGCCTACTTCAAGGAGCAGGGTCTCTTCCACGATGAGCATACGCCTGAGGCTGAGTATTCGACAGTTCTTGAGCTGGATCTCGCCAGTGTTGAGCCGAGTGTCGCCGGTCCCAAACGACCCGAAGGTCGCGTGCCACTGACCGATGTTAACCGTACCTTCCATCTGGCCGTGCCGACGATTATCAATCCGTCTCAACCTGATACAGCGCTCTCGGCAGCCGATTTTGCCGCTACCGCCGTGGAAGTCCCCGGTGCCGGTTATAAGCTGCACCACGGTTCCGTGGTGATCGCTGCCATTACCTCCTGCACCAATACCTCCAACCCATCGGTGATGGTGGCGGCTGGGCTGTTGGCGAAGAAGGCGGTCGAAGCCGGTCTCACCGTGAAGCCGTGGGTGAAGACGTCGCTGGCCCCCGGCTCGAAAGTGGTGACGGAATACCTCGCCAATGCCGGTCTGCTACCGTACCTCGAAGCGCTCCGCTTCCACGTCGTTGGTTATGGCTGTACCACGTGTATTGGTAACTCTGGTCCGTTGGCGCCGGAGATTAGCCAGACAATCGAGCAAGCCGGTCTGGTGGCGGTTTCCGTGCTCTCCGGTAACCGTAACTTCGAGGGTCGCGTGCAGCAAGATGTAAAGGCGAACTATCTGATGTCACCGCCGTTGGTGGTGGCTTATGCCATTGCCGGTCGGATCGATATCGATCTAGACAAGGAGCCATTGGGAATTGGTAAGGATGGTCAGCCGGTCTATTTGCGCGATATTTGGCCAGCACAAGCTGAGGTACAGCAGACGATTGAAACGGCGATTCAATCCGAGATGTATCGTCGCTCGTATGCCAGCATCTTTGTAGGTGATGAGCGCTGGGAGAATATTCCGGTACCGGCTGGCGACCGCTTTGTGTGGGATCCCAACAGCACCTATGTTCGCCGTCCGACCTATTTCGACCAGATGAGTCCGACGCCACCTGAGCGGGTAGCCGAGATTCACGGGGCACGGGTTCTAGCATTCCTGGGTGATAGCATTACAACCGACCATATCAGCCCCGCCGGAAGCATTAAGGTCAATTCACCTGCCGGTAAGTATCTGATTGAACACGGCGTAGCACCGGCTGATTTCAATAGCTATGGTGCGCGGCGCGGTAACCACGAGGTGATGGTACGCGGTACCTTCGCCAATATCCGTCTCCGCAACAAGTTGGCGCCGGGAACTGAGGGTGGTTTTACCACTTACCTGCCTACTGGCGAGGTGATGACGATCTACGATGCGGCGATGCGCTATCAGGCTGATGGTACGCCGCTGATCGTGATTGCCGGTAAGGAGTACGGTAACGGCTCGTCACGCGACTGGGCGGCGAAAGGGCCATATTTACAGGGGGTCAAGGCGGTCATTGCCGAGAGTTTCGAGCGCATCCACCGCTCGAATCTGGTCGGGATGGGAATTGTTCCACTCCAGTTTATGCCCGGTGAGAGTGCAGCGAGCCTTGGCTTGACCGGTCACGAAATCTATGATGTGATCGGTCTGGCCGATGCGATTGCCAGTGGCTTCGCCAATGGCCGCATCCTCACCGTGCGCGCCACTGCTGCTGACGGTACCGTGCGCGAGTTCCAGACCCGTGCTCGGATTGATACGCCGCAAGAAGTCGAGTACTATCGCCACGGCGGTATCTTGCAGTACGTGCTGCGCCAGTTGCTGGCCGAAGATCGCCAAGGCTAAGCTCGCCGCATAGCAGGGCCCCACCCCTAATCCCTCCCCCAACGGGGGAGGGGCGCACCCTTACCCCCAATCTCCTCTCCCATTGGCGCGGGAGAGGGTTATTATGATGTTTCGCTCAATCAGTGCCTGTCGCGAAGACAGGCAGATTTCTCTCTCCCGCCGTCAGGTGGAAGCGGTGGTTGGGGGTGAGGGCATCAACGCAAAGGCGCAAAGGCGCAAAGGCGCAAAGGCGCAAAGGTGCAAAGGCGCAAAGGCGCAAAGCAGCGCAGAGAGCATCAAGGGATTGGGGATGGTGATCATCCTCCGCGCCCCTTGCACCCTCTGCGGTAAAAAAACCTCCCCCCAGCTAATGCCTTACCCCTCTAGCAGCAACGCTTCCGGATCCTCAATCAACTCCTTCACCTTGACGAGGAAGCGCACGGCGGTGCTCCCATCGATCAGGCGGTGGTCGTAGCTGAGGGCGATGTACATCATCGGGCGAATAACGATTTGCCCATTAACCACGACCGGTCGCTCCTCGATCTTGTGCATGCCGAGGATCCCGACTTGCGGTGCATTGAGGATTGGCGTACTCATCAACGAGCCGTAGACACCGCCGTTCGTGATCGTGAACGTGCCCCCCTGCAACTCGGCAAGGCTCAGCGTGCCCTCGCGCGCCTTCTTCGCCAATTGTGCGATCTCGCGCTCGATCTGCGCGAATGTCTTGCGGTCAGCATCGCGCACGACCGGCACCACCAAGCCTTCATCCACCCCAACGGCGATCCCGATGTCGTAGTAGTACTTGATCACAACCTCTTCGCCCTGAATCTCGGCGTTGACCATCGGGAAGGCTTTGAGCGCACCGACAACAGCTTTGGTGAAGAACGACATATAGCCAAGGCTAACCCCGTGCCGCTCTTTAAACGAGTCCTTGTGACGAGCACGTAGGGCCATCACGGCACTCATATCCACCTCGTTAAAGGTGGTCAGCATCGCCGCGGTATGCTGCGCCTCAACCAAACGACGTGCGATGGTCAAGCGCCGACGGCTCAGACGTTGCCGCTCTTCACGTCGGTCGCCATTGGTTGTCATCACCGGTGTGGCAGGCGGGGGTGTAGGCCGCGGTGGGGTAACCGTAGCCGGTGGCGGGGTGGTCGGAGCCGGTGGCGACGTTGGCTGCGGTGGCGCTGTCTCGATCACCGCCGGGGTCGGATGGCTAACCTTCATCCGCGCCTCGTCAGCTTTGGCTACGGCCTCACTTGGTCCCGTACCTGAAACGAGTCGCATAATGTCTTCTTTTGTTACCCGTCCGCCGGGGCCGGTTCCCTGCACGGTGCGCAAATCAATGGCATGTTCAGCAGCCATCCGCTGCGCTACCGGTGTCGCCAAGACTTCATCGGTGGCCGGCGCTGCTGCCGGTGTTGGAGCCGGGGTGGCCGGCGCCGCTGCCGGGATCGGCGAAGGCTTAGATAGGGCGCCTGCTTCAATTGTACCAAGCAGATCACCAATCGCAACCGTAGTTCCTTCGGGGCTGGCAATGCTCACCAACACCCCGCTCTGATCGGCGGCTACCTCAAGGTTCACCTTGTCGGTCTCTAATTCGACGACCGGTTCGCCGATTGCAACTGCTTCGCCTTCACGCTTCAACCAGCGTGCGACCGTCGCCTCGACAATCGATTCACCGAGCGACGGCACTCGAATTTCATATGCCATGCCGCAACCTACCTTGTGTACAGATCAAACGAGCGCAACGTTTCTTATGCTCCTACGTTGAACCAACGAAGTAGAAAACTACTCTCTGCACTACGTTCCGTCAGATCAGCGGATCACCGTCTCGTGACCGGTTGTTGCCGGTGTAGTTACTTCGGGCAGATTGGCCACTGCTTCACGCAAAATACGCGCCTGTTCACGCACGTGAATGCTGTGGAGACCCTCAGCCGGGCTGGACGATTCGGCTCGGCCAACGTAGTGTAATGTAACACCGGTTGGCAAGAGCGCCTGCAATCGCGGCCAGACGAACGTCCAAGCGCCCATATTCTGCGGTTCTTCTTGCAACCACACCACTTCACGCAGATTCGGATAGCGCCGGATCGCAGCTTGCACCTCCTCCGCCGGGAAAGGATACAACAGTTCGAGCCGGAGCAAATCGGCGCGCCCAGCAGTCTTTTCCCATTCGGCGCTAGAGATGAGGTCGATCGCCACCTTACCCGAACACAGGATGAGGCGGGTGACTCCTTCGGGGGCCGGTGCGTCAGCACCCAATCCCAACACCGGCTGGAAGCGCAGATCGGTCAGATCGCGCAACGACGAACTACTGCGCGGATGACGTAACAAGCTCTTGGGAGTGAGAATGATCAGCGGCTTGGGATCGGCGTAGAGTGAAGCAGCCTGATAGCGTAGCAGATGGAAGTACTGGGCCGCCGTCGTGCAGTTGGCAATGCGAATATTATCGTTAGCCGCCAGTTGCAAGAAACGCTCGAGGCGGGCGCTCGAGTGTTCGGGGCCTTGACCCTCGTAGCCGTGTGGTAAGAGCATCACGAGGGAAGGATTTTGCCCCCATTTGGCGTGTCCGCTAACGATAAACTGATCGATAATCACCTGAGCACCATTGGCAAAATCGCCAAACTGCGCTTCCCACAGCACCAGCGTATCCGGTGCATGGCAGCTATACCCATACTCAAAGCCCAGCACCGATGCTTCCGAGAGGGGGCTGTTGTACACTGCAAAGGAAGCACGTGCCTGTGGAATAGCGTGCAACGGGATGAAACGCTCACCGGTAACGACATCGTGCAGGACTGCATGACGGTGGCTAAAGGTACCGCGTTCGCTGTCTTGGCCGGTCAGTCGAATCGGTGTTCCATCGGCGAGGATGCTGGCAAAAGCCAATGCCTCGGCATGCCCCCAATCGATGCCATTTTCTTCATAGATCGCCTGGCGGCGGCGTTGCAGCATACGTTCGAGTTTGGGGTGAACGGTAAAGCCTTCAGGCCGATCTAGCAACGCCTCATTCAACTCGATCAGCGTTTTTGCCGAGACCGGACGAGCAAAAATCGGTGAGCGACGTGGCGGCAGTGAGTTAGCGGGCGAAGATGCCGGTGGTAGCTCGGCAGCCAATCGCTGTCGTTCGCGCACCTTATCAAACGCTTGCTGTAACTTATTCATCACTGCATTAACCCGTGCCTGCGCCTCTTCGCGGGTAATAATCCCGCGCCGCTCTAGCTCACGCGCCCAAATCTCACGCACTGTTGGGTGATTGCGGATGCGCTCGTACATCTTGGGCTGAGTAAACTCCGGCTCATCACCCTCATTATGTCCCCAGCGTCGGTAACCGACGAGATCGATCAAAAAATCCTTCTGGAATTTCTCGCGATAGGCTGACGCCATACGGGCAGCAGCGATACAGGCTTCCACATCATCGGCATTGACGTGTACCACTGGGATTTCAAGCCCACGGGCCAGATCGCTGGCATAGAGGGTTGAGCGCGAGTCGCTGCTGTCGGTCGTAAAGCCAATCTGATTATTGATAATGATGTGGATCGTACCGCCGATGTGGTAGCCCTTCAGACGCGAGAGGTTAAGTGTCTCGGCGACAATACCTTGGCCGGGGAACGCGGCATCACCGTGGATCAGGATGGCGAGCGACTCCTTCTCGTCCTCTTCAGGGAAGCCGGGGCGATGGCGTCGTTCTTGAGCAGCGCGAGCGCGTCCCTCGACCACCGGGTTGATAAACTCAAGATGACTGGGGTTGGGTACCAACGTGATCGGCATTTCGGCAATCCCGCTCTCGCGGTAAGCCTTGCGTGCGCCAAGGTGATACTTCACATCACCACTCCAACCTTCATACGTATCTTTGGTGTAATCGGGCGAGTGAAACTCGGTCAAAATCAGAGAATACGGTTTGCCGAGGATGTGGGCCAGTACATTAAGCCGACCACGGTGGGCCATTCCGATAACAACCTCTTTGGTGCCGGCCGCAGCAGCGTTGCGAATAATCGCATCGATCATCGGGATGAGCATATCGCATCCCTCGATCGAAAACCGCTTTTGGCCGGGAAACGTCTTGTGCAAAAAGCGCTCGAATGTCTCTACTTCGGTCAGGCGGTCGAGCAATTCCCGCTGACGATCGGCATCAAGTCCACCAAAGAAGCGCCGATCTTCAGCCGCTTCACGGATCCACGCCCGTTCACGGTAATCTTGGATTTGATCGGTCTCGTAGCCGATGGAACCAGAGTATGCCTGTCGTAATCGTTCGACACCTTCAGCCGCGTTACGCACTTGGCTTGCGATCGGGCCACGCACAATGTGGGCCGGTAACGCTGCAAGATCGGCCTGGGTCACCCCGTGCGTTGCCAGCTCCAGGCCGGGATCGCCGGGTGGGTCGCTACCGAGTGGGTCAATTCGAGCGGCTAGATGTCCCAACTCCCGAATGTAGCGGATCAAACGGGCCGCACCAACGATCCGGGTAACGTCAAGAGGTGGTTGTCCGTCCCGTGTCTCCGAGGAGGCGATCTCATCGGGTGGTGTCCATTGCGCAAAAAAGGCCCGTGTTGCTTCATCAACCGAGTTGGGATCGGCACAGTACCGCTCGTACAGTTCGAGCAGATAACCGGCATTGGGGCCGTAGAAACCGTTCCATTCCTTCATGCCTCGCCTGCTCCTTACCTAATTTGTTATGAAAGTCACAAATAATAACGGCAAGACAGCGCTGCGCGCTATAATTTCTGCTGTATTGTACCATGTTGGCTGCGCAGCGTTTCAAGGCAAAAAGAAAACGATGCGACCTTCAAGTCGCATCGTTTGTTAGGTTGGCATTCAAAAAACGTTACAACCCTGCTATTGCATTGCAGCCTGCAGCGACGGCAAACATCACGCCGATTGTAATGAAAACTGCAATACCTTGGGCCAGGCGGTAGGACATGTTAGACCGATTTGCCGTTTGCCGGACGAAAGTTATGTGCTCTTGTTGCATTGTTGCCTCACTTGTATGCATCCTGACCGATATAGTAATCATATTTACTTGATATAACTATCGGCTAGGGAGAATGATCACCAACTATCGGGAAGATTCACCCATGCGCCGTTCCCGTTCCAAAAATTCTGCAAAAATGTTACCGTTCTGATAGTTCTCGTTAGCTATAATTTGGGCAGAGGAGCTAGCCCTCGTCTTTAAAGGGGCGTTTTTGTGGATACCTTCCTCCTGAGAAAGCGGCGAAGCTACTCAGTGTTACTGGCACGACAAGACACCAACGGGTGTGTGAAAGGCGATTGATGTCGGTTACACGAATGGACTGTCATCGTCGCTGCCGCTGCGCGCGGCTGATGAGCGACGCAAGGCAGTGGGGCAGCGTACTCAGCGCGAAGGCACAGCGAATCGCTCCGGGATGCACCTCGGTATCTCCGCACGGAGCCGCCGGTGTTTGGCCGGTGGTGTAACGAACGAAGCACGCACGGTGCAGGATCGAACCGGACATGTCCGGCGTAACGGCTGGTAACCGCAACTGCTCTACCCGTGGTGAGGTCTGACCAGCAATGGCGGCACTCCGGGAGGAGTGAGTGCCCGCGGAGGCGGGATCGTAACGCCTGTCAGAGAAGATTGCGTGGCGCAAATCGGGATGGGAACAGGACGGCGCGCATGTTTGTGCACGTTCTGGAATAGCAGTGTAGTCATCAGGCCCGGAGCACTATTATGGAGTTCTTAGCTTTGCTAGCCTTATGTTGCCTACTGCCGATTCTGTTGGTCACAGGGCTAATCGGTTTCTGGATCGGAACGGCATCAGCAAGATCTTCACCGAAGCCAGCGGATCAATTCGCCAATCTGGTGTACTTTTGGTTAGAGACGAATCAACTGGATACGGATACCGCCGAGCGAGTGTTGCGTTTGTTGGAACAGGAGGGTGCCACACTGCGGACAGAGGCCCAACCGGTTCTACCGGTCTCGCCTTCTCCTGAAGAATCAGAAACGGCAACCTCGGTTTCTCCATTGCGTGAGGTGCTGCAAGCATCTTCGGCTCAGACTGCGGCCGATTTGCCAATACGACCTGCACCTACTACGCCACCATCAACGGTTACCAATCGGATAGGGCCGATTTTTGCTGCACTGCTGTCGCTCGGTACGCGCCGGATGTTGTTGGTCATCGGCACGTTTCTGTTGCTCATTTCGAGCTTGGTGTTGGTGATCTTCAATTGGAACAGCTTCCTACCGATTGTGCAAGTCGGGATCTTGGCTGCATTGACCGGTGGCTTGTGGGGGTTGGGACGGTGGATGGGTCAGCGTGAGGCGCTTGCTACCGCTGGGCGGAATCTGAGTTCGATTGCAGCATTGCTGGTGCCAATCGTGGTCTTTTCTTTCACGCGCCCTGGTCTGCTCAATCTCGCGACTGACACAGCTTTGTTGGTAGTGAGCAGTGTGAGCATGGCCATTTACATCGGTGGGGCGTGGTATACACGTCGTGTGTTTTATAGTCTGGCCGCCAGTTCGGCTGCAATCGGTGTGTTGGTAAGCGCGTTTTGGCAGTGGGATGTCGCGCTTCAGTGGCAACCGGTTTGGGCATTTGGGTGGTGGTTTGCTACGCTGGTGGTAACCCACCGGTTGGCCCGCAGTAGTGCTGCTCTGTTGGCGTTAGGGCCGCGTGTGATGCAGTGGGCCGGCCCGCCGCTGTCGCTGCTGGTGAGCCTCAGTCTCGTGTTGGTTGAGCCTATACCGATGCTTGCTTGGCCAGCAATGATTGCCTTTGGGTTGGGCGGTGTGTTCGGTGCCGGCGCTGCGTGGCTTGAACGGCAGCCACGGTGGGTGTGGGTGACAGCGCTAACGTTGCCGGTGGCAGTGTTGATCGGAACGGTATTGCCCGATCTCGGTCTGCGGTGGGCTAATCTGAGCCTGGCTCTACTGACCTCTGTGTATGTCGGGATGACGGCGCTGATCGAGCGGCGAGGTCAGGCGTATGCAATCCCCTTGTTGGCAAGCACGCCACTGCTGTTGGTTGTTGCGTTGCTCACTGCGCTCGACCGAACGGCAATCGGCCAGAGTTATCCGTTATTGCTGGTAGCCGGTGGGTTACTGGTGGTGCTGCTCGAACGTGGGCAGTTGAGGTTATTGCAACCGAACCGCACGTTGGTGGGGAGTATCGGGTTGGCGCTGGTGATGGTGTTGCTGAACGTGTGGGTGGCTTCGTTTGTCGAGGCATGGGCCCAGCGCGGTCTGATCACGCTTGTGATTGGCGGGATTGGGTTTGGCTTGCACGCAGCCTCCGTTACCGCTCGTATCAGTTATGCACCGTTGGTGTTGCGTTGGATCGGGGCAGCCCTGATCGCGATTGGCTCGCTGATGACGGCATTGCTTGATCCGGTATGGTACTTGCCAGCATTGGCACTGGCAGCGATGCTCTACGGTTGGTGTGCCTTCCGCGAACGCAATAGTTTTTGGTCAATGGCTAGCTTAACGGTGGTGTTGGGTTTGGTGGCGAGCGTGCTCGAACGGGTGGGTTGGCTGAGCACGTTTGAGCACTATCTCCTTGCCGGCACGAGCGTAGCGAGTGTCTATGCCATTGGTGGGAGCCTGATCCGTCGTGGTACGTTCGGGTACTGGGCGACGCCGGCGCTCTTTTGGGGTGGTGTGCTCGGCAGTGGCAGCACGTTGTTGCTCATCAGTGCGTTCTTCACGCCGAGCATACCTACCATCAGCGCAGCGCTCATTGCGAGTGCAGTGTGGTTGGGGTTAAGTTTCATCTGGCAACGTTGGCAGTTCGGTTATCCGGCGGCTGCTATGCTCGGTTGGGCGTGGTTGTTGGCGGTCGTCGGCGGATTCTTGCGCTGGGAAGGCGGTCTGAGTGGGATCGGTGTGTTGGCAGTGCTGTTAGGGGTTGGTTATGGCGGAGCGGCGCTCGTTTTGCGGCGATGGGCACCGTTTGACCGTCCGTATGCGCAGTTGGCTATAGCTACAGCCCTTGTCTTACCCATACCGACGTTGCCGGCGGCGCTGGAAGTGTCGGCGTATCGCATGTATCTGCCATTGACTGCGGGCAGTGCGACGCTGATCCTCACGGTTGGCGCGGTCGCGTACCGACGCTGGCGGATCATGAGTCTGGCCTTAATCCAGTTGGTTATGGCGATTGGTGGGACTGCCAATTGGCTCTTCGCGCCCAACGTTTCGCTCATTGGATGGACGTTACTGGCAACCGCGGTCATTGTGGGGCTGGGTGGAGCAGGGACGCGCCGTCAGAGATCGACAGCCGTCTTGCGTGTGCTAGGATTGGACAGTTATGTGGTTGGCGCAGTCACCGGCTTGATCGCGCTAATGATGCTCTTTGACAGCAGTTTGAGCAGCCTTTCATGGCCGCTGTTGATCTATGCACTCGTAATTGGGATTATTGCGGTTTCCGAGCAGAGCGAAGTTGGCGCAGTCCTAAATGTGACAGCGTTGATCGGCAGCACTGCCGGCTGGCTTGCGCAGACCGATCTGACGATACCTTGGCAGGCAGCGTGGTTAGTGTTGGCGCTGGTGCCGCTGATGCTGGCCGGTTGGGCTAGCCGCCGCTATGCGCCGGTGACGATCTGGCAGCGACCAACGTTGTGGTTACCGTTGATGGTAGGGGTGTTCACCGTCATCGTTGCCGCCGACGAGCTACGTGCATTGGTGGTAGCACTGATCAACACCGGCGTTCTCTACGTCACGGCGACGGTCCGCGAACGGCGGAGCGAGTACGCTTATATCGCCGGTGCGGCCTTTGTCGCCGCTAGCCTTGGCCAATTTCTCGTCTGGGATTTGCGCGAAATGCAGTTGTACGTGATACCGGTCGGCGTTTATCTGCTCGCGTTTGCGAATGGCATTCGCTACTTCCAACGCCAAGATCGGCTTGCGCGTATGGTAGATACGGGTGCGGTTGGATTATTACTCAGCGCAACATTCCTCCAAGCCGTCGGATCGCCGAGTAACCTTGGCTACATCTTATTCGTCAGTGGCGAGTCGTTGCTGATCGCTACTTATGGGGCGTTAATGCGGCTAAGGGTACCGTTTGTGGCTGGGTTGGTCTGTTTCGGACTGGGTATTCTCTGGTTGGTGGGTAATGCGGCGCGCATGCTCAATCAGTGGTTATTGCTGGGTTTGGTGGGTCTACTAATGCTATTGGCCTACGTTGTACTGGAACGGCAACAAGAACTATTACGTCGGGCTGGAAGGGATTGGGCGGCACGGTTGCAACAGTGGCGGTAGTAGGGCTGGTTTCCAATCTGCCCCTACTACCGCCCATCCGACTATTCAAACCGATCTGCGACCAGCGCCGTCAGATCGGCGACACGTACCGAATAACCCCACTCGTTATCGTACCACGCGACGATCTTGAAGAAATCATCGCCCATGCTCATCGTTAGGGGTAGGTCAACCACACTACTATACGTGGTACCGATGAAATCGGTGCTAACCAGCGGATCGTGGCTGACACCGAGGATACCCTCAAGCTCTTCGCTCTCGCTGGCCTCAATGAATGCCTGATTGATCTCTTCGACCGACGTCTTGGTGCTGAGGAGAACCGAGAAGTCAACCATTGAGACGGTTGGTGTCGGGACACGCACCGCGTAGCCATGGAACTTACCCTTCAGTTCAGGAATAACCAGCGCGACAGCCTTAGCAGCACCGGTAGTGGTCGGTACCATATTGATCGCGGCCGCACGGGCTCGGCGCAGATCCTTGTGGACGTTATCCTGCAAGTTCTGATCCATTGTGTACGAGTGGATCGTCGTCATCAACCCGCGTTCGATCCCGAAGCGATCATTGAGTACTTTGGCCACCGGCGCCAGACAGTTGGTGGTGCAGGAGGCATTCGAGATGATATGGTGCTTCTCATGATCGTACTTGGCGTCATTCACACCCAGACAGATGGTGATGTCTTCGCCCTTGGCCGGTGCAGTAATGATCACTTTCTTGGCACCTGCGGCGAGATGAGCTTTAGCCTTTTCGGCATCGGTAAAACGGCCGGTCGACTCGATCACAATGTCAACGCCCAGTTCTTTCCACGGCAGCGCGGCAGGATCACGCTCGGCTAGGGTTAGTAATTCGTAGCGCACATCGTCTTGCTCGACGATAATGGACTTCTCGGTTACGGTTACTTCACCTTCAAACGCGCCATAGGTCGAGTCATAGCGGAGTAGATGTGCTAACGTATGCGCGTCGGTCAAGTCGTTAATTGCCACGATCTCGAACTCGTCTGGGTAATACTCCAGCATCGCCTTAAAGCTCTGGCGCCCGATCCGGCCGAAACCGTTGATTGCGACGCGAACCATGTAATTCCTCCTTAAGCACTCAAACGATTGCGCCTCGGTAATATAAACCACCGCTCGCAATGGTACGACAGACAACTGTTGTCTGATGCGGTCATTATAGCATTTTTGGTCAGTCGCTCGGATGCCGATTTTTGCCCGTCAGGTGAAGAAATGCCTACTCAGCTCCTACAGCGTGATGATAGGCAACAGTGTAGCAGGTTTGACGGATCTGCTACAATAGGTAGTAAAATTGCACGTGCAATACGAAGGGGCAGCGAGATGATCATTGATGCGGGTGCGGCGGTCGTGATCCTGTTATTTATTCTGGTCGGTCAGCGGCGAGGGGCAATACCGAGCGGTCTGGCGCTTACCGGGACGCTCATCGGTGCAGTTTTGGTCGATATTTGGCAAGATGGTGTGATCAATCTGCTGGAACGGCTGGGTTTGGCGACTGAATGGCCACTCTTTCTTTGTTTAAGCGGGTTGCTACTGTTGGCTGTGATCGTCGGTTACGGGATTGATACTATCCTTGAGTTGGGTTTAGAGGACACCGATGAATGGTCGCAGCGTCTGATCGGTGCTCTGGTCGGGTTGGTGAACGCCGGGCTTGTGATCTACTATCTCGTTCGCTATGCCGAACTGGCATGGTCACCGCCGTTCATTGAACGGTGGTTGAACGCGGCGACGTTGGTACCGACGGTGGTTGAGTGGTTGCCGTGGGCAATGCTCGGCTTAACCTTGGGTGGCAGTATCATGTTAGGTTGGCGCGTCTTTCACACGATACGTTCCGAGCGCGCATTACAATCGCACGACGACACACCCCGCTCGCGTCAAGATGTCTATCTGCGCGTCCTCGAGGAGATCAACCGGGTGACCGATCGCCGAAGGTAAGATCGTGATCCGTCCGCTCAAGCATCGCTAGTTCGCCACACTGTTGCAGCTTAGGGTGTTATATCCGGCAACGGCTTCCCCAACCACTCATAGTACAGTTCACCAAAGCGACCGGCGGCGATAGCGGCACGTATCTCGGCCATCAGGTTCAGTAGGAAGGCGACGTTGTGTAAGCTGACCAGCCTGATCCCAAGTAGTTCTTTCGAGCGGTAGAGGTGATGAATGTACGCCCGTGAGAAATGCCGGCACGTATAACACGGACAACCCGCTTGCAATGGTCCTGGGTCATCACGTAACGTCGCATTTGTCACATTGAGCCGCCAGTTGCGTTCGCGATTGCGAATGAGGGCTGCCCCGTGTCGTCCGAGTCGCGTAGGGCTGACACAATCGAACATATCGATCCCACGAGCGACTCCTTCAAGGAGATCATCAACGTCGCCAACACCGAGGAGGTGGCGAGCCATACCGTCGGGTAAGTAGGGTACGGTCATATCAACCACCTCATACATCTGGGTCTTATTAGCTCCTAGTGATCCGCCGATACAGAGACCATCAAACGGCATACTGCTGATGAACTCGGCGCTCGCGCGGCGTAAGTCGGCAAAAATACCGCCATGCACAATCCCAAACAGGAGTTGGTCGGGGTTAGGGAGTGCAGCACGGTTGCGCCGTTGGTGGGCTACCAAACAGCGCTCGGCCCAGCGGTGGGTACGGGCCATACTCTGTGCAGTGTAGTCGTAGCCGGCGCGGAACGGCGGAAGTTCGTCAAAGCAGACGATAATGTCGGCGCCAAGGTGATGTTGTACCTCGATACTCCGTTCTGGCGTAAAGACATGACGCGAACCGTCAAGGTACGATTTAAAGATAACGGCCTCCTCGGTGACGGTCACCATATCGGCCAACCGTGTCGGGTGGGCGGGTCGGCGGCCTTTTACTTCATCGGCAATCCCACCGTACACCAGGGAAAAGACCTGAAAGCCGCCACTATCGGTGAGGATTGGACCGTTCCAGCTCATAAATCCGTGCAACCCTCCGTGACGGGCGATCAATTCGTGACCGGGCTGCAAATAGAGATGATAGGTATTCCCCAGGATAATCGATGCGCCGTGTTCGCGCAGTTCATGCGGGCTGAGCGATTTAACCGTAGCCCGAGTACCTACCGGCATAAATACCGGGGTTTCGACCGCGCCATGAGCTGTTCGTAAGCGCCCGGTGCGCGCACGACTGTGAGGATCGCGGGCGGTAATCGTGAAGTGTGTCATATCGTTGCTAGTCGGTGAGCGAATTCGATAGCAGGTTCTGCTCCAAGACGGCAATCGTCTAACCACAGGATCGGTATTATAACCGAGACCCAAACAGGGTATACACAACAGCTACGACCGGTATTCGTGATGAGATCGGCTATAATGCCTATCATTCGGATGATATGGAATGAGGCAGAACGGTGAGTAAGCGTTATATCCTGGCAATCGATCAAGGTGGTAGTGGTAGCCGCGCAGTTGTTTATGATGAAGAAGGACGGGTACGTGGCTATGGCTACCGTGCCGTGGGTCGAATCTGTCCACAACCGGGATGGGTGGAACAGCATCCGCGCGCGATTACTCGTAGTGTCGCCGAGGCAATTGCAGAGGCACTAACACGGGCCGGTGTGCGTGGTAGTGAGTTGATTGCATGTGGCGTTACGTCGCAGCGTGATACGATCTTTGCGTGGCATGCCCGTACCGGTCGGGCGATCGGGCACGCTATTACGTGGCAAGATCTGCGCACGGCACCGTTGGTCGCAGCGCTCGATAAAACACCTTTAGGCCCACTCCGGCGCGAACGATTGGGGCAGTTTCCTGGGGCGTATGCTGGCGCTATGCATATGGCGTGGCGCATGCGCCATGACGCTGCTTTTCGTCGTGCTGCCGAGCAAGGTGTCTTGCGTGTATCGCTGGCAGCGGGTTGGATTGTACAAGCGCTGGGGCGTCCGGCCGAGCATGCGCTCGATCATTCTCTCTTGCAGGCGATGACAGTGTATGACCCCCGCCGAAGAGCGTTGTGGGAGGAATGGATCGAGGCGCTCTCGATCCCGCGAGCAGCTTTACCTGTGGCTCGTCCGACAATCCATCACTTTGGCGAGCTGCACATTGATGGTGCAGAAGTGCCGGTGGTAGCGATGATTACCGATCAACAGGCTGCTCTCTTCGGGTACGATTGCCGTGCAATTGGGCAGGCAGTTGCCACGCACGGCACCGCATCATTTGTCAATGTCGTGGCCGGCCCGGTAGCACCGCCACAGGGAATCTGCAAAACGTATCTGGCGTGGGAAATCGATGGGATCGTAACCTATGCGCTAGAAGCCGATATGACCACCACCGGTGCAGCAGCAACGTGGTTACGCGATCTGGGATTGGTCCGGCGGGTGACCGATCTTGACCGATATGCGGCGCGCGTTAATCACAGTGGTGGTGTGGTGTTTGTTCCGGCCTTGAACGGTTTAGGTGTGCCAAGTGAAGATCGCAGCGCGCGCGGCGCGATCTTTGGATTAACAATAGGTGTAGAACTGAGCCACCTTGCGCGGGCCTTTTACGAGTCGATTGGCTTTCAATTAGTCGATATTCTGACGACAATGAAAGCCGAAGCCGGTCTCGACGTTCAGGAGTTGCGTGTTGGCGGTGGTCTGGCTGCCAGCGATCTCGCTTGTCAGATACAGGCTGACATCAGTGGGGTAACGTTAGTGCGGGCGCGGGATACCGAAACAACGGCGCGTGGTGTTGCGCTCTTGGCCGGGATCGGGGCCGGAATCTGGTCGCTGGGGACAATGCCGGTGCTGGTTGATGAGACGGCGCGACGGTTTATACCGCAGTTGTCGGCAAGTGAACGGGCTGCACGTTACGCACAATGGCAGATGGCAGTCGAGCGGGTGAAGGGATGGGCACGACCGATAAATACCCCCACAGCAGAGCAATCTTCTGATGAAGAGTGGTTGCTGAAGCATTCAACAGCTTCTATAATAGAGGAACAGGCGCGTTAACGGTTTTTCATAGTTTAGCACGGAACGAGGCTGCTTATGGGCTTGATCAAACGGGTAGGCACCAAGGCTATCAACCCACAACCGCCCGATGGTGGCGTTGCTGGTGAGGGCACGCGCCAGATCAGCCCCACCGTACCTCCATCTGCGCCGGAAGAGGCTACACGCCGGATGACGGTGCAACCCGCCGGAAACGCCGACGATGGCATGCGGCACATAGAGGAGCAACCGACCGGACAGGCGCGCGCTGCAATGCCGACAATGCTGAATGCGGGCACTATCTTGCAGGGGCGCTATCTCGTCGAAGGGCCAATCGGGGTCGGCGGTATGAGCGTGGTCTACCGCGGACGCGATCTCCGGTTTAAAGATGTTGTGCGCTATTGTGCAATCAAAGAGATGGCACAAAGTGCACCGGATTCCAAAACTCGCCTGCTCAATCTGAAAAACTTTCAGCGCGAAGCAGGTTTGTTGGCGACGTTGCAGCATCCGGCGATTCCCAAAGTGTACGACTTTTTCGAGGAAGACGGTAAAGTCTACCTTATTCTTGAGTTTATTCCCGGTAAAGACCTCGAAACGGTTCTCGAAGAACATGGCAAGCCGCTTGATGAAGCGCGGGTTGCCCGTTGGGCGGTGCAGATTTGCGCGGTACTTTCGTACTTGCATAATCACAAGCCGGAACCGATCGTCTTCCGCGATATGAAGCCCTCGAATGTGATGGTCGTTGATGACGATCGGATCGTATTGATCGACTTCGGGATTGCGCGTACCCTCAACCGAGGCGACCGTAAGGGCACGATGATCGGTACTGAGGGCTATTCTCCCCCCGAACAGTACCGAGGTGTGGCCGAGCCGGTTGGTGATATTTATGCCCTCGGTGCGACGTTGCATCATCTCCTTACCAATACTGATCCGCGTCTTGAAACACCGTTTACCTTCCAAGAACGTCCTATCCGCCAGATTAATCCCTCCGTCTCGCCGGAGATGGAGGCGGTGGTCACGCGCGCACTCGAATACGACATGGCAGCACGTTGGCAGAGTGCCGAGGAATTTCGGCAGGCGCTGTTAGCGGTACCGTCGCTCGCTGCGACGGTGACCGGTAAAGGGCCGGTCGCTGCACCGGCAGTGCTCAAGAAGGGGGTGCAGACAACCGAGCTGGTCTGGCGGTTTACGTGTGAAGATGAGATACGTTCATCACCATTGGTAAGTGGTGGGTTGGTTTTTGTCGGATGTTACGACACGAATATCTATGCCATTGATGCGGTGCGCGGCGAATTTCGCTGGAAATATGCTACGGAAGGTGGGATTAGCTCGTCGCCGGCAGTGTGGCAGGATATGGTCTATATCGGCTCTGAAGACGGCAAGCTCTATGCGTTTGATGTGCGCCGTGGGAGTGTGCGCTGGACGTTCCGTAGTGAGAAGGCAATTCGTTCATCGCCACGGATTGAAGATCGAGTTGTCTTCGTCGGCTCAGACGATCAACACGTCTATGCAATTGATGGTCTACGTGGTACGTTGATTTGGAAGTATCGCACGTGGAATCCGATCCGCTCTTCGGCATGCATTCATGGCTCATCGGTGTATATCGGTGGCGATGATGGTAATATCTACTGTCTCGATGTTCGTACCGGTGCGGTTAAATGGAAGCAGCGCACTCAGCAACCGGTACGTTCGTCGCCAACGTACAGTGATGGCTTGGTATTTGTCGGTTCGCTTGATCAGAACCTCTATGCGCTTGATGCCGAGGGTGGCTGGCCGGCGTGGCGGTTTCGTACCGGTCACTATATTAATTCGTCACCTTTTGTCGTCGGTACGCGCGTTTTTGTCGGTGGGGTTGATGGTAATCTCTACGCTCTCGACACCAAGAATGGTCGTTTGGTGTGGAAGTATGAGGTTGGTAGTCAGATTACCTCGTCGCCGCGGGTAGAAGGTGGTCGGCTCTACTTTGGTGCAGTCGACCAGGCCGTTTACTGTCTTGACGCCGGAAATGGGCAGTTGATTTGGAAATACCTTACCGACGGTCCAATTGTCTCGACACCGATGATCGTGAACGGGATCGTCTATGTTGGCTCGATGGATCATCATCTTTACGCATTGAGGGCGTAGATAGGTTGTTTAAGGGATAGGAACACTATGCCGGACGAAACTGCTCCTTCATCAGACGAAACACCAACCGAGCCAATGAGTTTGGCTGCTATCGAGGCAGAACGGCAGCGCCAATTGCGTCTAACCCCTCCTGACGAGGATGGGACACGCCAAATCGGGCAGAATTACCAGCCGGCGCTGACCTTGCTTCGTTCGGTCCAAGGGTTTGCCGCCGCCGCATTGCGGGATATTGGTCGGGTGCGTGAGGTTAATCAAGATTGTACCTTGGCGATGATCATGACCCTACCGCGTGAAGGGAGTGATGTACCGGTAGGTCTGTTTGTGGTTGCCGATGGGATGGGAGGTCATCAGGGGGGGGAGGTCGCCAGCCGGTTAGCCGTTCAGACGGTGCTGACCGGTGTGCTGGAACGGTTGGTGTTGCCAGTGATTGAGGATGGGATCCTCGAAGCACTCCAGCCCCTAATGATTGAGGCAGTGCAAGAAGCGAACGCCGCGATTTGGCGAGAAGCGCAGGCGCTTGGCTCAGATATGGGCACCACCTGTACTGCTGCGTTGGTCATTGGGCATGGTCTCTACGTGGCGCATGTCGGCGATTCACGCTGCTATGTCTATGAACCGGGTGGGTTACGTCAGCTTACGACCGATCACTCGACCGTCGGGCGCCTGATTACACTTGGTCAGCTTAATCCTGATGAGGCACGCGATCATCCGCTGCGCAACCAGCTTTATCGCACGGTCGGGCAGCAGCCACAGATAGTAGTCGATTTTGTTTATCACCAGCTCAACAACTGCTCGCACATCGTGCTGTGTAGTGATGGTCTGTGGAGTATGGTCGATGAAAAGGCCATTGAGCAAGCACTCCAACATAGTCCGTGGCCGCATGATGTCTGCCGTGAGTTAATCGCCTTGGCGAACCTGGCCGGTGGTGATGACAATATCTCGGTGGTCGTCGTGTCACTTCCGCTCGATGAGGGGCAGCGATGAGCAAGGTTGAACTGCGTATAACGCCTAGTCGCAGTGTGTTACCGGCCCTTAACGAGCCACAAGTCTTGTATGCGCTGATCGAGTTGTCGGCACAGAGCGGTGCAACGAAGATGCCCCGTTTGCCGCTGAACTTGTGTTTGGTGATCGACCGCAGCTCGTCGATGCGTGGTGAGCGTTTGCAACAGGTGAAGCAGGCCGCGATGCAGATTCTCGACCTGCTAGGTGATAACGAGAGTTTTGCATTAGTCACGTTCAATGACCGGGCCGAAGTAGTGGTATCGTCCCAACTGGCACGGGCACGGGCCGAAATTAAACGCCAAATTAGTGCGATTGAAGCTGCTGGCGGTACCGAGATGGCAACCGGCTTGGCACTTGGTGTGCAAGAATTGCAACGGGCGATGATGCCGCGGGCAATTAACCGCTTATTGTTGCTGACCGATGGCCGTACTTACGGTGATGAGAGCCGTTGTGTCGAGATTGCGCGGCGTGCCCAAGCTCGTGGGATTGGGATTACGGCATTAGGGATCGGTAGTGAGTGGAATGAAGACTTGCTGGAGACTATCGCTGCGCGAGAGAATAGTCGCACGCACTACATTACGTCTGCCGCCGACATCACTAAAATTTTTACTGCCGAAGTTGAGCGTATGCATAGTATTTTTGCCCAAGATGTGCAGGTGCGACTAGCCTTGCCGCCGCAGGCACTCGTCCGTTCGTTCGACCGGGTGCGTCCTTTCATCGGGCCATTACCGGTGATCGAAGAGGCTGATTCTGTCTGGACGGCCACGCTCGGTGATTGGCCTGAGCAGGACGTACAAGCTTTTCTGGTTGAAGTGGTGATACCGCCGTTGCTAGAAGGTCGTCATACGCTGATCCGATTCAATCTGCGTTTTCGCATGCCCGGAAATGATAATGTGGTGCAGAGCTATGACCAAGTGTTGCAGGCTGTAGTGCACAATCCGGATGAGGTAAGCACTGATGTTGATCCGACGGTCAAGCACTGGCTTGAGCGGTTGGTTGCCTATCGGTTGCAGGCCAGGGCATGGCAAGCGGTTGAGGAAGGAAAACTAGAAGAGGCGACGCAGCGGTTGCAAATGGCCGGTACACGCCTGTTTGAGGCGGGCCAGGTTGAACTGGCGCGTGCCGTCCAAGAGGAAGCAACGCGCCTGCTCCGCTCCGGTCGAGCGAGTGCCGAGGGTCGCAAACGAATCAAGTATGGTACGCGCGGCTTGATCGGGCGTGAAGAGCAGTCATAGGCCGGAGTAGGAGGCATGATTATCTGTAGCCATTGTCAATCCCAACAACTCGATGGCACGATCTTCTGTACCGTTTGTGGGGCAAGCTTGATCAGTACAACCTCGCAGCGCCAAACAACCGCGTCGCTGAATCGGGCAGCAGAATCGGTCCAGTTGGATGATACTGCTACGGTGTTACCGGCACCAGAACCAACCGAAAGCGGGCCAACGGTTGCGCTCGTCGTGCTCAGCTCGGGACGCCGGATTACCTTACCGGTTGCTGCTGAAATTGTCATCGGGCGGAAGGATCAGCAACGCAATTTTTTTCCCGATGTCGATTTTAGTCTTGATGGTGGCTACGATGCTGGTGTTTCGCGCCGGCATGCGCGGATTATCTGCCAGAACGGCACCTACGCCCTCGAAGACCTCGGTAGTTCAAACGGTACCTTTCTGAATCGGCAACGGGTACCACCCGGTCAGTCGATGCCATTACAGCACGGCGATGAAGTTCAGTTTGGGATGTTACTGGTACGCTTTGAATTGCGTCACTAGCTATAAATCTTGCGGAGGATTCTCTATGCCGAAAACGGTCGTCCTACATCTCACCGGCGAAGATCCGCTGCTGGCCGATATTGATCAGGAACCACAACCCGGTGATATGTTTATCAAAGTCACTAATATGCGTAAACGTGATGGTAAACCGGTACCGTATCTGGCTGCCGGCGTGCAGGCAGTGATCTTTCCTTGGCACCGGATTACCTTTATCGAGTTGATGCCCAGCGAAGAGGAACGCAGCCAAGTTATCGAGTTCTTCCGTCAGTGACGTCGCTCTTCCAACAACTTGTTCCGCCCGCGCGTGCATTGTTCTATCACCGTGATGATCCCAACGACCGGCGGCTGGGTGAGTTCGTTACGCCCGGGATTGCCGGTTATGATTCGGCGAAGGTGGTGCTCCTCGGTTGTCCCCAAGATATTGGGGTGCAACGTAATCGGGGGCGCGCCGGTGCCGCTCAGGGGCCGACTGCTATCCGGCGCTGTTTCTACCGGCTTGGTGTGGCCGGATTGACCGATCTGCCGATCTGCGATCTTGGTGATGTGCCGGTTGATGCCGATCTCGAGACGATTCATGCGTTGCAACGTGCTCTGGCTGCGCAGATTATCGAAGACGGTAAATTGCTGATCAGTCTTGGGGGTGGGAACGACATTAGTTTTCCCGACTTTGCCGCGTTGGCTACGGCGGCTATACCGCCACCGCTAGCGATCAATGTCGATGCGCATTATGATGTTCGAGCCGATTGGCCGGCCAATAGCGGTACGCCCTATCGTCAATTGATCGAAGCTGGCCTGATCGATCCACAACGCTATTGGATCATTGGTGCTCAGCCGTTTGCTAATGCACCGGTATATACGACGTATCTACTTGCACAAGGAGCGACGATTGTCAGCTTGTCTGATGCGCGTCGTTTGGGTGTTGCCGAGACGGTACGGGCAATGCTAGCAGTAAGTGATGCAGCAAGTATCGGGTGGGGTTTCGATCTCGATGTTGTTCAAGCCGCCGAAGCCCCCGGTGTGAGCGCACCCAACCCGCTTGGAATGCGTGGTGAAGAGTTGGTGGCATTGGCAACATTGGCCGGCGCCGAACCACGGACTCGTCTGATTGAGGTAAGTGAACTGAATCCAACTTATGATGACGATGATCGCACGGCCCGCCTTGCTGCGGTAACACTGTGGTATGCGTTGTGCGCCTTTGCCCAGCAGCATGGTGTTTAACGCTATCAAATACCAGAGTTGATGAGGGTTGGCCGAGCGGTATCGTATACAAGCAATGCAAACAATCTCTCATTCGTATCGTCGCGCCGTACAATTTATTGTCCTGATGGGTGTGGTCAGCCTGCTGGCCGATATGGTGTATGAAGGCGGACGCAGCCTGAGTGGTCAATACTTGGCCTTGTTAGGCGCGAGTGGGACGGTCGTCGGATTGACTGCCGGTGCCGGTGAATTGATCGGTTATGGCTTGCGGTTGGTATTTGGCTATCTGAGTGATCGCACGCGACGATATTGGTTGCTGACCATTCTTGGTTATACGCTGACGATCATTGCGGTGCCAATGCTTGCCTTGGCTCAAGCTTGGCCGCTAGCCGTTGGTTTATTGATGGTCGAGCGGTTCAGTAAGGCGTTGCGTAGTCCGGCAAAGGACACTCTCCTTTCATATGCCGCAGAACGGGTTGGTACAGGGAAGGGATTCGGCTTACACGAAGCGCTCGATCAGATCGGCGCAGTGGCGGCGCCGTTGGTATTGGCGGCGGTGTTGGCAGTGGGTGGTAGTTTTCAGATGGCGTTTGCGCTCTTGATTGTACCCGGTGTGGCCTGTCTGATCGCCTTAATCGTGGCGCGGTTCTTGTTTCCCCAACCGTCTGATCTGGTGAGTAAGACTCCTGAGCTATTGACCACCGGTTTGCAGGCACGCTTTTGGTGGTACCTGCTCAGTGTCGGGCTTTTCGCCGCAGCGAGTGTTGATTTTGCCCTTGCAGCCTATCATTTTCAAAGAACTCAACTTATTAATGCAGCAGCGATACCGGTTTTGTATGCACTGGCAATGATAGTTGATGCAGTCGCTGCACTGAGTTTTGGGTTTCTTTATGACCGGATTGGTATGCCGGTTTTGAGTGGTATAACCTTGCTTGCTGCACTGAGCACACCGTTTATGTTTAGCGGTGTATTCGTGGTGGCAGTATTGGGTGTGGTGATTTGGGGGATAGCACTTGGCGCACAGGAATCGATTCTACGGGCTGCCGTGACACGATTTACCCCTGCTGACCGGCGTGGTGCGGCCTATGGTCTGTTTAATGCTTGTTTTGGTTTGAGCTGGTTCATCGGCAGTGCGCTGTTTGGTGTATTATACGATGTAGCATTGCCGATCCTTGTCGGTGTATCGGTTAGCTTGTATCTGATAGCAGTCTTGATCTTGTGGTTCGTGGTAGCGCGCCAACCGTGATGTTGGCACACAGTAGCTCTCGGCCATGATGCCGTATGATAACACTCGCATTTGAACTGGTTTTGGTTTTACTTGTTGCCAGTCTCCTCGCGTTCTGGAATGGATGGGGACTGGCACGTTTGTTGCTTCCGGCAGTCGTTTGGCCCTGGCGAGCATTATTGACCCCCATCCTTGGCTATGTGCTGACGATCCTCGTTGGTTACTGGGTGGTACGGTTTATCGGTGGTTTAGGATGGGCATTGGGATTGATTGCTCTCTTGAGCGGATGGTTCAATTGGCTCACATGGCGACGGTATGGTCCACCTCAGATCATTACAGCAATACGCCATCATTGGCCGGGATTGGTTGTAGCCGGTATTGCGGTTGCGTTTGGAGTTGCACCACTATTGAGTTATGGCTATGCTGCGCCCATCGGTGGCGGCTGGGATATTGAGAATTACTGGCCTACTGCGCGCTATCTGGTCCGTGGTCCGGTGAGTGCCATCGCAACGGCACCACCAAACCCATTGCGTGATATCAATGCTGATCCGCCGCGAATTGGCTTGACCCTTGGTTTTAGTATTTGGCAAGGTAGTGTTGATCTCGTGAGTGGGAGTGAACCCCTCGTTAGTTTCGCACCATTGCTCGCATGGCTACGTGCACTTGGTGTCGTCGGGATATATGTGCTTTTACAAGCAGTGTTTACCATGCGGCGTGGGCCGGCAGCGTTTGCGGCTCTTCTGGCGGCTCTTAACGGTCTGTTGCTCTGGACGAGCTACTTCAATTTCGGGATGCAATTAGCAGCATGGCCGCTGCTGCCGTTGGTGCTAACGCTTGGTTTGGCAACCGTGCGTGCCGATACCGAACGTTGGGCTGCACAATCATTTGTCGGTCGAGTTGCCCACTATTGCGCTGCTGCCATTAGTTTGGCGGCTGTACCGGTTGCCTACTATCCAGCCCTTGGCCCGCTGGGATTGATGGCAGTGGGAATTGGAGTCGTTGGGCTTGGGCAGACACGCGATCGTTGGCGGCTGATTAAACGGGCGCTGGTGCTTGTTCTGTTGACGCTGGCACTGGCTGCACCGACGATACCCGATTATTTTGCCGGCTTTAACTATCGCTACAGCTTGCCGCTCACGACACTTGTCTCTTTCGTTTTATACCACTGAGTGATATTGTTGGTTTCACCACCTTCCGCCTACGTGAGTTGCCCGAACCATTAACAGTACCCGCCTGGGTAGCAACGATGATGCTCATCGTCCTCGTCGGGTATGGCTTGATCACCAGCCCACAACGTTGGTACTGGGTTGGGATGCTGGTTAGAGCAAGTAGCTTTTTACTCTACCTGCGTTTTGGGTCGGCATACCACTACGGCTATCTCAAAGCTGCGGCGTATGTGGGGTGGGTGGCCGGAGCACTGGCAGCAAGTGGTTTGCAAGCCATGCTCGATCATCTGCGTAGCCGTTCGGTGTGGCAACGAGTGTTGGTTGCCGGTAGTGTGGCTTTCCTGATCGGTAATCCGGTAGCATTAACAGCCATTCGCGTAGTTGCCGATCATTGGGGTAAACCCGCCTTATTTGCCGATCAATTACCGGTATTACGCGAGCTGCGTCAGCTTGTACCTGCCGGTAGCACGGTGCGCCTTACCGGTGATCCGCGAGTAGAGGGAGTGACGAGTGCACTCGCAGCGTACCTCCTCGATCACGCACATGTTTGGGGGAACGTTCGCACCGGTTATGCTTCATCGGTCAGCGGTGAACCCAGCGCTATTGCCGAATACGCGCTCTTACAGCGGGATGAAGATCCGACCTTGTGGGGTTACACCGATCCGCCGATCTGGAGCGGTGGATCGTATCGCCTGTATCGGCGTCCTTCTGAGACAGTAGCACATCTTATCTGGCAGCACATAGTAGGCAAGGAGACGGTGACACTGCCAATCATCGGTGAGCGTTCGGCTTCCGATGGGATGATTTTCGTGACGGAGCGTGAACCACGCTGGATCGTGTTACAAACCGCTAGTTTCACACCGGCTAAGCTGGTCATCAATGGTGAGCGGTATGAGATACCGGCCGGTCGTGCGCGTGTGGTTATTGGTCCGCTGCGAAAGGATCAAGCGCTCACACTCCAAGCCGTTGATCAGCCGGTTCAGATTCAGACGGTGAGCTTGCTCACGACTCCACCAAAGAGTATGGTGACAAGATTCGCGCATAGTGTCACGATCAAGGCTGCCAGTGTTGCGGATGGTTCGACGGTGGCAACAAGCATTGATATGATCAACGTAGACAGTAGCCCGGTAGTTGTAGCACTTGAATTGTGGGATCGCCGGCACGGATTGTTGTTCGGTCGCTATGGATTGCGTTTTATGCCGTCAGCAAAGGTACAACAGGCCACGGTAACTCTCGATCTTGCGACCAGTGCAGCGCGTGCGCAAGATGCTGCTGGTGCGCCGATAGTCCTGGGGATGTGCCAAGGGACATCTTTACCCGGTACCTATATCGCTCGGCTGTGGGTTGGTACTGACCAGCGTGCATTACTGACACCGGTTGATCTGTTTTCCTTCACGATAGATCGGCAAGGGGTGGTGACGGTCGATTGGACGACACAATCTTCCTTGTTAGCGGCGCAGATTGGGCGACCATTACAACCGCTGAACATTCAATTCGGCGATGATATGCTACTCCGCGGTTACGATCTAAGCGCGACACAGGCTGTACCCGGTGAGACGATAGCGTTAACACTCTGGTGGCAGGCGTTGCAGAGTAATCTCGATGAACGGAGCATCATGGTACACGTGCGCAACGGCCAAGACGAGCGAATCATCGACGCCGATGGCCCACCGGCGGGTGGTGGTCGGCCAACGAGTGTGTGGCAAGCCGGTGAGTTGATTATCGATGAGCGATACATAACGATTCCTACCGATGTGTTACCGGGTCGCTATTGGTTGGTTATCGGGAGTTATCGATGGCCCTCGCTTGCCCCAATTCCGCGGGTAGATGCCGATGAGTCGGTGTGGCGTATTCCGATTGAGATTGTGCCACGACGTTGATGGTGGTTGAAGTGTGGCGATAAACCGTAACAGCTCGTCAACACGGTAATTGGGGTTGTGGGTCGGGAATGACAACGGAATAGCTGCGAAGATACGGCGACCGTGTGTCGACAACACCGGTTTTTATCAATTTTTACCATCTCACCGTGTTGACTGCTCTTGCGCCATCTATTATCTTACCCCGCTGACACGACATCTCGGCTCTTGCCGGTTTGTTTCGCTAAACAAGATAACTCTATCACACTGCCCAACAACTATATTTAACTGGGTAAAGCCAACATAAGGTAAGCCTGTGCAATTTGTAACAACTTTTGGTACAATGTAGAAGAATTACATGACACAATAATTTTCCGTGGCTTCCGGTATGCCGGATCTATAAACGGCACACCGATGTATCAATGGCGATGCAGTCGTAGTGAAATGAAAGAGCACGGCTATGACAAAAAACTCCCTCACTGTTATCGACAACCGTACCGGTAAGACCTACGAAATTCCGATTGAGCATGGCGCCATTCGGGCAACCGATTTACGCCAGATCAAAGTCTCTGACGACGATTTTGGCTTGATGTCGTATGATCCGGCTTACCTCAATACTGCTTCGTGCAAGAGTAGCATCACCTTCATTGACGGTGACAAAGGCATTCTCGAGTATCGCGGTTATCCGATCGAACAGCTTGCGGAACAAAGCTCGTATCTCGAAGTAGCCTATCTCTTGCTCTACGGTGAGCTACCATCGAAAGAGCGATTGGCGTGGTGGGAATATCGCATTAGTCGCCATCTGTTCTTGCACAATAGCCTCGTCGAGTTGATTCAGGCCTTCCGCTACGATGCGCATCCGATGGGTATCTTGATCAGCTCGGTGGCGGCGATGTCGACGTTGTACCCCGAAGCGAAAAACATTCACGATCCTGCCGTGCGCGAGAAGCAGATCTGGCGTATCATTGGTCAGATTCCAACCATCGCTGCGTTTGCCTACCGACACCGCATCGGACGACCGTTTAACCTGCCCGATAGCTCGCTGAGCTATACTGCCAATCTGCTCTACATGATGGACTACATGAACCAACGCGAATATGAAGTCAATCCGGTGTTGGCTAAGGCGTTGGATGTGCTCTTCATCTTGCATGCTGACCATGAGCAGAACTGCTCAACCTCGGTGATGCGTAGCGTCGGTTCGAGTCATGCCGATCCCTACAACGCGCTGGCAGCCGCAGCGGCAGCATTGTATGGGCCGTTGCATGGTGGGGCCAACGAAGCCGTGTTGCGGATGTTGCAGCAGATTGGCCATCCCAAGAATGTGCCGGCATTTATCGAGCGAGTGAAGAAGGGTGAGACTCGTCTGATGGGCTTTGGTCATCGCGTCTACAAGAACTACGATCCGCGGGCCAAGATTATTCGGCGCATTGCCCATGAGGTCTTCGCGGCTACGGCGGCCAATCCGTTACTTGATGTAGCAATGGAACTTGAGCGGGTGGCATTGGAAGATGAATACTTCGTCTCGCGCAAGCTCTATCCAAATGTTGACTTTTACAGTGGTTTGATCTATCAAGCGTTGCGCTTCCCCATCGAGTACTTCCCCTTCCTGTTTGCCATTCCACGCGCATCGGGTTGGTTGGCGCAGTGGCTTGAGATGCTCGAAGATCCTGAGCAGAAGATTACGCGACCGCGGCAGGTGTATATTGGCCCGCAGCGGCGTGATTATGTGCCGATTGATCAGCGCTAAGGGATAGAACGGATCATCCAAACGCATGGCATGTAGGGCCGCACGACCGTGCGGCCCTACATGCCATGCGGGGATGGGCGGGGGTCGCACCGCCGTGCGGGGGCCGCACCGCCGTGCGGGGGTCGCACCGCCGTTCTGGGGCCGCACCGCCGTGCGGGGGTCGCACCGCCGTGCGGGGGCCGCACCGCCGTGCGGGGGCCGCACCGCCGTGCGGGGGCCGCACCGCCGTGCGGGGGCCGCACCGCCGTTCTGGGGCCGCACCGCCGTGCGGGGGTCGCACCGCCGTGCGGCCCTACATGCCGTGGGGGATGGATGTGAATGCGTTGCGTCCGGCGTATTGCGCGGCGCTGCCCAATTCTTCTTCGATGCGCAATAATTGATTATATTTGGCAATACGGTCGGTGCGCGCCGGTGCACCGGTCTTGATCTGGCCGGCATTGGTTGCGACGACCAGGTCGGCGATGGTCACATCTTCGCTCTCGCCCGATCGATGCGATACCACCGCCGTCCAGCCACTGCGCTGGGCCAACTGGATTGCGCTGAGGGTTTCGGTGAGAGAACCAATCTGATTCAGCTTGATCAGGATTGAGTTGGCTGCGCGTGCATCGATAGCTCGTCGCAGTCGCTGTACATTCGTTACCAGAAAGTCATCACCGACTAACTGAATCTTGTGACCGAGTTTGGATCGCAATAACTGCCATCCCTCCCAGTCGTCTTCGGCTAACCCGTCTTCGATGGAGATAATCGGGTAGCGATGAACCAAATCGACCCAGTAATCAACCATCTCGGCACTGGTGAGGACGCGGCCCTCGCGCTTGAGGTGGTATTTACCATCCTCGTAAATCTCAGTTGTGGCGGGATCAAGGGCGATATAGATCTGCTCACCGGGACGGTAGCCCGCTTTCTCAATGGCCTCCATAATCAGTTGCAGGGGAGCATCGTTGGTAGGTAAGCTCGGTGCGAAGCCACCCTCATCACCGACGGTGGTGCTAAAGCCGCGGTCGTGGATGACCTTCTTTAGGGCGTGATAGATTTCAGCACCCCAGCGGAGACCCTCGCGGAAGCTGTCGGCACCGACCGGCATAATCATGAACTCCTGAAAGTCGGTGCTGTTAGTCGCATGCTGTCCGCCGTTCATGATGTTCATCATCGGTACCGGCAGTATGTGAGCATAGACGCCACCAAGGTAGCGGTAGAGTGGTAGTCCAAAAGCGGCAGCAGCAGCTTTTGCCGCTGCGAGTGAGACACCCAAAATCGCGTTGGCGCCCAGCTTGCTCTTGTTGGGAGTGCCGTCAAGCGCAATTAACTCGTTGTCGAGCGCAATTTGGTCGGCAGCGTCGAAGCCGATCAGCGCTTCGGCGATGTCTTCGTTCACGGCCTGCACTGCCTTGAGAACACCCTTCCCGTTGTAGCGCGATTTGTCGCCATCGCGTAACTCAAGAGCTTCATGCGCACCGGTTGAGGCACCACTTGGTACGATTGCCCGCCCTACATCACCGCTTTCCAGTCGAACATCGACTTCGATCGTTGGGTTGCCGCGTGAGTCGAGTACTTCACGAGCAATGATCGCTTCGATTAGAGTTGACATAGTTCCTCCGGGTAACAATGCCCGAAATCATTGGCGCGACAGCTACATGCTGCGTGCGTCGCTCAGTATAGCACGAATTGTACGGTAGGCTTGGGAGGTTAGGTGTGGAAGGTTTTCTGTCACTTTTTTTCATGCCACCTGCATTGTGCTTGTTGTCGTGATCCAAACTTCTCTGATAAGCCAAATATCCGCCTATAGACGCTGGTTATGACCACTAATTTCGTGTACGCTATGTTTAGCGGCGAAATACGCCGACGATTATCTATACCGAGGTGTCTGTGACGAGCACGACTTCCCGTATCGAGCAGCGGGTCTTGTTCACCGGTTTGACCAAAACCGATCTCACCATGCTGCTGGTGGTCTTGATCTGGGGTGCGAATTTTAGCATTGTCAAAGCGGCCTTAACCGAGATTCCGCCATTGGCGTTTGCGACGTTACGCTTTGTCAGCGCAAGTGTGTTGCTGCTAGCCTTTACGTTTTGGCGTGAGGGCCGGCGTGCGCTACCTCCCGACCGTGCAACGTTCTGGAAGTTGACTTGGATTGGGTTTATCGGTAACACGGTGTATCAGGCGCTGTTTACCTATAGTTTGACGCTAACCACCGCGGCAAATGGCTCGCTGATTATCGCGACTACGCCGGCTTGGGTAGCACTTACCGCTGCTGTGCTCGGTATTGAGCGGGTACGACGCACGATGGCTATGGGAATTGCGCTAGCTATCGGTGGCGTGATGCTGGTCGTTGCCGAACGTGGGCTAAGCCTCGGTGGTAGTGGTTTGCTCGGTGATCTGTTGATGCTCGGTGCTGCACTCTGTTGGATGATGTACACACTTGGCGTTCGCACCCTTGGTCAGGGTTTATCGCCATTAGCTATCACTGCTTGGACGATGGTGACCGGTGTGCCGGGGATGGCTTTGATCAGCATACCTGATTGGGGGCGAGTGGCTTGGGATAGTGTGAGCTTCAATGCGTGGTTTGGTCTTTTGTATGCGACACTGTTAGCCCTCGTGTTGGCTTATGTCCTTTGGAATAATAGTGTGCGCGTGGCCGGAAGTGCGCGTACTGCTATCTATAGCTGCGCAATTCCATTAGTCGCAACGTTGTTGGCGTGGCCGCTGATTGGGGAACAGCCGACATGGGTGCAGGGTATCGGTGGGTTGTTGATTATTAGTGGTGTGTTGCTGACCCGTCGTCCGTAATCGTCGGTGTTCCTCGTGGTACTATACTAACAGTATTGTGCAAGGCCGCATGGAGTTGAACTTACACGTTGCGGCTTCTTCTTTATTCAATTCAAGTACACCGCTTCGCTTATGACCTCATTACCGGCAGTCTCGTGGCAATGCTCAAGTGTCAGCGCGTTGGGTACAGTGCTCGCCGAGCTACCTGTACTCACAAGATTGGCAGCCACTCTACGTCCCGGTTATCAGACGATAGCCCCGGTGCCAACTGCGGCTCGCCCGGCCTTGATCGCTGCTTTAGCCCGTCGTTGGCCGTTGCCGGTTGTGTACGTGACTCTGAGTGCCGAGAGTGCGCGCCGCGCCGTCGATGACCTATGCCAATGGTTATCTCCTGACCGTGTCCGACTGTTTCCCGCCGCCGATGCACTCCCTTATGAGCACATGTCCGCCGGGAGCGATGTGATCGCGCGTCGGTTGGCAGTGCTGCGTGGCTTGCAAACCGGTCAGTGGTCGGGCGTTATTGTGACGCCGATTAAGGCATTGATGCAGCCAACAATGCCTCCGTCCGAGTTAGCCACAGCGACGATCCGACTGCGGCGTGGTTTGCAGATGCCGATGGACCAACTCCTGCATGGATTACTGGCAAACGGCTATCAGCGTGTTGCGATGGTCGAAGTCCCCGGTGAGGTAAGCCGCCGTGGTGCCATTCTCGATGTCTGGTCGCCAGGTGATGAGTTGCCATTGCGGATCGAGTGGTTCGATGATGAAATTGATAGTCTGCGCCGGTTTGATCCGGCCACGCAGCGCAGTGAGCAGCGGTTGGAACATGCTGAGATTGGCCCACCACACGAGATTCCGCTCTGGCAGCGTGAAGAGGCTTTACATCGAATTGATGCGCTCGATCTGCGAGGATTACGTCGTGAGGTAGCTGAAGAGTGGGCAGTCGTGCGTGAACAACTGGCAGCCGGCCAGCGCTTTGAAGGTCGCGCTTTCTACGCTCCATTTTTCTTTACCCAACCGGCTACCATGCTCGATTACTTACCGGCAGAGAGTTTAGTGACACTTGCCGAAGCCCATCTCCTCGAACAGCACGCCACCGAGATCGACGTGCAAGCCGCTACGTACCGCGATCAATTAGTGACGATCGGTGAACTACCGTCCGATTTTCCGCGGCCCTATCTGCGCTGGGAAGAGCTTGAGCTGCTCGGTCAGACCAAGCTGGTCGTGGCTGATCTGACCCACAACGAGTATCCCGACGCACTCGTTCCACCGCTGTTTGGAGTACCGCCGTTGTATGGTGGTCAGATGCGTCGCCTTATCGAGACGATTGTCGAGCAGGTGCGGGCCGGTGAGGTGGTGGTAGCAGTGACCGCGCAAGCCGCTCGGTTGCAAGAGTTGGTCGGTGAACGGTTGACGGGTGAGACTATAAGCGGGCGCTTTATCGCAATTCACGGCGGGCTTGAAACCGGCTTTACCGTACCCGATTTGCGCCTAACCCTGCTCACCGATAGCGAAATCTTTGGAATACGCCAACGTCGTCCGCTCAGTGAACGTCGGCGTAAGACGACGATAGTCGATCGCACTGCCTTTCTGCGCTCACTCAAACCCGGTGATTATGTAGTGCATATCGAGCATGGCATCGCCGTGTTTGATGGCATGATCCGCCGTACCGTCGGCGAGGTCGAGCGTGAATATCTCGTGTTACGCTATGCCGGCGAAGATAAAATCTACGTTCCGGTCGACCAAATTGATCGGGTCACACGCTATATCGGTGCTGGTGATGGCCCCCCGACCCTCACTCGGCTTGGTACGCAAGATTGGGAACGCACAAAGCGTAAAGTACGTGCTGCGGTGCAAGAGCTGGCCGAGGAACTGCTCCATCTGTATGCCCAACGTCAGCTCAAGCCCGGTTTTGCATTTTCACCTGATAACGAGTGGCAGCGCGAGTTGGAGGCTAGCTTCCCCTATCTTGAGACCGATGACCAACTACGTGCTATTGCCGAGGTGAAAGCCGATATGGAGCGCCCCATCCCGATGGATCGATTGGTTTGTGGTGATGTTGGGTTTGGGAAGACCGAGGTGGCCCTGCGCGCTGCGTTTAAAGCCGTACAAGACGGAAAACAGGTAGCTATCCTCGTGCCGACGACGGTGCTGGCCCAACAGCATTTTGATACGTTCCGTAAACGGATGGCGGCATTTCCGGTGACGGTCGAAATGCTCTCACGCTTTCGCTCGCCGAAAGAGCAAGACGACATCGTGCGCGATTTGGCCCGAGGTAAGATCGATATAATCATCGGTACGCATCGATTGCTCTCCAACGATGTTGTGTTTCGTGATCTCGGTCTGGTGATCGTCGATGAAGAGCAACGGTTCGGTGTTCGCCACAAAGAGCGGCTCAAGCAGTTGCGGGCCGAGGTAGATGTGTTGACGCTAACGGCCACACCCATTCCGCGCACCTTACACATGGCGCTGTCGGGTATCCGTGATTTGAGTGTGATTGATACACCGCCTGAAGACCGTCTCCCGATCAAAACGTATGTCGTTCCTGCCGATGATCATCTGATCCAAGAGGTGATTCGGCGCGAACTCGAACGTGAGGGACAGGTGTACTTTGTCCACAACCGGGTACAGAGTATTTACCACGTTGCAGAACGGTTGCGTCGGCTGGTGCCGGAAGCGCAGATTGCCGTCGGTCACGGTCAGCTCGCCGAGCGTGATTTGGAACGAGTGATGATGGATTTCTTCGAGGGGCGGTACGACGTGCTCGTCTGTACCACTATTATCGAAAGTGGTCTTGATGTTCCCAATGCCAATACCATTATTATCGATGATGCAACGCATTACGGACTCGCCCAGCTTTATCAGTTGCGCGGCCGAGTCGGGCGTGGTGCAACACGGGCGTATGCGTACCTTCTCTACAACCCGGCCGCCCCCATGTCATCCGATGCCCGCCAACGACTAGAGACGATCCAAGAAGCGACCGAACTTGGCGCCGGATTCCGTGTAGCAATGCGTGATCTTGAAATACGAGGTGCCGGTAATCTGTTAGGTGCCGAGCAGTCGGGGCACATTGCTGCGGTGGGTTTCGATCTCTATTCACGCCTTCTTGAGCAGGCTGTGCAGCAACTCAAGCGGGATGTCGATGAGATGACCGTTGATCGAGGATTCACACCTTCCCCAACGGCGATGGCGGCTGGTTTGCGCGCGCCTACCGTGTCGGAAAAAGTGTTGGTGGCACCGTTGGTGACCATCGATTTACCGTTGACCGCCTACCTTCCCCCCACCTATATTGCTGATGAGACGGTGCGATTGGCGGTGTACCAGCGTATGATCGATGCCGACACCATCGAGGAAGTGCGTAGTCTGCGCCAAGAGCTGATCGACCGCTTTGGCGGGCCGCTGCCAGAACCGGTGTTACACTTGATCCTCTGGTTGCAAATAAGGTTGTTGGCGCTGCAAGCTGGTGTAGTGTCGATCACGACGGAAGGCGATGTGTTTCTCATCCGCCTGATGACCAGCTTAACGCCGGCAATGCGTGATCGACTGCGGCGACGGTTTCCGCGCGATGCGGCGCTCAAGCTTGGGCAGCAATCGATTAGGTTAGATCGACGGTTAGTTGGAGCACAGTGGTCAGAACGCTTGTTGGCAGTTATTGAAGTATTGGCGGCTGAAGCAGGTTGAGGCACATTGTGCTCACACTCGTACCAATTGCCCACGGCGAAAAGCAACAATGACTTGATTGCACCGATAACGCTGGTCTGCACCGGTAAAAATCACCCCATCGTACCCATAGCGATCGATCCACCACTCGATGGCAGCATCGGTCTCAACATCAAGGCCGAGGGCGGCTGCCTCTTGTCTAATCTGTTTAACCTGCCGGTTCCAAGTGGTCAAATCAACCGTCAATGGACGCTCAATCCGCACTCGATAACGGGCGGGTGTGACGACAAATAGCCGTTGCAACCAGTTGCGCTGTTCCTCTTCGACGACTTCAACCAGTAACAACCCGCGTCCGGCCGGAGTCCGCTGCTGGATGTCACCGCCGAGGAGCTGGTAAACGCCTTGAGTGACGCTACCGACGAGCCAGCGGTCGGCTTCACTGCGACTCATGCGTCGGATTGTCTCGTTCAGATCGGAGACGCGCGGAATCCGCGGTGGTGCCATAATCTGAATTGCCGGAATCGGCTGATTTGGCACCGGATGGCCATCGCTCGTGCGCCACTCGGCGTACCGTACCTCCATTGGCGGATCGTCACCGATGCGATAGCGAAAGCCGAGCCGTTCTCGTCCCTCTTCAGATTCGGCTATGGCAGCAATCGTAACATGCAATTGTAAGCCGCCACCACATCCTGGCGCCGGAAACCAAACTCGTTCGGCCAAGAACGTAAACAGCATGCGAGAACCGGCCAGTGCCTGTCGCTCGTCACGCCGCCACCCCTGCCCGCTTAATCCGCTCCAACCGCCGACAATTGCCCGTAATGGTGCATAAATCGCGACGACCGCTTGCGCCGAAGGTGGTTCATCAAGCACCCACATCCCCGGTGGGACTGCGCCAGATGATGGAAGTTTGACCGTACCGCCGATCACACTCTGCGCGACACGCGCATTGGGTAAGCGTACTGTCATCTGGCCGGCAGATGATGGGAGTGGGGTAGAGAGGGTATCTTCGTTTTGGGCTGCTAATGGATAGCCACATTCAATGCAAAATCGTGGGTTGCCCGGCGGCAACGGTGCGCCACACCGTGGGCAAAAGGCTATCGTTGGGCGCGAGTTGTCCATAGAATCCTCGGTGAGCAGCAAGTGTAAGCTGGTGTGATCATCGTTGAACGATTATACTCGGTAATGATTACACTGAGCTGCGTGTAAAATGCGCCGATAACGAGATGAAAAACCGCTACTTGACGACATCTGTGCAATCATCTACCATACCTGACAATGTATGTGATACACAAGACAGTTAGACGGAGAATTCTTGCATGGGACGTATTCTCGAACAACTCGGTCTTTGGATAGAAAGCATCATTCTTGCCATTGGCTACCCCGGTATCACGCTGGTCATGTTGGCCGAAAATCTCTTTCCACCAATCCCGTCTGAGTTGGTGATGCCGTTTGCCGGCTTTCTCGTTGGGCGTGGTGAGATGAACCTGTTTCTGGCAATTGGCGCCGGAACGCTTGGCTCGGTGCTCGGCGCAATTGTGCTCTACTATATCGGGATGCTGGCCGGTGAGCCGTTAGTTCGTCCTTTCTTCCGTCACTACGGTCGTTTTTTTCTCCTCTCTGAGCAGGACCTTGATAAAGCATTGCATGCTTTTACGACCTACGGTGATGTGATCGTGCTTGGAGGCCGTGTGATTCCGATCATTCGCAGTCTCATCTCGTTGCCTGCCGGTATGAATCGTATGCCAATGGGGCGCTTCTTGATCTTTACAACTCTTGGTTCAGCCGTTTGGACGTCATTACTAACCATTGGTGGCGTCATCCTCGGGGCAAACTGGGAGTTTGTGATCGAAATTATCGATCAGTACCAGAAGTTGGTATTGGTGGTATTGGCAATTGGGGCAGTGGTCTTTGTGGTACAGCGATTACGCAACTTGCACCGGGTTGCCCTGAGCCGTAGCGAATGATAGTCTCACCTATGCATAGCGATCATGAATCACCATGCCGACCGTTCACCTTCTCGGTATGATCTCGTCCTTGCTTCACTTTCGCCACTAACGGTGACGGAACGAGCATTGTGCCGGGCAATAGCTCCACTAGTCCCTGCTGCAACATGGTTAGTTATCGGTCCGGTTATGTGGTCGGTAGCCCAGGGCACAGCTCAACCAACACTGATGTGGCCCTTGCCGACTCAGCATGTGATTATCGGTGAGACACCATCGTTACACGGACTAAGAGAGTTCGCCGATCATTGGCAGCCGTTGGTTGTGCATGGTCGACTGATCGGTGGTTTGCTCGTTCCAGGGGCAATGCCCGATGTATCGCCCCTGCTTGAACAGATCGCACCTCTCGTTGATGCCCTGTTCTACCGCCGTATGATGACGCGGCACGTGATCTGGCAACACTTACTGTCACAACTGATGGTACGCTATGCCGCCGGTGAAGCGCGAACGGCGTTGTGGGCTGAAGTAGTCGTGCGTAGTGTTGGGCAAACCCTGTCCCTACCTGACCGTGTGAATACGGTTGTACCGACGCGACCATTATGGCCTGATGCGGCCCGTTTCGTCGAATTGGCAACGGCGATATTGCATCCCGACGTAATCCAAGCGCGTGTGCTGGGTTTGGCAACTACGGGGGTTGCCCACGACATTAATAACCTGCTGACGGTCATTTTGGGTCGAGCACAGTTACTCGAACTCGACGCTGAAGGTGAGCAACGGATCGATCTCCAGATGATTGCCACGGCTGCTGAAGTTGGTGCAATGAGTGCGCGTCGCTTGCAGCGCTTTGCACAGCTCGAATCACTCCACATCCAGCCGGTTGATCTGGTAGAAATTGCACGGTTGGCGATCGATACTGCTACCCACAAGTTGGCACATCGCGCTGCGATCACTATTGTTGAGTCATTGAGCACCTTACCGGTTGCTGCCGGCGAAACCAACCTGCTCCACACCGCACTCACTGCTCTTATCGTTGCAGCGGCGCAGGCGAATCCGGACGGTGGGGTTATTCAGGTTGGTAGTGGGTCTGATGAGCAATATGTCTGGATTGAAGTTGCCGATCCTGGCTTACCACCAGACAGTGACCTCCATAGTGTTTCGATCCAAACACAACGAGCGCATACCATCGAGTTAGCAATTGCTCGCCAAACTGCTCGTGTCCATGGAGGACAATTACAGATCGAGACGAATACACTGCAAGGTACGGTGATCAGATTGATGATCCCTCGCTTTAGAAGAGAGGCTTGATCATGCCACCATGGCAATTACGCAAACGGGAAGTCATTTTACACCAGCCACCATTTTTGACAGTCGAACGCCATCACGTCGTTCTTCCCGATGGTCGTGAGATTCCGGATTGGCAGTGGATTATCACACCGGAATATGTGAATGTCGTCGCAATCACACCTGACCATCGGTTTGTTCTCTTTCGGCAGGAGAAATACGCGGTCGAGGGTTTATCGCTGGCGCCGGTCGGGGGCTATCTTGAACCCGGGGAAGACCCATTGGGAGCAGCACAACGCGAACTCCGCGAAGAGAGTGGCTATATTGCGAGTGATTGGGAACATCTCGGTCGTTATGCGGTAGACGGGAATCGCGGCGCCGGTGTAGCCCATCTGTACTTAGCGCGTGGCGCGACATTCGTGGGTAAAGGCGCGAGCGATGATCTTGAAGCGCAGGAATTGGTTTTGTTGACGGTCGATGAGGTACGGCAGGCACTCGCTGCTGGTGAGTTTAAGGTGTTGGCATGGGCAACAGTCGTCGCCCTGGCCTTGTTGCGCTTACCAGAGTATAGCTAATTTCACATCTCTGCGTTCTTTGCGTTCTTTGCGTTCTTTGCGTTCTTTGCGTTCTTTGCGTTTATGTCTTAAGTGTTACCGATATGGGTCGAGGTCGTTATCCTGCACGTTTAAAGGTCACAGTACCACCACCGGAGATAGCTGAACGCTATTATCGTTCGTGGTCGGCCCACGAACTCTATCACTATCCTGCCCGCTTTCCGTTGCTGAATGCTGAGAGTCTGTTTGGGCGTAATGCACCGCTGACTCTTGAGTTGGGTTGTGCAACCGGTGAATACATCTGCACCTTGGCCGCAGCACAGCCAGATGCCTGTTTTGTTGGGGTTGATATTGTTGCCAAACCGCTGTACCGAGCGGTGGAACGAGTAGTTGAGTTAGGTTTAGAGAATATCATCTTTCTGCACGCCGATGCACGTCTCCTCTACCAGCGTATTCCCGATCGCGCCTTGACGGCGATCATTCTTCACTTTCCACCGCCGCTGTTACGCAACCGACAACGCAATCAACTACTCGTTTCGGCGCAGATGCTGGGCTGCGCTGAGCGTGCGCTCGTACCGGGTGGGTATCTCAGTTTTCTGACCGATCATCCAGACCTCTTCACCCTGATGCAAGAATTGCTGCCCGCCTTCCCGCAATTGCGCGGATTACCCGCTTCACCAAGTGAGTTGGCCGTGTTCGAGTCACATTATCACCGACGTTGGGCAGCACGGGGGCGAGAGATTCGTGGGTTACGGATCGAGCGTATCGCGGAGGAGTAACATCGTGCTGATCGGTGCGCGAGGAGCCTGCGATGGAATGTCGAGTTGGTTGTGGCGCGTGTTGTATCGCCCCTTCGATCTCGTCACCGATACCGGGTATGCCGAATGGCAAGCCTGCCGGTGTGCGCTGTGTTCAGTTAACCACCGACAATCGCTGTGCGTTGTATGGTAAACCCGAACGTCCGGCAATCTGTGTTCGTCTACGACCACATCCCGACATGTGCGGTAACGATGCTGATGAAGCACTTCGCTTGCTGGCTGCACTCGAGTTATCAACGCAACCTGAAAGATGACTGAAATGTTATCAAGTGCGGCCGGTTTTGCAACCTAATCGTCGTGATTTGCGTTATTATTGCAGAAACACAAAGATCGCTGCTGTTTACCCCCCGTGGAAAGGTTCTTGTAACAAAATTGGGGTATGATACATGTGGGGGACAGGCAGGCGATTAACGCACACCGCAGTGCGCGCTACCAACCCAAGGGATTCTGTTTATGGATGTCGAAGCGGGCCGGTTCGGTGCGGCATAGAGCACATCGGATCGACATCCCGGGAAAGGAAGCCGCAGTGATTGACTTCGATCTAGAAAGTTTGAGCATACCTGAGCTCGAACGACTGCGGGACGCAATTAATCAGCGCCTGCTGCAACTGCGTTACAGTACGCCGCGCTCGTTGCCGGAACTGTTGCGCATGTTGGAGGAGGTCAAGGTCGTCCTGAGCGATCAGGGCAAGGAGTGGCGCTCGCTTGAGCGTTGGCAATGGATGGACGGCCAGATTCGTTTCTGGCTTAATCCGGCCGACCAAGTCCATTATCGGCCGGGATGGTATACAATTGACGAACTCATCCTCTGGTCGCAGGATCGTGGGCCGGTCCTCGTCCCGCAGGAGGAAGAGGAAGAAGAGCTTGAGGGCTGGACGGAGATCAACGGTGTACGTATCCGTTGGTTGCCGGATGGTACGATGGAGCGGATCGAGGGTTAGTACAACCTGCTTGCTATCCGCATGCAATGGCTTGATGAAGCGGGATGAGAGTGCGGTTGTTCCCCTCTGCCTTCTATCGCCGAATAGAGGCAGGTAAGCGTTCCATCTTACCTGCCTCGTCCTCCATCCATACGCAGCTCTCATAATCCGAGTCAGTGTGCCAGCAATGGCACGAGGAGCGACGTTAGTGCGCCGTTTAACCCCATTGCCAAACCGGCTAAGGCTCCCGCTTCACTACTAAATTGTAGTGAGCGTGCAGTGCCCGGACCGTGCGATGCTAAGCCTGGGGCAAAGCCTCATTCACTATCATCGTGGATACCTGCCAAGCCGAGCCGCTCCCAGCCAAACAGCGCCTCCACCATACCGGTAACGATGACAATGACGGCCGTCAGTGAGGGTAGGCCGCCTAGTTGTTCGGCAATACCCATCGCAATGGACGTCGTAATCGATTTGGGTGCGAGGGAACGTACTGTTGCTTCAGATAGTCCCATAAGCCGTCCGCTGAGGACAGCTGCAATGATACCGGTCACCGAACCGACGAAGAGACCAATGAGTGCCGGCCACAGCATCCGACGTAGCACTCGTTCGGCTTCGTAGAGCGGAATAGCCAGCGCAACCGTCGCCGGTCCAAGCAGAAAGTGAACGAACTGGGCTCCATCGAAGTAGGTGGCATACGGAGTGTCGGTGACAAGCAAGATACCGACCAGCATATTGATAAGAGAACAGGATTGAGGAACGGGGGTGAACCCAATCTGCGGCTGATAATCGTCATCAGGCGATAGATGGTGATGGTCGTGGTGAGCCAGAGGAGTGGAGTTTGGGCTAAATATACCCAGATCGAAAAAAATTCGGTCATCCATACGTGTGGATCACTTCCTCCGGTACAGCCGATGGACGGTCAGGCCGGTTACGAGTAGCGTAATTGTCGTTGAGACGATAATTGCGGCGAATAACGGCAATCCTTCGCGAATGAGCAACGGTATATGCACGATAACCCCAACCCCGGCAGGGACGAACAGCAGGGGAAGGTGGGTGAGCAGTCCGTGGGCAGTGGTGCTGAGTTGGGGTGGTGGTCCACCGCGCCAGCGTAAAATGGCAAAGAGCAACAGCATACCGACTACCGGGCCGGGTACCGGTAGTCGAAGCCCACGACTAATCACTTCACCGATCAGTTGGCAGAGTAAAATCCCAAGCAGTGCATCGATCATAGCAAAAACTCCGTCGGACGATGGCCGCATTACGATGAATACTATGCAACGTCTATCCCGACACCTACTATAATAGAAAGCGAGGACGCACAGGATTGGCGTCCGGGAGGAGTTATGCCAAAACCGATTGTGGCCATTGTGGGCCGTCCGAATGTAGGAAAATCAACCTTCTTCAACCGCTTGATCGGCGAGCGACGGGCGATTGTGGAAGATATTCCCGGTACCACCCGTGACCGGCTGTACGGTGATGCTTTCTGGAATGGACGTGAGTTTACCGTTGTTGATACTGCCGGTCTTCTATTTGGTGACGAAGATCCTTCTTTGCCTGAAGCGGAGATCGCTCGTCGTACCCGTGCCCAAGCCGAACACGCGATTGCCGAGGCCGACGCGATCATCTTTATGGTCGACGGGTGTGATGGTCTGACGACGGCTGATGCCGATGTAGCCGATATTTTGCGTACAACTGCAAAGCCGGTTGTGTTGGCGGTGAACAAATGCGATAGCCAAGAGCGCATGCTCGATGCAGTTGAGTTCTATGCGCTGAATCTGGGAGATCCGATCCCAATGAGTGCCTTCCACGGGCTTGGTACCGGCGATGTTCTCGACCGCTTGACCGAGTATTTTCCGCCCAAGACATTCGAGGAGGATGAGGAGCGCCATCTGCGAGTGGCGATTGTTGGTCGCCCCAATGTTGGTAAGTCTTCGTTGCTGAATCGTCTGCTCGGCAAAGAGCGCAGTGTGGTCAGTCCAATTCCCGGTACGACGCGCGATCCGATTGATACTACGATTACCTACCACGGCGAACCGATTACCCTGATTGATACCGCCGGGATTCGGCGTGCCGGTAAAATTGAGCGCGGGATCGAGAAATACAGTGTCTTACGCACCTTGCGTGCAATCGAGCGGTGCGATGTTGCGATGTTACTCATCGATGCAACCGAAGGCGTTACCGCTCAAGATACCCACATTGCCGGCATGGTGCTCGAAGCGAAAAAAGGCTTGATCCTGGTGGTCAATAAGTGGGATGCGATCACCAAAGATTCGCAAACCTACTACGAATATGAACACCGAGTACGCGAAGCGTTTAAGTTTGTCGACTATGCACCGATCGTCTTTATCTCGGCATTGACCGGTCAGCGGGTCGGTCATTTGCTCGATTATGCCCGTGAGATCTACGCTCAGCGTCAGAAACGGGTACCGACGAGCGAACTGAACAACTTTTTGCGTGAGGTGGTTGTCCAACAGCCGCCGATGGCTGTCAAGAAGGGTGCCCATCTCCGTTTATACTACGCAGTACAGCCCCAAACTGAGCCACCGGTGTTTCTCTTCTTCGCTAACGATAGCGAATTGGTTCACTGGTCGTATGCCCGTTATCTTGAGAATCGTCTACGCGAACGCTATGGTTTTCAGGGTACACCGATTGTCATCGTCTTCCGCTCGCGTGAGCGTAAGGAGGAGCGTTAATTCGGTAGGGTTGTTACCTCTAACTTCGTGCGATGTTTATCAGGGTTTGAGATGAGTCCTATCGCAAGGTAGCGTGCAGGTGGCAATTGCTGTCCAGTCTGCACGCTACCAGTGTTTATCTAGGGGAGGATTTGCGTGCGAATTACCGATGTTTGGCCAGGTCGTCCGTATCCGCTTGGGGCAACGTGGGACGGTGAAGGTGTAAACTTCGCGATCTTCTCAGCGCACGCGACGCGCGTTGAGTTGTGTCTGTTTGATCGTCTTGATGCACTGCATGAGGCTGTGCGTATCACTCTTCCCGAACGGTCGGCTGATGTCTGGCACGGCTATATTCCGGGATTACGTCCAGGTCAGCTCTATGGGTATCGTGTATACGGTCCCTATACCCCGCAACAGGGCCATCGCTTCAACCCGTATAAGCTCTTGATCGACCCGTATGCCCGTGCGTTGGCGGGTCAATTGCGGTGGGATAAGGCCAATTACGGTTATCGCGTTGATAGTCCGTATGGTGATTTGACCATCGGCAAGCGTGATAGTGCACCCTACGTGCCTCGCTCAGTTGTGATCGATCCGCAATTCGATTGGGGCAATGATCGACCACCGGATATTCCACTGGCCGATTCGGTGATCTATGAGCTGCACGTGAAAGGCTTTACCAAACTGCATCCCGCCGTGCCAGAAGCATTGCGTGGGACGTATGCCGGTCTGGCGACACCGGCCGTGATTGACTATCTGAAGGAATTGGGGATCACGGCGGTTGAACTCTTGCCGGTGCAAGCGTTTATTACCGATCAGTTCCTTACCGATCGCGGTCTTACGAACTACTGGGGCTACCAACCGATCAATTACTTCAGCCCTGAACCGCGTTATGCCAGCCAGAGCGACCCACAAGCTCAAGTCAATGAATTCAAAGCGATGGTCAAAGCCCTGCACGCTGCCGGCATCGAAGTCATTATCGATGTCGTCTACAACCACACCGGCGAGGGTAACCATCTCGGCCCAACGCTCAGCTTTCGTGGCATTGATAATGCCTCATACTATCGGCTTGTCCCCGATCAGCCACGGTTCTATCTCGACGATACCGGTACCGGCAATAGTCTTAATATGAACAATCCACGTGCCTTGCAGATGGTCCTCGACTCGCTCCGTTATTGGGTGACCGAGATGCACGTCGACGGGTTTCGGTTTGATCTCGCCCGCACGCTCGTTCGTGGCCCGGCCGGTTCTGAACAACCTAGCCTGTTCTTGACCATGGTGCAGCACGACCCGGTGTTACAGCGCGTGAAACTCATCGCCGAACCGTGGGATGTTGGCTTTGATGGCTACTGGGTTGGTCGCTTTCCACCACCATGGGCCGAATGGAATGGTCGTTATCGTGATACGGTACGACGATTTTGGAAGGGTGATCCCGGTCAGGCTGCCGAATTTGCTTCGCGGTTTATGGGTTCGATGGATCTCTACCATCACAACGGGCGTCGGCCGTATCACTCGATCAACTTCGTCACTGCGCACGATGGTTTTACACTGCGCGATCTGGTTTCGTACAATGAGAAGCATAACGAGGCCAATGGTGAAGAGAACCGCGACGGCGACTCATACAACAACTCGTGGAATTGCGGTGTTGAGGGACCAACCGATGACCCGGACATTCGCGCACTGCGGTTGAGGCAGATGATGAACTTTATCGCTACGCTCTTCCTCTCGCAGGGGACACCGATGGTGCTGGCAGGTGATGAACGTGGGCGAACGCAGCAGGGTAATAACAATGCGTACTGCCAAGACAACTCGATTTCGTGGGTGGATTGGCAATCCGACCCTGAGGCCGAGCTGCTGTTGACGTTTACCCGTCGTCTGATCGCGTTCCGTCGTGAGCATCCCGTTTTGCGCCGACGCCGCTTCTTTGTCGGTCATCTTGCGAATGCTGAGTATGACGTCGAATGGTTAAGCCCGGATGGGCAAGAGGTGAGTGCTGAATTGTGGCAGCAGCCCGATTTGCACTGTATTGGGGTGTTGTTGAACGGCGCCGTCATTGATGATCGCACCGAAGACGGTAAACCCATGCGTGACGATGTATTGCTCGTGTTGATCAATGCCGGCAACGAGGAGGTGCCGTTTATCTTACCTGACTGGCCTGACGATGCTGAATGGCACGTTGTCATTGATACCGCACATCCCGATTTGCACGAACCGGTGCGGGTAACAGATCAGTTGTACCACATTAAGCCACGTGCGCTGGCGGCATTGATTGAGCGGATCGAACGGGATCCGCCGGTTCACATCGACCAAACAACCTTGTAGTACCGTTTGGTGGATGGGTCATATCGGGCTATTCGGTAGGGGTATAGTATTGTTATACCCCTTGTTAATTGTGCATACCTGATAAAAGAATCCACATCAATTCGAGCAAAAATGGTATCATACCACTAGCACAATTCCTTGTAGTAAGCAACAGGTGGTTTCAAGCATACGTACCAACTGGTTAAGGAATTGGGATTCATGGAGCATTCCGCACCCCCGTCTGCTTCCGAGCACTCGGCGCAAGAAACCGAACTCGCTCAGCAAATTGCCGATTTGCAAGCAGAAATTACCCGATTGCGCACCCAAAACCGGTTTCTCCTCGCTGCTGTTAACGAAATGGCGAGTGGGATGATCGTGACCGATGCCGGTGCTGATCAGCCAATTGTGTTCGTCAACCGGGCATTCAGCACGATTACCGGCTATGCTCCCAATGAGGTTCTTGGCCGTAACTGCCGTTTTCTGCAAGGTCCACAGACCGACGCGGCAACGGTGGATCGGCTACGCGAGGCGATTGCGGCGGCGCACCCAATTCAGGAGCGTATCCTCAATTATCGCAAAGATGGGCAACCGTTTTGGAATCAGCTTTCGATCAGTCCAGTACGCGACGAGACCGGGAATGTTGTCGCGTTTGTCGGTGTGCAAACTGATATAACGGCACAGGTTGCCGTTGAGCAGGCGCTTGCCGAACGTGAACAATTACTGCGCGCTGTGGGGAAGATGGCAAGCGTAGGTGGCTGGGAGCTTGATCTGGCAACGGGAACAATGGTTTGGTCGGAGGAGATGTTTGCTATTCACGAGTTGCCGGTCGGTGACATACCACCATCTCCTGAGTTGATAGATTTCTACCCTGCCGAAGTACATCATCTGATCAGTGAAGTGTATGAACGGTGCCTTGCCACCGGGGCCGAATGGGATCTCGCCTTACCGTTTCGGACAGCAAAAGGCAATCTCCGTTGGGTGCGTTCGATCGGCCAGCCGGTCTGGGAGAATGGGCGCATAGTCAAGCTGCGCGGTACGTTTCAAGATATTACCCGCACCAAAGAAAATGAGCTAGCACTTCGTGCGAGCGAACAGCGCTATCGCATGCTGGCCGACATGCTACCAGGTACCATCGTGTTGATGTTCAACACCGATCTCCGCCTTACGCTAGCTGCCGGTCCTGAATTAGCTCGCTTTGGCGTCACTTCAGCACAGCTTGAAGGTCGCTTGTTGCCTGATCTGCTTCCTGAACCGTACTGTTCAAAATTACTATCCCTGTGTCATGAGGTCTTGAACGGTGCGACGCATCGCATCGATTATCCTATCGATGATCAAGTGTTTGATACCGTCTTACTTCCCGTCGAGATCACACCAGGGCAAATTAGTGGTGGTCTGATTGTTGGTCGGAATATTACCGTCGAGCGACAGATCGCAACCGATTTACTGCGCGCCAAAGAAGCTGCTGAGCAGGCCGAACGTGCTCGAACCTCGTTTCTTGCCGCGATCAGCCACGAAATGCGGACACCGTTGAATGCGGTTATTACGAGTACGGAGGTCTTGTTGCGAGGAGGCTTGACCGACAAGCAGCGCGACTTCATCGAGACAATTCGGATCGGGAGTGAATCGCTCCTAACTCTTATCAATAATGTGCTTGACTTTTCCAAACTGGAGGCGGGGCAGGTAGAGCTAGAGCCCAAACCGACCGATCTGCGGGCAATTATCATGGCTGTGTGTGAGTTGTTTCGCCGCGAGGCCGTGCGAAAAGGCTTGCACATGGGTGTCAGAATCGATCCCGCGCTTCCAGCGTTAGTCATCGTTGATGGGATGCGAGTACGCCAAATCGTGACAAATCTGGTCAGTAATGCAATAAAGTTCACCGATCATGGGAGTGTCTCGATAACAGTTGATCTGCTTGATGTCGCCGATGACCGGTGTCAAGTAGCGATCAGGGTGAGTGATACCGGTATTGGGATCACATCCGAACATCTGCCCAGGCTCTTCCAGCCGTTTATCCGGTATCGTAGCGAACAAGTACGGCGTGATGGGGCCAGGTTGGGTTTGGCGATCAGTGCTCAATTGGCTTCCCTGATGGGTGGTGAGCTACGGGCCGATAGTCGTTTGGGCGAGGGTTCAATCTTTACTCTTAGCTTACCAATGCAACGTGTGGTAGCGCCGGTAGAACCGTTGAAGTCGGTAGGATCACCCTCGTCTGTTCAGACACCAGCACTGCACGTCTTAGTGGCCGAGGATAACGAGATCAACCAGCAAGTGGCGTTGCATCTTCTACGGGTCTTGGGGCATCACGTGACGGTAGTTGCGAATGGTCGTGAAGCTTTACATGCCGTCCAACATGGCCAGTTTGATGTTGTGCTAATGGATCTACAAATGCCGGAAATGAACGGGGAAGAAGCGACGCGCCACATTCGTGCGCTTGGCAATCGCATCCGGCAACCACGGATTATTGCTCTCACCGCCTATGCCTTTGCCGGTATCCGTGAGCGTTGCCTGGCAGCCGGTATGGACGGTTTTCTTAATAAACCGGTTCGTTTACAAGATCTTCGCGATGCCTTACATCCACCCACCGACCGACGTGATCAGATAGTCCATAGTACCGCTACAGATGAGGAGCTGGTGATCGATAGGGCAATGTTCAACGAGCTGTTGGCCGCACTCGGTGGTGATCAGATCGAAATAAGACGCACAACCTGTGAGCTGATCCGACACGAGTTCCAACAACAGCTCGATCAGGTAACTGTGGCCATTGCCCGGCGTGATCGTGAACAAGTACGACAGATAGCCCATCGTCTGAAAGGCGGTGCTCGTCAAGTTGGGGCCGTGCTGGTGGCAGCCGCAGCGCAGGCGCTCGAACGTGCAGCTACCACCGATCAGCCGCTTGAAGACTGCTTGAGCGGTCTCCAGCAGGCGGTCGCCGAAACGCTGCGCGTATTGCAGGTTGGTTGACCGTTCCCTTGAACTGTGCTACAGTAAAGTTATCGCAGCTCGCAATATACTGACAGAGTGGTCAGCCGGTCATATATCAAGAGGAGTAGTGTATGGCGAAGAAAATTCTCTTCCTCGTCGGCGATTATGTCGAAGATTACGAGGTCATGGTGCCGTTCCAAGCACTTGCCGCTCTCGGCTATCAGGTGCATGCCGTCTGCCCCGGTAAGAAAGCCGGCGAATTCGTGCGCACGGCAGTTCACGATTTTGAAGGCGATCAGACCTACAGTGAGAAGCGGGGTCACAACTTTGTCCTTAACAAGACTTTTGATGAGGTGAATGAACACGAATACGATGCCCTGGTCATTCCTGGTGGTCGCGCACCGGAATACATTCGACTCAACCCGCGTGTGCTCGAAATTGCCCGCCACTTTTTCACCGCCAATAAGCCGGTGGCAGCGATCTGTCACGGTTTACAAGTACTGGCAGCGGCCGGCGTCTTGAACGGTCGTCGCTGCACCGCGTATGCAGCAGTTGGCCCTGATCTGCCGTTAATTGGTGCTGAGTATCACGAACTTCCCGCCGATCAGGCGATCACCGACGGCAATTTGGTCACTGCACCGGCATGGCCGGCACACCCGGCATGGCTGGCGCAGTTCCTGAAAGTGTTGGGGGCTAAGATCGAGATTGAGCCGCAAACTGAGCCGGTCACTGCATAGTGATACGCTTTGTACCGCATGGTTTGCCCTGAGACGCGGACCAAGGAGATGCCATACCTCCTTGATCCGCGTCTTGTTTGCGCAGCAAACGGCAGAATAAGCGATTGTTTTAGGCTGTGCAGTGGAACCTGAACAACGGTAGCTACGTCTCAGAAAAGAAGTGAGGTTTTGTCTTGTCAACGCGGCTCATTATCGGTACAATGCCAATACATTCCATATTCAGGTAAGTATCTACCGGCGGACGGATGCCTATGCCCTATATCTCGTTCATCTACCCCGAAGCGTTGTGGTTACTCATCATACCGGTTGTGATGATTGCGGTCGCGCTGTTAGGCCCGCGCCGCTTATCACCAATGCGGTTCTGGGGTAGCTTGATCGTGCGAACCTTGATAGCGGTATTCCTGGTGTTTGCCTTTGCCGGCATTCAATTTGTGCGTCCGGTTGACCGACTTACGACTGTTTTTTTACTCGATGGCAGCGACTCAATGCCGGCATCGACCCGTGCTCAGGCCGAAGCCTTTATCCGTGCGGCGTTGCAAGAGATGCCGCCGGACGATCAAGCGGCAATCGTTGTCTTCGGTGGTAATGCCTTGGTTGAACGAGCCCCCGATAGTGATCGACGATTAGGACGCATTACTTCAATTCCCATCACTAACCGTACTAACATTGAAGCCGCCATTCAACTAGGCATGGCATTATTCCCCGCCGACTCGCAAAAGCGGCTCGTGTTGCTCTCTGATGGTGGCGAAAATAGTGGGCGGGCGATTGATGTGGCCCGTTTGGCGGCTAGTCGTGGTATTCCTATTGACATTGTCGATCTGACCCTCGTCGAGACCGATGCAGAAGCATTGGTGGCCAGCGTTGAAGCGCCGAATAGTGTCCGCGATGGTCAAGAGGCGTTGATCGTGGCAACTGTCGAGAGCACGGTAGCGCAGCGTGCAACGGTGCGCCTGATCGATGATGTTGGGGTCGTCGCGGAACGTGAACTCGATCTCAGACCCGGTGCGACACGGGTTGAATTCGTGGTTCCGATTAAGGGAAGTGGTTTCCAACGCTATCGGGTGCAAGTCGAGGCTGCGCAAGATGGGCGGGTACAGAATAATGAAGCAGCAGCCTTAATTCGGGTCCAAGGGCCGCCGCGCGTCTTGTTGGTGGCACGCAACGCCACCGATGCTCGTCCGTTAGCGACGGCGCTTACTGCAGCCGATATTGTGGCCGAGATTATTGCGCCGGAGGCTGCCCCACGTTCGTTGGCCGATCTCAGCACTTACGATGCGTTGGTATTAGTAAATACACCTGCGCGGGCATTGCCGGTTGGGCTGATGCAGGCTATCCCCGGTTATGTGCGCGATCTCGGTCGTGGTTTGTTGATGATCGGTGGGGAAGAAAGTTTTGGCGTCGGTGGCTATGGTCGTACTGCGGTCGAAGAGGTATTGCCGGTCTATATGGACGTTCGCAACCGTGAGCTACGGCCCGATCTGGCAATTGTGTTTGTGATCGATAAGTCAGGCTCGATGGATGCTTGTCATTGTGCCAATCCCGATCGCGGCGGCCCCATTACCTCTTCGACCGAGCGAAAAATTGATATTGCCAAAGATGCAGTGGTGCAAGCGACGGCATTGCTCAGTCCACAAGATACGGTCGGGGTGGTGACGTTCGACGGCGCCGCTTTTCCGACGTTTGCCGCTACCCGCGGGGCTACGGTTGAACAAGTGATTGATGCAGTGTCCGGCGTTGAGCCGCGCGGACCGACTAATATTCGCGCCGGTCTGCTGCGCGCCGAAGAGATGCTCCAGCAGGTCGATGCCCGTATTAAGCACATGATTTTGCTGACCGATGGTTGGGGGAGCGGTGGTGATCAGCTCGATATTGCGGCTCGTCTGCGTGAACAGGGAATTACATTGACTGTGGTGGCAGCGGGAAGTGGTTCGGCAACCTATCTGCAACAGTTGGCGGCTGAAGGTGGTGGTCGGTATTATCCGGCGGCTGATATGGCTGATGTACCGCAAATCTTCGTCCAAGAGACCATTACGGCGATTGGTAATTACATCGTTGAACAGCCATTTGTACCGGTACGCTACAGTAATAGCCCTATTTTGGCCGGAATTAACGCAGTTCCACCACTCTACGGTTACAACGGCAGCACGCTCAAAGATACTGCGCAGTTGATCCTGGCGACCGAAGACCAGCAACCAATACTGGCAACCTGGCAGTATGGTTTGGGACGCAGTGCGGCCTGGCTTAGCGATACCAAAGGCAAGTGGGCCCGTGATTGGTTGACATGGGACGGATTTCCACGATTCGCAGCTCAGTTAGTCGGGGATCTGACACCACGTGGTGGTTCCGATGTCCGCGCCGAGGTGACGGTTGCTGGTGGTGAGACAGTTGTGCGACTGATGACGGCTGCCGGGCAAAATGATTTGACGGTGACGGCTACGCTGATCGGTGGCGATGGTTCGCGTCGTGAAGTGCGGTTGACACAGGTTGCACCAAACCAGTATCAAGCGCGGTTAGAAAGCCCCGTGCCCGGCACGTATTTAGTGCAAATTGCCGGCACTCGCGGTGATCGGGTGGTCGTCCAAGAGACAGCTGGAATGGTCGTTCCGTATTCTTCGGAATATCGCAGTGCTCAAGCCAACCCCGGCTTATTAGCCGAACTGGCGAATATGACCAAAGGTCGGTTTGTTGAACAACCGGCTGAGGTGTTCAGTCGGATCAATCTGGTTTTCTCGGCACAAGAGATTGCGTTGCCGCTGCTCCTATTGGCGTTGATCCTGTTGCCCATCGATATCGCCTTGCGTCGGCTGATGTTGCGGCGGAGTGATTTTGGCGCGCTCGGTACATTGGCCGGACGCTTCCAACCGGCCGGCTCAGTGCCGGTTACGCCTGATCCGGTGCTCGGACGATTGCGGTCTGTGCGTGATCAAGCTCGCCGCCAGATGGCCGGTGCCCAGCAACCGCTGACGCCACCACCGTCGGTTCCTGCGTCATCAACCTCGTCGTCGCACCCGGTAGCTCCTCCCACGTCTGCGACCGAAGATGCGCTGGCGCGTTTGCGGGCTGCTAAGGAGCGTGCGCGCCGACGAATCACCGGTGATGGAAATAACGGTGAGGGAACTACTTCGTAGGCTTACATGGTGGTATCTCCTTTTGCTCGTAACTGGCGGTAGCAACTAATACAGTGCTGGTTCGTTTGTGGTGCGAGTAGTCGCTCGGCATTTGCATAACGTGTTGGGCAACCGACCTTGCCGAGCTAAGCTTGCGTCGGTTTGTAGTCAGCTAAGGGTGGAGTGATGAGCATCGCACATAACGCGACGGTACCGCAGCGGAACTGGCTCGGCCGATTAGTATTAGCCCTCTTGATCGGGTCGCTGGCCGGTATCCTTACGTACCTGACTGCAAGTGCCATCGGATCGGTATGGCTACTGGTGAATCAACGTGAGCTGGTCGAAGCAACCCAACAAGCTCTCCAGCAGGGAGTGATGGGGTTGGCAAATAGTAATCTGCGCACCCTACGCATGATTGCCGAGGCTCAGCAGCGGTGGAGCGCCGAGTTGAGTATATGGCTAGGGCTTGGCGTAGGATTGGTAACGGCCATTGGTACGTATATCCGGCTTGAGTTAAACGCCGGTGCATCATAATGTAGTTTCTGTTCAGAATTCACGCCTATTTTTCTTCCCACTGCCAAAGTTCATTCGGCAAATCGAGCACAAACGGTGACGGTTGATCGGCATCGGCGCATACCAGGAGGGCGCACATTGCACGGCTACACCCAACATAAAACAGGCGGCGCTCCTGTTCGATCATCTCGTCTCGTTCTTCCGGTGGTAAATGCTCGAAACTATGCGGCAAATGGTCTTGCGCTAACCGCAGCACCGCCACAAATGGAAACTCAAGCCCCTTGGCCGAATGGATGGTCATTACCTTCACCACCGGCTTACAGAGATCGATCTGCCTCTTTTCGGTAAGTTCTGCCGACAACCCGATCTTTTGTAATTCATCACAGATCTGCTGGGCTACCTGCCGGCTATGGCAGAGTACGGCACCGGCGTGAATGGGCAAGCGCCACTGGCGGGCTGCGGTCATCAAGAAATCGCGGATGGCGATAGCCTCTTCGCTAACGGAGCGGCAACATCGCACGACCGGACGGTGGCCTTCGTGGATGGCGTCGATTGGGATGTGGCCGTCGGTTTGATTGAGAATAGCAGCGCACGCCATCGCAATTTGGTCTGTGTTACGATAGTTGCGGCGCAAGATGTAGCTCCGTCCACGCACTTGCAACATGGTATCGATATGTTGCCATGCAAAACCGCGTTGGTACAATGACTGCGCAGCATCTGCTGTTAAATAAATTGACGCTCAAAAGTTATGGGGCAAGCTAGTTTTGATAATTATAAAAACAACCATCACGACTCTGCAAAGCAGGGTCGTGATGGTTGTGTCCTACTAAACCGGTTTAGATTTAGGGTCGGAACGGCTGCGGTTCTGGAATGGTCGCCGGATCGAGATCACCACTGACCGGATCGACGCCGGTTGTCAACTCACCCTTGGTCAGGGCGGCAAGAATCTCCTCCATCCGGCGCTTGACCGCATCAGGTACATCATCGGCGGTGTCGTGATAGTCGGCGTAACCGATACCACCGTTCGCTGCCTCGTACATCGCGATACCGTTCCCTTTGAAGGTACCGTTCACAACCGCCTTGATTTGATCGTAGACGGCAACATCAACCCGCTTCAATGCCGAGGTCAGTAACCGGTCGGCACCGGGGGCGGTACCACGGGCGAATGTCGTAAAGTATTCATCTTGATCAACGCCGATCACATAGACACCACGCGCTGCGGCCTCTTTGATCGCACCGGAGCCGGTAGGTCCACCGGCGCCCATAATGACGTCTGCCCCCTCACCGATCATCTGCTGGGCCGTGCTCGCACCGAGGGCGGGGTCGATGAAGGTAGGCAGATAGACGCCGAGCAGGTTGATGTTGGGATTGACATAGCGTGCGCCGTTATCAAAGGCATTCTTGAAGCGCTTGACCGGTGGGATCTCTTGTCCGGCAACAATACCGACGGTGTTGGTCTTGGTCATCATCCCGGCCAGCGCGCCGACCAAGAAACCGGCCTGATCCTCACGGAACTGCAATCCGACCAAATTGTCGGTCACCGTGCCCGGCTCGTAGAACTGGTCGACCCCAATGAAGATAATATCAGGGTGTTCGGCGGCGAACTTCTTGGTAGCGTCGGCAATGAGGAAACCGACGGTGATGATCACATCAAAGCCCTCATCAATGAAGGTCTGAATATTCTTCTCGTAGTCGGCTTGGGCCTGCGTCTCGATGTACTTGTACTCCAGCCCAAACTCTTGCGCCGCCCGTAACGCACCGAGGTGAGCCGACTCATTAAAGGTTCCATCGTTGACTTTGCCCAGATCGGTCACCAGCGCGATCCGGGGTAGCTTGACATCTGAGGTGCGGAACGGCTGCGGTGTTGGGATAGTCGCCGGATCAACATCACCGCTGACCGGATCGACGCCGGTCGTCAGTGTGCCGTTGGTCAGCGCCGCGAGGATCTGCTCCATTCGCACCTTCACTTCAGCCGGCACGATGTTAGCAGTGTCGTGGTAATCAGCGTAGCCGATACCCCCGTTCGCCGCTTCGTACAGGGCGATACCGTTTCCTTTGAAGGTGCCGTTCACAACCGCCTTGATTTGGTCGTAGACGGCGACATCGACTCGCTTGATCGCCGATGACAGAATTTTATCGGCGCCGGGAGCCGAGCCGTTGGCAAAGGTGGTGACGTATTCGTCCTGGTCGACACCGATGACAAACACGCCACGCGCTGCCGCTTCTTTGATCGCGCCGGAGCCAGTAGGGCCGCCCGCACCGAAGATCACGTCTGCCCCCTCACCGATCATCTGTTGGGCCGTGCTCGCGCCGAGGGCGGGGTCGATGAAGGTGGGTAGATAGACACCGAGCAGGTTGATGTTGGGATTGACATAGCGTGCGCCGTTATCAAAACCGTTCTTGAAGCGCTTGACCGGTGGGATCTCTTGACCGGCAACAATACCGACGGTGTTAGTCTTGGTCATCATCCCGGCCAGGGCACCAGCCAAGAAGCCGGCCTGATCCTCACGGAACTGCAACCCGACCAAATTGTCGGTCACCGTGCCCGGCTCGTAGAACTGGTCGACGCCGATAAAGATGATGTCAGGGTGTTCGGCGGCGAACTTCTTGGTAGCGTCGGCGATGAGGAAACCGACGGTGATGATCACATCGAAACCCTCATCGACGAAGGTTTGAATGTTCTTCTCGTAGTCGGCTTGGGCCTGCGTCTCGATGTACTTGTACTCCAGCCCGAACTCTTGCGCCGCCCGCAACGCACCAAGGTGGGCAAACTCGTTAAACGTTCCATCGTTGACCTTGCCCAGATCGGTCACCAGTGCGATCCGGGGCTTGCTGGAATCTGTTGGAGCAGTAGTTGGAGCGGTGGTTGGTGCGGCTGTGGGAGCCGGTGTCGCTGTCGGTTGAGCCGTAGGCTGACCACACGCGGTCAGTACCGGCAGGAGTAGCGCGAGGAGCGCTATCAGTGTAAGAAGAGTCTTTCGCATGCTTCCTTCTCCTGATCTACGATGACCGGAACACTTGCGAAGAACCATGCGGGCGACATGGCCCTTCACTTGTCGGCGCGCCGATTGGCTTGCCATGACATTCTGGGTTAGCGCGATTATAGCACAATTGCTGTGCAACCTTTCTGGGATGAATCCGTATGTTATACTGACAGCACAAGGAGAGGATACACGCAATGGCCCTCATATCGGTTCCGTATATCGCTTACCGTCGGCATTCAGGTGTCTTTCTCATGCGTTCGTGGTGACGACCGCGAACGCATATCTTTTTCGGTTGATAGCGCTGGGTCGTTAGCAACGACAAGGAAGGTGGTTGTATGGACGTTACGCTTGGGGTTGTCATCGGACTGTTAGGGTGGTTTATTGTTCGCTACATCGCCTTCAGCTTTTACACTGTCGATCAAAACGAGCGCGCAGTGAAAACCATCTTCGGACGAGCTGAACGCCTGCCGGGACCACCGATGGACGATCCATTTGCCGAGTATTTGCGCCCGGATGAACGCGAACGTTATCGCTATCCGCAGGTGCGGGTTATTCCTCCCGGTGGTCCTTATTTTAAATGGCCGTGGGAACGTGTGTACAAGGTGTCGGTCGCAACCCAGACCATCAACATGGCGCTCGATCTGGAAGACCCGACGGCGAATCAGGGTGGTCGTGTGTTGGAGGCGGTCACCAAAGACCAACTGAACGTCGGCCTGAAAGGCCAGATCCGCTATCGGGTATCGGAGCGCCACCTCTACGCCTATCTCTTCGGGGTGAAAAATCCGGTGGTTCACGTGATGGGATACTTCATCTCAATCTTGCGTGAGCGGATCGCCAACTTTTCGGCACCGGCTACAGAAACCGGTCAGTTAAATGCGATGGCTGGGGAAGGGAGCGAAATGACCGGTGTTTCGATCAACGATCTGCGCAAGAATCTGCGTGACCTCAACGAGCTAATGGATCGCGAGTGTCTGTCATCGGCGGCACGCTACGGAATCATTCTTGACGCTTCACTAATCACCGAAATCGATGCACCGCCGGAAGTGGAGTCGGCAATGGCAGCGATCAATACAGCGCACAACCAGGTATCGTCGGATATCAGCCTCGCCCAAGCTACAGCCGATCAGAAGATCGTACAGTCGAAGCGGGCGGTTGAGATCGAGACGCTGAAAGCGCAGGCCGAAGTTGAGCCGTTGCTGGCGTTGGCCGAGCAGTTACGAGCACTCAAAGCGAGTGGGCGTGATGCGCTCAATGCCTATCTACGTAACGTTCGTTTAGGTCTCTACCGGCAAGCTGAGCGTGTTATTCTGGAGGTGGAGCAATGACCTTTCTCTTGACCGTGATCATAGTTGCCACGATGACCTTCATCGGCGCATTTATTGTAGTGCCCACCTTATTTGGCCTGCTGCGCTTATTCGGTATCTACACAATTGTGCAAGAGGGTACATGCCACGTGTATACCCTCTTCGGTAGTGTGGTTGGGGTATTGCGTGAGCCGGGGTTGGTGATCTTACCACTCCATTTAGGGATAAACGCTTTCCTAATCGGCCTGTTTGGTCGCCGTTATGTGATCGATATGCGGCTTGATCAGCGTTACCTACGCAGCCAACCGGTGAATTCCGAAGAGGGTGCGCCGATGGGTATCGGTGTTTGGTACGAGATGGCAGTAACCGATCCGGTGGCCTTCTTGTTCAAGAACGCCGACCCGCAAGGTTCGTTAGCGGCGAACGTTAGTAACGCTGTGGTGCGAACCTTGAGCAATATGCCGTTGGCGCAAATGTTGGAAAACCGGCATGCAATGAGCCAAGCGGTGCGTGCTGAGGTATCGCCGAAGGCGGCAGAGTGGGGGTATCGGTTGGGGTCGGTGTATATTCGGAAAGTTCACTTCCGCGATATTAACATGATCCGGCAGATCGAGGCGAAGGTAGTGAACCGGCTGCGCCAAGTGACGTCGGCGATTTTGCAAGACGGTGCTAACCGGGTGAATATTATCACGAGTACTGCCGAGCGGCAGGCGGCTATCGAATTTGCCCGTGCAAAGGCGGTCAGGCCCCAGATTTTGGGGCAAGCACTGGCCCGTATCGGTACCGATCCTGAAGTGCGCGATGCGCTGTTTACTATTCTCGAGTTACAAAACTTAGCCGAGAGTAATGCCCGGGTGACGCTTGTACCAGCCCAAACCGATCATCGGATGATCCCGGCCTTGATGGCAGCGCAAAACGAGCGACACTAGAGCATTCCTAACGATGACTGCCCGTCATCATGGTGATGACGGGCAGTACTGGTGTATGAAGAGATCATCGTTCGTTGTCTCCGGCTCGATCAGGCTTCTCGCTGGCGGGCTTGCTCGGTTTGTAGGGCTAAGCTACGGAGTTGCTCGAACAGTTCGATGTTCAGTAACACTGCTGATGGATACCCCTTTTGTGTGATCACAACCGGCTGCCCGCTCTCTTTCGCCCGCCGGATTAAGGCCGCTAAACTAGCCGCAGCTTGTGAGATTGGTACTACGCCTCCCTGTAAGTCGATATTAATTGACCGTCCCATGTTTGTACCCCTTTGAACGAGCACTATTAATAGTACAGTTCCATTGTATCACGTTGTATTCTCGCTGTATAGATCGAATGTTCAAGATTTTGTAGAATGAGAGGCTATTTTTTCAGATACTCTTCCGATGATCGCATTTGCATCGTTACGATTGAGATAGGTTTGTAAAAACTTTGTATATTCGATAAGCAGGGATTGGCGTAGCATATTTGCGTAATCAGCCAAATTATGCTGGCGTCCACTTTAAGAAATGCGTGCTAAGCATAGACACAGTTTTAATACTCTGCCAACGTCATTCTAACAATCACCTGTTAATGTATAGGCAGGCTCGAATGAGAGCACTGCTCTGAAAAGAATCAATACCATCAATACCAATGATGCAAGGAGGACGGCTATGACGAACATCACCCGTTGGGATCCCTTCCGCGAGATGACGCAACTGCTCGATGACACTTTCTTCACCGGCTTCACCGGTGTGATGCCACGCAATGGCAGCCTGGTGCCGGCGCTTGACCTGAGCGAGACCGCCGATGCCTATCATATTGAAATGGCGGTGCCCGGCATGACGGCCGATCAACTCAACATCACCTTCGAGAACAACGTGCTGACGATCAGTGGTGAAATTACACAGAGCAACGATCGCAAGGATCGCCAATATCACGTGACCGAGCGCCGCTATGGCCGCTTCAGCCGCAGCATTCGCTTGCCCAACCAGATCCATCCGGATCGGATTGAGGCCAAGCTGGAGAATGGTGTGCTGACGGTGACGGTACCGAAGGCGGAAGAGATCAAGCCGCGCAAGATTGCGGTCAACGTCGCTCACTAGTCGTCGCACCAAGCATCGTCGTGGCGTATACGGTGCGCGGGGAATGTACCTCCTCGCGCACCGTTTTATATTTGCAAAGCTGATCCTGTTGTCGGCGTGATCGATAACCTTGATCGCGTGATCGGGTACAATACCTCTAAATAAATCCCCAATTATTTACAAGACGGCAATGCATGTAAGTGAGCCTCGTCTGGCTAAGGAGATGGCATGAACGCGATCGATGATGCCTTGTTGCAACAAGCACACTACTGGATGCGGTTGACCCGCGCACTTGACGACCGAGGCACCTTTCTTCACAAGCAAAGCAAAATTGTTGGCGGCTATTTTTCCCAGATCGGTCACGAAGCGTTAAGCGTGGCCGCTGCCATGAGCCTTGGTCCGCGTGATATTATCGCACCGATGCATCGCGATCTCGGTGCGTATCTCGTCCGTGGCCTGACTCCGCGCCGGATTTTGGCCCAGTGGCTGGGCCGCGAAACCGGAGTAACGCGCGGGCGTGATGCAAATCTGCACGGGATGGGTGATCTTAGTCTGGGTATTATCGGTTTTATTAGCCATTTGCCCGCCTCAACCGGCGTGATTACCGGCGTGGCCCACGGGATCAAACTCAAAGGCGAACCACGAGTAGCGATGTGTTTCTTCGGTGATGGCAGTGCTTCGCAGGGCCTGGCACACGAGGCAATGAACTGGGCGAGTGTGTTTAAGTTGCCGATGGTTATCATCTGTGAAAATAACCAGTACGCCTATTCGACCCCTCTCAGTCGCCAGATGGCCATCGAGCATATTGCCCAACGTGCAGCCGGCTACAACATGCCGGGCGTCATTGTTGATGGCAACGATTTTGTGGCTGTTTATCAAGCAGCTACCGAAGCAGTTGAACGGGCACGGGCCGGTGGTGGTCCAACCTTTATCGAGTGTAAAACGATGCGAATGCGCGGCCATGCTATCCACGATAATATGGCGTATGTGCCGAAAGAGCTACTGGCCGCATGGGAAGCACGTGATCCGATTGCACGGATCGAAGCCGAGTTGCGTGCGCGGGGCCTGCTCGATGATGCGAAACTGTCAGCGCTACTGACCAAGATCGAGGCCGAACTCGATGAGGCACAAGCGTTTGCCGAGGCTTCGCCCTACCCCGATCCGGCTACACTCACCGATGGCGTCTATGCATAATATACCGGCAGGAGGAGCCAATGACATGGGATCAAGGTTTGCATAAGCTGACAACAACGATCACCGACGAGCAGGGAACGCGCGAACTGACCTATCTGGAAGCGATCCGAGCGGCATTGCGGTACGAGATGCAGCGCGACCTGCGGGTGCTGATTATGGGGGAAGACATTGGCGTCTACGGTGGCGCATTTAAGGTGACGCAAGGGTTGATCGAGGAGTTTGGCGAAGATCGGGTGATCGATACCCCGATGACCGAGCTGGCAATGATCTACGCTGCTATCGGTATGTCGTTTGAAGGTTTCTTGCCGGTAGTCGAGATGCAGTTCGCCGATTTCATCTCAACCGGATTTGACGCCATCGTCCAGTTTGCGGCTACTAACCATTTTCGCTGGCGGCAGCCTGTGCCGATTACGATCCGTGCGCCTGGTGGCGGTGGTTTGCGTGCCGGTCCGTTTCACTCGCAGTCGAATGAAGCATGGTTTGTGCATACTCCCGGATTGAAGGTCGTGGCGCCGGCTACGCCTGCCGATGCCTATGGTCTATTGCTGAGCGCTATCCGTGACCCCAACCCGGTGATTTATTACGAGACCAAGTATCTCTATCGGTCACTGAAGGGACCGGTGCCGGAAGGGGAGAGCTTGGTACCGATCGGTCAAGCGGCATTGCGACGCAGTGGTGAAGAGTTGAGTATCATCGCGTATGGCGCGATGGTGCAGGAGGCGTTGCAAGCGGCGATCACCCTGGAGCGTGAGGGTCATAGTGTTGAAGTGCTCGATCTGCGTACCCTCAAACCACTCGATGAAGCGGCAATTCTGGCAACGGTACAGAAGACCGGCAAGGTGCTGATCGTCCATGAAGCGAACCGCACCTGTGGCGTAGGCGGTGAAGTGGCGGCGATTATTGCCGAGCGTGCCTTTGAGTATCTCGACGGGCCGATTACTCGCCTTGCGGCGCCTGATACCCCTGTCCCTTACAGCCCTCCCCTCGAAGACGCATACCGACCAAATGCCGCAAAAATCCTCGCCGCAGCACGAGAATTGTTGGCATACTAAATATAGTACGGTGAAGACGCAGAGCGTATCTTGTGCTACCTCTGCGTCTTTAGGCCGATTGAGAATGTGCTATCATAGCGCGGAGGCAAGCAGATGAATGAGATAAGCTAACGCTATGGCTGCGATTGAATTGCATGCGTGGTATCGCCAGTATCGCAAACTAAAAGAAGAGGCTGCCGATGCGATTTTGCTCTTTCGCTTCGGTGATTTCTACGAGACGTTTGATGATGATGCAAAGTTGATTGCAGAATTACTTGACGTAACGTTAACACGTAAAGAATACGCCGTTGATAAGCGAGCGCCGAAGGATCAGCAGAAGCTGTATGCGCCGATGGCGGGAATGCCTTACCACGCCGTTGATCGTTATGTGAGCGAATTAGTTGCCCGTGGTTACCGGGTGGCTATTGCCGAACAGTTGAGCGAGACGGAGGCGATGCGCAATGATACGCGGCCTCGTTCGGTCTACGCTGCTGGTTTGACCCCGCTCGAAAGCAGCGGCAAGATGGTACAGCGGGCCATTGTACGGATTATTACGCCGGGTACAGTGATCGATCCGGCGATGTTGCCCGATCGCACGAATAACTATTTGGCAGCAGTGCTGGTTGAACAAGGGAAGGTAGGGTTGGCGTATGCCGACCTTTCGACCGGGGAATTTGCCGCTGCCGAGTTTGTTGATGCACGTGCACTGACCCAGTTGCAAGCCGAGCTGGCGCGTCTTCGTCCCGCTGAGGTGCTCGTCCCTGACGATGAGGCGCTCCGTTTGCCAAACCTGGCCCCGGTACAGGCACGTTTGAGTCAAGACTTGGCCCCGCTCACCAAAGAGGAGCGTGAGGTATTGTTGCCCCACGAGCGGGTGGCCCGTCGTCTTGATGCCCCCAGTGCTGCCAGTTGGACGCAAGGTCACGTGACCGAGTGGCCGACGTGGCGCTGGGAGTTGGCGACGGCTGCCTCCGCGTTGTGTGAGCAGTTGGCGGTTGCGACACTGGCGGTGTGTGGTCTTGAAGACCGCCCGTTGGCGACGCGCGCTGCCGGTGCATTGATTCAATACGCCCAGACCACGCAACGCCAGCGGGTCAACCAGTTGCGGTATCTACGGGTGTACCAGACCGGTGCATATATGCTGCTCGATCCACAGACTCGGCGCAATCTTGAATTGCTGGAAAGTAGTGGGCGGCAAGGGGTAAAAGCTTCGTTGATCGGCGTGCTCGACCGCACGTGTACGGCAATGGGGGCGCGTTTGCTGCGGCGTTGGATTGCCCAACCGCTGATCGTTTTAGAACCATTGCAAGTGCGTCAGCATGCTGTAGCACGCCTGGTCGCCGAGACGATGGCTCGGCTTGAGCTTCGTGAGGCACTGGCCGAGTTGCCCGATATGGAGCGGGCGCTCAATCGGATCGCACAAGGTATTGCCGTGGCAACACCGCGTGATATGGTTCAGTTGCGGGCCGCGTTGCGTAAACTACCTGGCATCGCGCAAGCTATCGCACCGTTGTTACCCGACTTGCTCGCCCCTGAAATAGACGGCGAGCCGTTGCTCATGTTTGATCCGTGCAGTGATGTGCTCGATCTGCTAGAACGGGCACTCGACGATGATCCACCGGCGTTGCTCGGTTCGTCAAACTATCTGCGGGCTGCCGAAGAGGGTGGCGAGCGACCGCGCCGTGTGATCCGGCCCGGTTTCGATCAGCGTCTCGATGCACTGATTAAGGCTAGTCGCCATGCCCAAGAGTTCATCGACCGTCTCGAAACGAAAGAACGTGAGCGGACCGGGATTCGTTCGCTCAAAGTGGGTTACAATCAGGTGTTTGGTTACTATATCGAAATATCGCGCGCCGTTGACCCGAAACTGATCCCATCACATTACGAACGCAAGCAAACGCTGGTGAATGCTGAGCGTTATGTGACTGAAGAGCTGAAGTACTACGAAGGGTTGCTCAGCGATGCACGGTTAAAGCTGGTTGATCTGGAACGAGATATCTTTCAACGGTTGTGTGATGATATTCAGCAACACCTCGACCGGCTACGGATAACAGTGGCTGCGGTGGCCCGCATCGATGCGTTAGCGGCCCTGGCCGAGGTAGCAGTGCGTGGCCGCTATGTCCAACCGACCTTGCGAACCGATCGGGTATTGCGGATCAAGCAGGGCCGTCATCCGGTTGTTGAGCGGACGCTGGGTGAGCCGTTCATCGGCAACGATGTCGATCTTGATGGTGATAATGTCCAGATTTTGATCATTACCGGCCCGAATATGGCTGGTAAAAGCACCTTCTTGCGCCAAGTAGCTTTGATTACCCTGATGGCGCAAATCGGCTCGTTTGTCCCCGCCGATGAAGCCGAAATTGGCTTGGTGGATCGCATCTTTACCCGGATCGGTGCTCAAGACGACATCGCCACCGGTCAGAGCACCTTTATGGTCGAGATGACCGAAACTGCTGCATTGCTTATGCAGAGCACACCCCGTTCGCTGATCATTCTCGATGAGGTGGGGCGTGGGACGAGTACGTATGACGGTATGGCAATTGCCCGGGCCGTAGTTGAGTACATCCATAACGAGCCTCGGTTGGGGTGTCGGACGTTATTTGCGACTCACTATCACGAGTTGACGGCACTTGATGCCGAACTACCTCGTGTGCGCAACTTTCACATGGCGGCTGTCGAGCGTGACGGCCGAGTCGTCTTTTTGCATGAGCTGCGTCCCGGTGGCGCCGATCGCTCGTATGGTATTCATGTCGCCGAGCTAGCCGGGATTCCGGCGAGTGTAATCAGGCGGGCCAACGATTTGCTGGCCGAACTCGAGGGTCACACGGCACGACCGATGGATCAGCGCGTCGAACCAAGTTCGGATGGGGAGCGGGTATTGCCACCGGCGCCCTCAACCGCGGGTAGTATGCAATTATCGCTGTTCGATCTCGTACCGCACCCGGTGGTGGAGTACCTCCGTCGGTTGCGGATTGAGGAACTCACCCCGCTAGAAGCGTTGAACCGGCTGGCCGAATTACAACGGCTGGCTCAGGAAGGATAGAAACGGAGCAGAAAGCCTTGCAGATCGCCCGTGATCTTGTTCCCGGCTTGGCCAACCGGGCGACGGTTTTGAGCATTGGCCGTTTCGATGGCGTTCATCTCGGTCATCAACAACTGATCCGTACCACAGTCGAACGGGCACGTGCCTTGGATATGCTTAGTGCAGTGCTGACGTGGGAGCCGAATCCGCGTGCCGTGTTACAGCCCGGTCAACCATTACAGTTATTGACGGATCTCGATGAGAAGATCGAGCAAATTCGACGACTCGAACCGGATGTGCTGATTATTGCGCCGTTTACAAACGAGATCCGCCAACTGAGTGCTGCCGAATATATGGCGCGGATCTGCGCTGCATTGCCGGTACGTGAGGTTTGGGTTGGTGAGGATTTCGCGATGGGACGGGGACGCGAGGGTGATATTCCGCGACTAATGGAGATCGGGCGTGAGCTGGGGTTCGCCGTCGGTGCCATGAACAAGTATACGATAGCCGGGATTCCGGTCAGCTCCTCACGTATCCGCGAACTGGTGCTGGCGGGAAACGTCGCCGGTGCCGGTGCGTTGTTGGGACGGCCTTTCGCGCTGCGGGGCCTCGTTACTCGTGGTGATGGACGTGGTCGCCAGATTGGGTTTCCTACTGCGAATTTGCAGGTGAATCCAGATGTAGTAGTGCCGGCGCATGGGGTCTATGCTTGCCGTACCTATCTCGCGACCGGTGAGGTTGTGCCAACGGTGACAAATATCGGGGTACGTCCGACGTTCGATGGTACCCGCCAAGTGGTTGAGGCCCATCTCATCGATTGGCAAGGTGATCTGTACGATCAGTATGTGCGGATCGAGCTGTTGATGCGGCTTCGTAACGAGCGGAAGTTTAGTGGTATTGATGAATTGGTCGCCCAAATCCGCCATGATGTTGCCGAGGCACGTGTAGTGTTAGGTATCCCTCCAACCTCGTAGGATGAACTGCCACAAGGGCACCCGCTAGGGGGGCTATCCGTTCGCAATAATCGTACACGTCGGCGTGCCGTTCGTTTGTGTGTTTCTCCCCGAACGTCGCGGCTACTCCTTGTGTTATGCCACGGTACCACCTGCCCTTGTGGCGGTCTTGCCGAGTACAGATCGCCCTCTCGGTCGGTGCAAGGTCTACCGTGCCGTCCAACCTAAAGCAATTTCGTACACTGAGCCGGTAATAGCACCAGCGGCGTCGGAGCAGAGAAAAGCTGCTAAGCCGGCCACTTCTGATGGCTCAATGAGGCGCTTGATCGCTGCCGGTTCGAGCATTACCTTCTCGATCACCTGATCTTCAGGAATACCACGAGTACGGGCTTGATCGGCGATTTGCTTTTCGACCAACGGTGTGCGCACATAGGCCGGTGCGATTAGATTGACGGTAATTCCGTAAGGGCCTCCTTCGAGAGCAGCCGTGCGGGTAAGCCCAAGCAAGCCGTGTTTGGCCGAGATGTAGGCACTCTTAAACGGCGATGCCCGTAGACTATGCACCGATCCGATGTTGACAATCCGACCACGACCGTTGGCTTTCATGCTCGGCCAGACATACTTGGTCAAACGAAACGGTGCAGTCAGCATCACTGCGATCATCGTTTCCCAACGATCTTCGGGAAAGTCTTCGATGGCGTCAATGTGTTGAAAACCGGCATTGTTGATCAGAGCATCGACTCGGCCATAAGTATTGAGCGCGGTATCAACCGCTTGTCGGCAACCCGCCTGCGTTGCTAAATCAACGCCAACAAACATGCCGCCGAGCCGTTCGGCGACTGCTTCACCGGCAGAGCCGGGGAGATCGACCAACACCACCCGGTAGCCGTCGGCAGCAAATCGTTCGGCACAGGCTAAGCCGATACCGCTGGCTGCACCGGTAATTAGGGCAACGTACTCGCTCATCACTGAACTCTCCTGTCCTGTGGCGCATAACAGTGCGGTTCTTTTCCTACAGATTCATCTGCTGGTGCGCTATCTCTTCGCCGGTCGGTCGTGCGGTGATTGTAGCACACAGCTTCCTAGTTCAGATTTAATCGTCTTGCAGCACCTTGTTGATCACAGCGACGACCATTTCCGGTGATTGATCGGCGTTAATATGGTGGACTAAACCACGATGCCTGTAGAAATCGAGTACTGGTGTTGTTTCTTGTTCATAAAGACGGAGGCGAGCGCGGATTACTTCGGGTCGATCATCGTCACGTTGACGAAGGACGCCTCCTTTTGCCAAGCATTGTGCTATCCGTTCGGTGTCATCGATGTGCAGCGTCACATCGTCTCCAGCAGGGCTACGACAAACCCGGCGTCCACTGAGGCGATGAAGGATCGCTGCCTCACTGAGATCGAGCACGATGACGTTATCGACCTGTCGTCCTAGTTCGGCCAGCATTGTTTCAAGCATCTGTGCTTGTGCAACACTACGAGGATAACCGTCGAGAAGGCACATTTGTGATAGCGGAATTGCCTGCAACCAGGCACGCATTAGCTTGGCCATCACATCGTCGGGCGCTAGCCGACCTTGTTCGAGCAATGTTGCAATCTGCCGACCGATAGGACTTTGTGCGCGAATCTCGGCCCGGAGACGCTGACCGGTGGCAACAACGGCCACCCCGGACTCTTGGGCAAGCAGGTTAGCGATAGTCGTTTTGCCTGTACCAGGTGGGCCGATCAGGAGGAGCGTTTTTCCAACTGTCATTGTTTATCTGTTATGATGATACGCGCTCGATCACTTCATCGATGTTCGGATATGTTGGATCGAGCTGCTTTACCGTTTGAAAGGCTTCTAGTGCTTCGGCAAAACGACCTTGCTCTTCATACGACCGACCTAAACCAAAGTAGGCGTCAGTGTAGGAAGGTTTCAAGTCAATTGCTTGTTGGAAGAACGTTTCAGCCTCACTGTAGTGTTTGCTATAAAAGTAGGACCACCCAAGACCGTTAAATATTTCGGCGTTTGTATTATCGAGGCGAAGGGCTTTTTGCAGCACTTCAATTGCCTCATCATACCGATCTTGGTACAAGAGGATCCAACCGAGACCATTGTACGCAAACGCATCGTAATCATTGCGGTTTAGCGCTTCACGGTAGGCCGCTTCGGCCTGCCTGTACCAATCGCCGGCGGTTTCACTGTCAGAGCTTTGAAAACCGATAAAGAGCTTTGTCTCACCGAGATACGCATATGCGTTGGCGAAGTGTGGATTTGCATCGATTGTCTGCTGAAAGTAATCCAACGCTTGTTCAAAATTTTTATCATCGAAGGCCAGCCGGCCCAACCCAAAAAGTGCCAAGCTCTCATCAGGGTTCAATTGGAGCGCCTTCTGAAACGCCGCTTGCGCTACATCGGTTTGATCGTCGCGATAGGCCAGCCAACCCAATGCAGCTTGGGCTGCGCTGAAAGTTGGATCGAGCGTCAGTGTGTTCTGAAGTTCATCACGGGCCAATGTGCTATCCTGATCGGTAGTGAGATAAATCGTCCCAAGTTCATAGTGAAAGAGGGCGAGGGTTGGGAAGCGATCGATGGCTGCTTCAAGGCTACTAACAGCCTGTTCCAGCGTGTTTGGATCGTCGCGCAGGAGAAAATCCCGGCTAAAAGCCCAACCAAGAAGGGCATGTGCAAAGGATTGGTTAAGCGGATCGGAAGCAGCGAGTCGATCTTCCGCCTTACCGATCGCGTTAAAGGCGCGATCCATCAAATCGTTATCGTGACTATCTGCCGCATCGGTTGCCAGCACCGCTGCATAGAGCGCGTGGCCGAGCGCTTCGTTGTCATCCGCCTTGATCGCACGTTCGCCGGAGAGACGTGCTTGAACTCGATTACCGAGATGCAGATAGGCGTATCCGCTAATACCAAACCCAATAGCTTGGGCGCGTCTATCGGTAGCATTTATCAGCGGATCAGCCGCCGCAATTACTTCGTTCCAACTCCCTTGGGCCAGCAATGCGCCGGCCAAACGCGCATGGGCTGTCATGTCGTCGCTGTTCGCAGCAACGGCTTCGCGGTAAGCTGCAATAGCCTCAGCCAATCCGCCAGAGCGGGCTAATGCAGTATCGCCGGTGCTTATCAACGACGCAGTTTCATCGGTAGGAGGAACCGGTGGTGATGAAGATCGGAACAGCGCAAACAGCGCGACCCCACCACCGGCAAGCAACCCAAGCGTGATGACACCCACCAGAATGCCTATGAGTAGCCCTTTTCTGGTTGAGCGGGTAGGGGTAGCGGGTACGTTAAGCGGATTAGGAGCTGGGGTAGTAGGGGCAGCAGCGTAAGGATGAGATGCTGGCATCGACGGTGTTTGGAGGTAAGCCGGTGATGGGGTGGTTGGGCCGTACACCGGCGGTGGCGTAGCCGGCTGGGTCGGCGGGAAGGGCGTAGCCGGATGGGTCGGCAAAGGAGATGGTAGTCCGCTGCCGATTGCCGGCATCCCACCTTGTGGAGTAAGTGGCCGGCTCAGCTCACTTTCACTCATCCCAACCGCTTGGCGTAGGGCTGCCACCATCTCGGCTGCGGTGGCAAAACGAGCTTCCGGCTTACGAGCCAGTGCGCGCATAATCACATCTTCCACTGCCGGTGGTAAATCACTGCGCACATCGCGCGGTGGGATAGGAGCATGGACGAGGCGCGCGGCCAGCATCGCCATTGGGGTCTCGGCTTTAAACGGAAACGCGCCGGTTAACAACTCATAGAGCATCACCCCAAGCGCGTAAATGTCGGTTGGTGGCCCAACGTTTGGCAGACCCTGTGCCTGTTCAGGTGACATATACTCCGGGGTTCCCATCACCGTACCGGCAATTGTGAGACCGCCGTTACTCCCCGTACCACGGGCAAGACCGAAGTCGGTGAGATAAATCCACCCCTCGTCGGTAATCATTACGTTAGAGGGTTTAATATCGCGGTGAATGATTCCCTGTCGGTGAGCGTAATCGAGTGCTTCACCAACTTGCGCTAGGATCTGAGTGGCGCGCTTAACAGAGAGGGCACCCTCTTGTTGGAGCAATTGCTTGAGCGTGCGGCCCTGAATAAACTTCATAGCGATGTAGTGGTAACCCGCTACCTCGCCGACCTCATAGATCGGCATAATGTGAGGATGTTCCAGCCGGGCAGCGCTGCGCGCCTCTTGCCGAAAACGGGCGATGTAACTCTGATCGCTGGTCAGGCTAGGCGGTAAGATTTTGAGCGCCACTATCCGATCCAAATCGGTCTGACGCGCTTTATAAACGACCGCCATACCTCCCCGTCCTAATTCTGACAGGATCTCGAAGCGCCCAAGGGTCTGACCAACCAGAGAAACATCGCTCATAAGATACTCACCCACACGCTATGAAGATTTTGTTTACCACATCGCAGGAAAGCCTACCCCTGCCATCACGAATCATCACCAAACCCTACGCGCCGGCTGCATAGGTATAACGACTGACAAGGTTCCCATTTGCATCACGCAATATTGCACTATCACCGCTATTATTCCAAATTGGGCGGCGTGATCCCCAATACAGGTTATTGGCGTCATCGGTACCGGCTTTCGTCCACACTTTCACCTCGGCGCCACTGGTCAGCGTAAAATGCGGGAAGGTGTATGTGTGATGTCCTCCTTCATCGATCAACGTCCACCCAGTAAGATCGACGGGCTGGTGAGATACATTCGTGATCACAACAAACTCACCTTCCAGATCGCTACCGGGCGGGTCGTATTCAATATACGTAATACTCACATTCGGCGGTTCAGCTATGAGCCGTTCAATATCGGTAATCGATGCGGAAACCTCGTCGGTGATCAGCTCGGCAATGTCTTCTTCAATCGGCTCGTCATTGCTGGGGGGCGATGGTGGTGTTTCTTCCCGCAGTGGTGATGCAAGCGGAACCTTTGCTTCTTCCGGTGTAATCATGACTGTCAAGTGTTGTTCTGGTTCATCACGGCGACGGTACCGTGGTTGCTCGTCTACCCAACGAATGATTTCACGTTCAGCAATGCGGGCGAAATCACCAGGGAGGCTGGCAAAGGCGCGACTCAGTTCATAGATAGCGCGTTCCATATGGGTACGACTTTGTGCAGGTAACAGACCGAGCGGTAACCGTAGCAGACCGTATCCAATACGACCAATCTGAACCGTCGTCGTCGTGATTGCGTTGTAGAGCGGATCTTCACTTCCTGAGCGGGTAGACATTGCCCCCTCCTCGTCTGTATCCAGTCGGCAGTTGCCAATCGACTGCCGGTTGCTACTGCAAGCTCGTCACCAATCCGGCATATTTATCGGTGAGTATGCGGGCGTGCTCTTCGCTACTGCCTTCAGCAATGACGTGAAAAAATGGTCCATCGGGATCGGGTAAAATAAGGACCCATTCTTGTCCCAATTCAATTTTGATTCCGTCAATTTGTTCGCCGTGTCGTTCGTGGTATTGTTGATTGAGAATACGCATCACTTTGCCTTTGCTTTCCCAGCGACACGGCACGCGGGTTTGCCAAATATAGTAAGGTGGGAGATCGGCCAGAACCTCACTCAGAGTTGTTTGATTGAGCGTGAGAAGTTCCATCAACCGTGCAATTGCAAACATGCCGTCGGCGACAGGGTAGAAATGGGGGAAGATATAGTTGCCGGTACCATCACCAAGGAGCAAGAGGTCAGGCCGTTCGGCGGCGAGGTTCATCAATGCGCCGAGGTGAGCGCGTGTGCGAATGATACTTCCGCCATACCGTGCGGCAATCTGTTCAAAGGCACGGGGTGCTGTCACCGGGACGGCAACGATCCCACCGCCGTATGCGCGCATCGAGAGCGCCGTCATGGCGGCCAACGCACGGAGCGGGTGCAAGCGTTGACCACGATCATCGATGAGAAAAATCTTCTCGCCGCCGGGATCGAGACGGACACCGAACTGTGCGCCAACTACCGGCGTGATTTTGGTCAATCGCGTCATTGCGGCCTCAAACTCTGCACCGGTCTGAAACACCATCCGTTCATCGAGATAGACGTTCAGTTCGACGGCATCGGCCTGCATCCGACGCAGAATCTCGGCCATGACCGTACTGGTACTGGTGTTCGCGTAATCGATCACGATTGGAAAACCCTTGCCAAAAGCGGCATTTTGGCCAAGGGCTTTCATAAACGCGGCTCGGTACGTCTCTTCCACATCTTCGCCGTAGAAAATGCGGCCAATTTCATCCAGATAGGCACGTCGGTAATCTTCACGGAAGAACGTACTCTCGATTTTACGCTCGATCGTACTATTGATGTCAAGTCCGAGATGGTTAAAGAATTTGATCTCGGCAACTCGGTTATCAAACGGTGAGATTCGGACATGGACACCTCCGGCGGCGCCGATCGCATGGGTATAGTAACGGGCTAATGGGATTGGTACATTGCGTAGATCGCAGACATTCACCCCCGCCGAAGGCAAACCGGCAATAATTGCACGCTTCAGCATGCGAGGGGTAAAATGTGCATCGCGGTTAATCGTCACCGTAGTGCCACGCGGTAGTGTCGCACCGTATGCTGCACCGAGCCGGGCACACATTTCAGGCGTAATCTCGATATTAACTAAACCGGTAATCCCATAGCGGCCAAACAGCACACGGCGTCCTTGGCTCCCCCAAATGATACTTGACGTAACAGTTGCGCCTTCATCTACCTCTTTGGAGGGCCAAATCTTAACGTTTGGTTGCACCACTGCACCAGCGCCGATCTGAACTCCATCGCCGATCACAGCTCCCTCGAAGATCATTGCCCGGGAGCGAATGTTGCACTGGCGTAACACAATCGCACCGCGCAGCTCGGCCCGTTCACCAATGTACGAGTTACGCCAAATGATCGAGCGATCGATATTGGCCCGTGAATCGACAATGGTGTAGTCACGGATCACCGACGGCCCGTGAATAATCACCCCACCTTTGATCTTAGCTCCGTGACCAAGGTAGATCGGGCCGTGCAGTTGGGCATCAGGAGCAATTTCGGCATCGCGATCAATCCAGATGTCGCCACCAATATTGTGACCGATGCGCGGTAGATTGACTTTGCCCGACAAATAATCGCTGCAAGCGCGCATGTAAGCCTCGATAGTACCGACATCGGTCCAATACCCATTGGCGATATACCCGTACAGTCGATCACCACGGTGCAACATACGTGGGAAGACATCTTTCGACCAGTCGGTGACGCGGCCTCGTTCAATGTAACGAAAGATATCGGGATTGAAGACGTAAATACCGGTATTGACGGTATCAGAAAAGACCTCTCCCCAGCTCGGTTTTTCGAGCAACTGACGGATGCGGCCTTGTTCGTCGGTGATGATCACGCCGTATTCAAGTGGATTAGCGACGCGGGTGAGGGTGACGGTTGCGGTCGCACCGGAGGCCATATGGTACTCGATGATCTGAGTCAGGTTAAAATCGGTCAGAGCATCACCGGATATAACGAGGAAAGGTTCGGTGAGCAGGTGCTCGGCATTTTTGACACTACCGGCAGTGCCCAACGGTATCTCTTCCAGCGAATAGGTAATATTAACCCCATACGCGCTGCCGTCACCGTAGTAGTCTTGGATAACATTTGCCAGGTACTGCACGGTAATGATAATGTCGGTGATACCGTGCAGTTTGAGTAATTCAATGATATGTTGCATCACCGGTCGGTCGACCAGTGATACCATCGGTTTCGGGCGATTTATCGTGAGCGGTCGCAGGCGAGTACCCTCGCCGCCGGCCATCACAACGGCTTTCATGGCGGCTCCTGCTGACTGTCGATACCGCGACGGTATACGAAATGCGCGGCGGAAGGGGGCTTCTGTCACATAGCCCCTTTAGTATAACATGTCACGAACCTGCCCGGCAACCTCTTGCCGGAAACAGCTTCTCGTGCTATACTCGCCAGCGGGGGACGTGGCGGAATGGCAGACGCGCATGACTTAGGATCATGTGCCGCAAGGCGTATGGGTTCAACTCCCATCGTCCCCACCAGGCTCCGCCCATCATGCGAATGATGGGCGGTTTTTTATTGCAGTTCATTCATTAACACTCAGCGCAATGCGTCGGTGTTCGTTATCGATCGCGAGGATCGTGACCATCACCTGACTACTGAGTGGGAAGCATTCACGTAATGGTCGGCGCTTCGCCGGAATTTTGCTAATATGGACGAGACCTTGGATGCCGGGTAAGAGTTCGACAAACAGACCAAAACCGGTGATACCGGTAACAGTGCCTTGCACCGTCATGCCGCCGGCAAGGCGTTGCGAGAGACTTGCCCACGGATCAGGGGTGAGTTCGCGGATGCTTAGATTGATACGCAGATGCTGCCGGTCAATGTTGGTAATCATCGCACGGACCGGTTGGCCGGGTTGCAGGACGTTGCGTGCGTCGCTGATCCAACGCCAGTCGATGTCGCGCACGTGAACAAACCCTTCTATCCCACCGAGATCGATCACTGCTCCATAACTCAATACGCGCAACACCGTTCCCTCAACGATGCTCCCAACGCTGACGGATGCGATCCGCTCTTGTCGTTTGCGGAGGCGTTCACTCCATAACACCGTTGGTGCAGGATCTGGCGACGGTGGCGATGGTTCCTCGGATGTAGTGGTCACTTGCTCTAGGATGGTGAGGCAGCGGGCCGCATGATGACGAATTTCGGCGTTGGGAAAGCTCTCAGCCAATTGGGCAAGTAATGGCATACTCGCCCGGTCATTCCATTCGACCAGAATCTGCATAATCTGGATCGTCAATGACCGTCGGTTGGGGGCAGAGCGTTGGAGAAGAGCACGTAGTTCCGGGAGTGCAGCTCGATAATCGGCCATCTTCACCAAACGAATAACTTCGTGTGAGAGATGAATGCTTTTTTCATTCAAGAGTGATACAATCTCCGGAGCGGCTTCAACCGCTTGGAGTTGGTTGAGAGTACGCACTGCTAATGTTCGTAGGCCGACGACATAGCGGGCAATTTCAACGAGGAGTGGTATCGCCGTGCGGGCACGTAAGCGCGCTAATGCCTGCATGGCGACACTTGCCGCTCGGCTGGGAATATGGGGCTGAGTTTCCTGCCACGCCGTTATGCAATCTTCGAGCAAGCGTAACAGCCCAGGGACGGCTGCCGGGGTATGCAGCATTCCCGCCGCCTCGGCAGCCGCGATGCGGATGGCAAGGTGTGGGCTGTTGAGAAAGTTGGGAATGGCTACAGCGAGCGTGGTATCACCAAGGCGGGCAAGTGCGGCGATGGCGGCAGCAACGATGGGAGGATCTGGATCATCGAGACAAGCTGTGATTTGTTCACGTGCCTCTGCGATCTGTTTTCGTCCTAACGTGCGGATTGCCGCGGCGGCTACAAACGGTTTCGGGTCATCGATACTTGCTAATAAGGCATCGATGACCGCAGGACTCAGCGGTTTACTGGTATACCCAATCGCTTCGATGGCAACTTCACGCACGGCCGGCCAATGATGGTGCAGGGTCGGTAACACCAGATCAGGATCGACCTCAAGATTGACCAGTCGGCTGGCCGCACGTGCGCGCACCAGTTGATCGCGCGAATGGATCGTGCGGGCCAGCTCTTCGAGCTGATCGGTTAACAGTTCACTCAGGCGCTCACGGTTGAGAGCCGGATCGCCTTCGTAATCATCGAGATCACTCATCGCTGTTCCTCGGCTACGGGTGGATCGATTCCGAGTAGATGACGTTGTACCTTCCCCATGGCATTGCGTGGTAATGCCGTGACGAAGCGGATCTGGCGTGGCCGTTTGTACGCAGCCAGTTGATGACGACAATGATCAATCAGTTCTTGTGCTGTGGTATGGATGCCTGATCGTATCACTACATCGGCCACCGGTACTTCGCCGAGATCGGGATCGGGTTGGCTGTAAACGGCACATTCAGCGACTGCCGGATGCTGGGCGAGAACTTCCTCGACTTCACGAGGATAGATATTGTAACCGCCACTGATGATGAGTTCACGACTACGACCGGTAATGTGAACATAGCCATCGGTATCAACGAACCCGATATCTCCGGTGTTAAACCAGCCATCGTTAGTAAACGCAGCCGCTGTAGCACGCGGATTACGCCAGTAGCCACGGAAAAGGTGTGGTCCGCGTACTTGGATCTCGCCAACCTCGCCTGCCGGTAGCGGTTGGCGTGTTGTCCGATCGACAATTCGGGCCTCTTGACCGGGAAATGGCATGCCAACACTGCCGGGGCGGCGCTCGCCTTCGTAGGGATTGGTCAAATTCATTCCCGTTTCGGTCATGCCATAGCGTTCGAGGATGGGTTGTCCGAAGAGAGCAGCAAAATCGGCAAAGGTCTGCGGGCTGAGTGGGGCCGAACCGGAAACAAACAGTCGCATGCGATGACGAGGAACGCCGTGCTGGCGTGCTGCTTCGATCAACCGCACATACATAGTAGGTACGCCGAAAAAGAGGGTAATAGCCGGGTCGGCCATGCGTTGCAAGGCCAGTTCGGCATCAAATCGTGCGTGCAATTCAAGACTCGCGCCGCTTCGGATCGTGCCATGGACACCTACACCTAGTCCATGGACGTGAAACAGTGGCAACATCAAGAGTAAACGATCGGCCTCGGTCCAGCACCAAGCGCGGATAACCGCATCGCAATTTGCGGCAAGGCTGGCGTGGGTGTGGACTGCTCCTTTGGCTCGACCGGTGGTGCCCGATGTGTACGCGATCAGTGCCATATCGTCGGCAGCCGGCGGTGAAAATGCAGTCGGGTCCGCCGGTGATGTACCACACCGTGATGTGTCGGGTTTGATCATGTGTGAGTGTGGAGCCGTCATTGCCTCACGCAAGATCGCTTCGTTCTCGTCAGTTGCAACGACGATGAGCGGTTCAGCATCGGAGAGCAGATGGCTCAGTTCGGTGTGGCGATACTGTGGGTTCACCAGAACGACGGCTGCCCCGGCCAATTGAGCGCCGAAGTAGGCAGCGAGAAAGGCCGGTGAGTTGGGCAGAGCCAACGCGACACGATCGCCATGCGCAATGCCGAGGTCGCGATAGCGGGCGGCCCAGCCGGCAGATGCTGCTGCAAGATCACGATACGTTATTACGTGATTCTCAACCACAACACATGGTCGGAGCGGTTCGGTAGTTGCGTAATGGAGGAGGGTGGCAACAATTGGCAGTGGCGACATAATGTGACCTCATGGACATCGGAAACTACGAACGATCGTCAACGCATCACGACCGGTATGTGTTGCGTCTGATTGGATCGCATTATACCGAGAGGGATGCGTAGATTGGGTTATAAAATCACGACAAACGGCGAAGCTCTGGTGAGCCTCGCCGTTCGCAACGTGGTTGAAGATGAAACCTACTTATCGCGTTTTGCCTCACCTAACGCTGCTTGAGCTGCGGCAAGGCGGGCAATCGGGACACGGTAGGGCGAACAACTGACGTAGTTGAGACCGACGCGGTGGAAGAACTCGACGCTTGCCGGATCACCACCGTGCTCACCACAGATGCCAACCTTCAAGTTCGCGCGCGCCGTGCGTCCACGTTCAGTACCGATTTTCACCAATTGCCCAACACCACGCTGATCGATGGTCTGGAACGGGTCATCAGGGATGAGCTTCTTCTCGACATACGCCGGCAGGAAGCGACCCGAGTCGTCTCGTGATAAGCCAAGCGTGGTCTGGGTAAGGTCGTTGGTACCGAAGCTAAAGAACTCGGCGACCTGAGCAATCTCATCGGCGACCAGCGCAGCCCGTGGCAACTCGATCATCGTTCCGACGAGATACGGGACCTCGATCCCACTTTCGGCGAAGACCTCAGATGCCACCCGGCGCACGATCTCTTCTTGGAGTTTGAGTTCGCTGACAAACCCAACCAGTGGAATCATCACTTCGGGGTGAACGTCGATTCCCTCCGACTTAACCTTGACAGCGGCTTTGAAAATGGCCCGAGCCTGCATCTCGGTAATTTCGGGGTAGAGAATGCCTAAACGGCAGCCGCGAAAACCGAGCATGGGGTTTGCTTCACGCAAGCTCTCGACACGAGCCTTCACTTTGTGAGGATCGACGCCGAGCTTGGCAGCGAGTGCTTCAATCTCCTCGTCATCGTGCGGCAAGAACTCGTGCAGCGGTGGGTCAAGTGTACGGATGGTAACCGGGAGGCCGGCCATTTCACGGAACAGACCTTCAAAGTCGCCCTGCTGAAGTGGCTCGATCTTCGCCAGTGCCGCGCGCCGCTCTTCAGGTGTATCGGCGAGGATCATCTCACGCATTGCATCGATGCGGTCACCTTCAAAGAACATGTGCTCGGTGCGGCAGAGACCGATCCCCTCAGCCCCAAACTGGCGGGCGACGCGGGCATCGCGTGGAATGTCGGCATTGGCACGCACGCCAAGTTTACGAAACTCATCAGCCCACGACATCAAGGTAGCGAAATCACCCGATAACTCCGGTTCAACCGTCGGCATTTGGCCGGCAAAGACCTCACCACTTCCACCGTCAATCGTGATCCAGTCACCTTTACGGATGGTTGTACCATTAACCGTCATCAATTGATCGGCGTAGCTAATCCGCAGATCACCGGCTCCGGCCACGCACGGCTTACCCATACCACGGGCGACAACTGCAGCGTGGGAGGTCATACCGCCCCGCGCGGTGAGAATGGCTTGAGCAGCGACCATACCGTGAAAATCTTCGGGCGCCGTCTCAATCCGTACTAATATCACCTTTTCGCCGGTCTTAGCCAGATCTTCGGCCTCGTCGGGGTCAAAGACGGCCTTCCCAGAAGCAGCACCCGGCGAAGCGGGCAAACCGGTGGTGAGCGGTTTGGCTCGTTTGCGGGCTTCAGGATCGATCATCGGGTGCAGCAACTGATCGAGTGAATGCGGATCAACCCGCTGAACTGCCGTCGCCTTATCGATCAGCCCCTCACGTACCATATCGACGGCGATCTTCACCGCGGCAGGGCCGGTGCGCTTGCCGGTACGGGTCTGGAGCATCCACAGCTTGCCACGCTCGATGGTAAATTCAACATCTTGCATGTCTTTGTAATGACGTTCGAGCTGTTTGGCAATCTCGTGGAATTGGGCATAGACCTCCGGCATCTCCTCGGCCAACTTGCTGATTGGTTGGGGGGTGCGAATGCCGGCAACAACGTCTTCACCCTGGGCATTGACCAGATACTCGCCGAAGATTTCTGGATCGCCGGTGCTCGGGTTGCGGGTGAAGGCAACACCCGTTGCCGAGTCGTTACCCATGTTGCCAAAGACCATAGCCTGCACATTGACCGCCGTTCCAAGGTTATCGGGAATCTTATTCACCCGGCGATAATCAACCGCACGGCGACCGTTCCACGAACGGAAGACAGCAGCGATGGCTGCACGTAACTGCTCGAAGGGGTCTTCAGGAAAATCAACTCCAACGTCCTCCTTGATAATCGCCTTGAACTTCTCGGCTAAGGCGAGCAGCTCTTCGGTCGTCAGATCGGTGTCTTGACGTTGGCCGTGTCCTTTCGCTTCTTCCATCTCGTGCTCGAAACGGTCACCGTCAACACCGAGCACAATTTTTCCGAAGAGTTGGACGAAACGGCGGTAGGCATCGGCGGCGAAGCGGGGATTATCGGTGAGGCGAGCTAGTCCTTCGCGGGTCTGCTGATTGAGGCCGAGATTAAGCACGGTATCCATCATACCGGGCATGGAGAACTTTGCCCCTGAGCGAACGGATACCAAGAGCGGATTATTCGGATCACCGAAGCGCTTACCAGTTTGGGCTTCGATGTCCTTGAGACCTTCGAGGACCTGTTCCCACATACCTTCGGGAAAACGTTGACCGTTCTCGTAATAGGCATTGCACGCTTCGGTGGTGATCGTAAAACCGGGAGGCACCGGGACACCGGTACGAGTCATTTCGGCAACACCGGCGCCTTTTCCGCCGAGGAGATCGCGCATGCTTGCGTTTCCTTCGCGGAAGAGGTAGACCCATTTCTTTGACATAACCTGTTTCCTCCTTAAACAAGGTGGCGGAAGACAATACGATTGCACCCTGTAGCATCGTGATATGTGCTACAGGTGAGAAGATAGTCGTACCAGCGACACGAATGGGCCCCCATCTTGTGTAGTATTGTTGCCCCATCGCAGATCATGGTATTCAGCTTGTGCAAACGCGAACAATGGTAGATAGCGCAACTATACCGCGCTGAATCACAACTGTCAACGCAGTCGGTTTATCCTGTTGGGTGGAACCGACGCGAGATCAGGGAAATAATTTCGTCAGCGCTCTCTTCAATCGATTTATCGGTCACGTTAAGCGTCGTCCAGCCATGCTGGCGGAAGATGCGACGTGCCCATTCCACTTCATCAATTGCCGCTTCAAGGTTGGTGTACGTGCTACCCAGGTTGATGCCCATCCGGCGTTGCCGCCAGCGGCGGCGGGCGGCGATTTGCTCCGCTTCGACGATCAGACCGATGACCCGACGCGGATCGACCTGTAACAGGGCTTCGGGCAATGGGATTTCACGCACCAGTGGTACATTCGCCACCTTCCAACCGAGGACGGCCAAATACATGCTCAGTGGAGTTTTACCTACCCGTGAAATACCCACCAGGACAATATCAGCCTGATGCAGCTCGTAGGGTTTGTTGCCATCGTCGTGCGCAACGGTATACTCAATTGCCTCCAACCGGGCAAAATAGGTTGAACGACGGGCTTGATATAAGCCGGGTTTTCCCAGCGGCTCTTTTTGGAGGACGGTTGCCAATCGTGATAGGACACTACCGACGAGATCGATCTCGGCAACGCCCATCGCGCGCGCGAGACGCATCAGCTCACGGCGTAAGGTCGGCTCCATGAGCGTATGCAAAATGGTGCCGTTTTGCTGGGCGGCTTGCGCAACGACTTCAGCGATCTGTTCGGGATCTCGTACATTCGGCACAATGATAAGTGGGACTTCGGCGCCTTCAAACTGTGAGAGAGTTAGGCGCGCGACTTGTTCGCCAACGGCGCCGGCGCCGCCGGAAACAATGTAGAGTGGAGGGGCAGATTGATTAGTCGGTTCGCTCATTCGCAAACGTTTCGTAATCCACAATACGCCCGTAATTCGGCAAAATGAGATTATAAGGTTATAGACGGATACAGCCGTGTACTGGTATGATACCACACAACGGGTACAGCTCGTGGCGGGTAACACTATGGAAGTCTTTTCAATTGATGGTGCGCAGATACACGCACTTGATGTCGGACCGCGTCACGCCCAAATTGTCATCCTTATCCACGGCTGGTCGAGTTCGTCGTTTGCGATGTCGCCACTCATTCCCCTGCTGAGTCGGCGGTTTCGGTGTATCGCAATCGATCTCCCCGGTTACGGTGAGTCACCGCCGCTACGTGAGCGAGCGACGATTGGCCGCTATGCCCAACTGGTTGGGCGTCTGATTACCGGTCTCAGTGAACATCCGGCCGTCTTGATCGGTCACTCGATGGGTGGCATGATCAGTACGACGTTGGCGCTGCAAGTGCCCCAGTTAGTTGACCGCATGGTCTTGATTTGTCCAACCATTTCCGGTCGGCTCTCGTTCTGGATCAACACCTTTGTCTCGCCCATTACGATGATGGAGCGTTTTCCCTTCTTTAGTCGGTTGTTGTCGTTGCTCGAACCATCAATGCTGTCTGTCACCGATAGTTTGATGAAACCGGCGTCATTTGCCGAACGCTCAGCAATTAGTGAAGCTGATTATTTGCGGTTGCGAGCTGATGCACGGCGGCCGGGGCAGGGTCGGGTGCGGGCGGAATGTTTTGTCGCGATGCGTCGGCAGGATCTGAGTGGCCGTCTCCGTGAACTTGAGACTCCAGCGTTGGTGATTTGGGGAGCTGAAGATAATACGGTTCCTTTACGTGATGCCGGCGTAGTCGCCGATGAATGGCAGAATGCCGATTTACGGATCGTGCCGAAGGCAGGGCACTGGCCCCATTTTGAGACGCCAGAGGTCACGATGCGCTATATCGCCAGTTATCTCGGCTTACCCTCACTCATTAGTCAACCTGATACTTTGGTGCAACCGGCAGAGATGACGACCCAGATCACCGAGTTTTTGGTCAATTCGCAGCTCGGGAATGGTCTCAGTCTGGCCCAACGCACACGGCTGGCCGCCCATCTCGAACGGCGACGCTACCCGCCGCGTGCTTTGGTTGATCGTATGAATCAAGAATCGACCGATCTCTATCTGGTACAAGAGGGGACGTTGGAGGTTTGGAGTCCGCCGATCGATGGTAATCCGACCAGTCAACGCTTGTTGATGACGGTGGTCGCCGGTCAGATTACCGGTGAAATGTCATTACTCGATGGTGGACGCCGTAGTGCCGATCTACGGGCGGGTGAGGATGGCGTAGTGGTGCTAGCGTTACGACGCGAACGGTTGCGAGCGCTGGCCGAGGACGACCCGGCGTTAGGCAATGCCGTCCTCTGGAATATTGCCAGTGCGCTGGCATTACGTTTGCGCTTGGCGAACTGGCAGCAGCAGGGATTGGTGCGTGAGTTGCAAGCGCTGAAGCAATAGTGCTATGCTGTACGTGGGTAGATTGAGTGCAGAGAGCCATGTTGCTCAGAAGAGGTGGATAGTGATATGGAAGCGACCAATCGTCATGTTGTTACGACGGCGTGGTCGGAGCGTGCCACTCTGATCGGTGGCGATGCGATTGTCTTCATCGTGTTTGCGCTGCTTGGCCGCAGCTCGCATGGTCTGATTGATGAAAACCCGTTCCTTGCCGCGATACGGGTTGCCCTTCCCTTCTTCATCGGCTGGCTGGTCGTTGCGCCATGGCTCGGCTTGTTTCGTCGTCAGCCGCCGGTGCAGATGGTTGGGTTGACGCTGGTAGCGTGGCTGCTTGCCCTACCGGTTGGTCTCGGATTGCGCTGGTGGCAACTTGGCCGCTCAAGTCCGTTCAGCTTTGCGTTGGTTACCTTTCTGACAGTAGTGGCCCTCTTGTTGATCTGGCGTGGTAGTTACAGTTGGTGGCTAAGACGGCGTTCTGCTTGATATAAAGACGCAAAGGGTTGCTGCTTTGAGGCATCAGTCACCCTTTGCGTCGCAACCATCCCATCCTAACCACTACACACCGACGGCCAATTCGAGCGGTAAGCGCTCATCGATCCAGTACCGTAGACTCGGATAGCGAAGTTCGATACCGAGGTCGTGACGCATTCGCGCGTTACTCATTCGTACCGATGAAGTGAGCGCCCCGATCACCGAGCGATCAAGACCGGCCCGCAGTCCTACTTGTGGGTCAAACGTGCGTGGTGGTAGCATACCGAGCCGGCGACGTACTTCGCTTACGATCTCGATCAGGCGGAGCGGTTCATCATCGCAAACATTGTAGATGGCGCCGATCTGCCCCATCTCGACGGTACGGATCAACACCTCTAATGCATCATCAATGTGAATATGAGGCATAAAATTACGCCCGTTGCCGTAAATAGTCAGTTGGCCGCTGGCAATCGCTTCGAGTGGATCACGGTCAGGACCATAGACGGTGGCCATACGCAGGATTATTGCCGGGAAGCGATAGGCTCGCACCGCTTGCAAAATAATCTGCTCGGCGGTTGCAAGGATTGTGCCGAGCGGGTATGACGGCGCGATTGGGCTATCTTCATCAACCCACTTTTCGCCATGATCGCCGTAAGGGGCTGCGTTGGAAGCCCACACATAGGCACGCACCGTGCGGGCTCGCACCGACATAGCAATCAAGTGTTGATTCCCGTCAACGTAGAGGGAGCGAAGAAGAGTAGAGCCATCGATTGGCATACGGTTGGTGAGGTTATACACGACCTCAATCTCGTCGGTGATGCCGTCGATGGTTTCAGGGCGGGTAAGATCGCCGATCCAGACTGCCATGCCTAAAGAGGCGAGGCGTTCGACCACGGGGTCTTCAGCGCTATAGACAAGACCGCGCACGCGGTGGCCAGCAGTGAGGAGGCGCGCTGCCAGACGCGAGCCGATGTACCCCGCTGCGCCGGCAATCAGATAATTGGTCATAGGTCACCTCGTCGTGTAGGGGCGGGTGACTACGATGACACCGCCCAACTGATAGAGCAGGCTGCACATCGGCGAGTGCGGTGCTTGTCTGTGTAGGTGCAGCGAGTTACTGAATATTGTAACACTCAGTTGATAAGGTTGCCAGCGGAAAATTACCTGACAAAAGATTGACAGAAGGTGGATAGAGTAAGTGAGCTGGATTGGTAGATTTCTCGCTCCGCGCGAAATGACAGGGGGGCATCGTAATGAGCTGGGTTGGTAGATTGCTCGCTCCGCTCGAAATGACGAGGGGGGTACCTGACCAGGTCACGATGAGCGCAGCATACCATCCTCCCCGTGTCATGTCGAGCGCAGCGAGACATCTTTGTAGTG
>NZ_JBWGQH010000007.1:104881-136761 GCF_056331925.1 Chloroflexus sp.
CATACCATCCTCCCCGTGTCATGTCGAGCGCAGCGAGACATCTTTGTAGTGCGTTGAAGCGGTAGATTGCTCGCTCCGCGCGAAATGACAGGGGGGCACCTGACCAGGTCACGATGAGCGCAGCATACCATCCTCCCCGTGTCATGCAGTACATTCTAGAGAGCACAGCGCAACAAGAGCAAGCGAGGGAGACGCTCGCGTGGTCAAATTACAATGTCCCTTACCGGCTCGGCGTATTCAGATGACCATCACCAAACCGTATTACGGAATACGGTCATACGCCGGCAACGTCAGAAACTCGACGAAGTTTGGGTCGGTAGTGATTTCATCGAACAGTTCGGCGGCCTCTTCGTAGCGACCATCTTCGTAGGCCGGGCCGAGAATCTCGCGTACCTTCGCCAGCTCTTCGGGAAGCATTTGCCGGAACAGTTCCACGGTCACTTTACGACCATCCTCCAACACTCCCTTCGGGCTGCGGATCCACTGCCAGATCTGAGCGCGCGATATTTCAGCAGTCGCCGCGTCTTCCATCAGGTTGAAGACCGGCACACAGCCATTACCGGCCAACCATGCGCCGAGGTATTGAATCCCGACATTGATGTTGAGCCGTAGTCCCTGCTCGGTAATCGGTTCACTCGGGCCAAAGGCCAGCAGATCGGCGGCTGTCACGTGGACATCATCGCGTTGGCGGTTAATCTGATTGGGAGTGGGCATCAGGCGATCAAAGACCTCCATCGCGACAGAGACGAGGCCAGGGTGAGCCACCCACGTACCGTCATGCCCATCGTTTGCCTCACGCTCCTTATCGGCACGCACCTTTGCTAACGCTGCTTCATTTGCTGCCGGGTCGTTCTTAATCGGGATTTGCGCGGCCATCCCCCCCATGGCATGCGCTCCGCGCCGATGACAGGTCTTAATCGCGAGCAGCGAGTACGAACGCATGAAGTGCGTTGTCATTGTGACCAACGCGCGGTCGGCGAGACAGAAATTGGGGTCATTGCGAAACTTCTTAATGCACGAGAAAATATAGTCCCAACGTCCACAGTTGAGGCCGGCTGAGTGTTCACGTAGCTCGTAGAGAATCTCGTCCATCTCAAACGCAGCCAGAATCGTTTCGATCAGCACGGTCGCTTTAATCGTCCCTCGTGGAATACCGCGCAATTCTTGGGCCAGCACAAAAATGTCATTCCACAGCCGTGCTTCCAGATGACTCTCGAGCTTGGGTAGGTAGAAGTATGGTCCGCCCTGTACCTCAATAGCCGTCTGTGCATTGTGGAAGAAATAGAGGCCGAAATCGAAGATAGCACCGGCGATCGGCTCACCATCGACCAGCATATGCTTTTCCGGCAGATGCCAGCCGCGTGGGCGGACAAACAAGATCGCCGGATTGGGGTTGAGTGCGTAATACTTGCCTTCAGGACTGGTATAGGTAATCGTCCGGCGAAGAGCATCACGCAAATTGATCTGTCCTTCGATCTGGTTTTGCCATGTTGGCGTATTCGCATCCTCAAAGTCGGCCATAAAGACCTTCGCCCCTGAGTTGAGCGCATTGATGATCATCTTGCGGTCAACCGGACCGGTAATTTCAACGCGGCGGTCGTTGAGTTGAGGAGGGAAGGGTGCAATCGTCCAATCGCTTGCGCGGATATGGGCCGTTTCAGGAAGAAAATCAGGCCGTTCACCGGCGTCGATGGCTCGTTGCCGTTCAGTACGGCGGGCGAGTAATTCAAGCCGACGTGCATTAAAGCGACGATGTAGGGTAGCGAGGAACTCTAAGGCTTCAGGGGTGAGAATCTCGGCGTACTCTGGAGTGATGGGTGCGGTGATGGTTACACCGGCCGGAAGGTGGGGGGTGGCCATACAACCCTCCTTTCATAATACGGAAAACATTTCCGTGTACTATTATACCAGAAAAGGTTACTCCATGGTGCAGGTTTGCGTTATGAGCAGGTTTGACCGTGTCTCTGCTCAGTGACATTAGGAAATTGCCGCTATCCTGTGCTATAATTGGCTAGAATTATGCGTTCTATAAGATTAGGATGACCATGAGCGACTTGATTACCATCAAAGGCAGCCGCGATGGGCTACGGCTTCGTTTAGATGCCAACGCTGCATGGTCGGAACTGTTGCGTCGGCTCGACCATCACCTTAGTGAACGGCGCAGCTTCTTTCACGGTGCCAGTCTGGTGATCGATCTTGGTGAGCGTGAAGTCTCTGCGTTGCAGCTCGAAGAGATGCTGGCTTTGATCCGCCAGCATGGGGTGCAAGCAACCGCGATTGATTCGTCGGAACGAACAACACGGATGGCGGCGCGGGCGGCCGGTTTGGCGACACGCCCTCTACCGCGCTATACCGAACCGACTCCGGTGGTGGAATCTGAAGCCTTGATGGTCATGCGTACATTGCGTTCGGGTCAAGTCTTGCGTCATACCGGTCACCTCACCTTGATCGGCGATGTGAATCCCGGTGCCGAGATCATTGCCGGTGGCAGTGTTGTGGTCTGGGGGCGGCTACGTGGGTTAGTGCATGCCGGTGCGTTGGGTGATCCTACGGCAATTATCTGTGCCCTCGACCTTAGTCCAACCCAGTTGCGCATCGCCGATTTCATTGCGCGTCCGCCGGATCGTGATAAAATGAGCCGCCCTGAGTTCGCCCGGATCGCCGGCGGCGAGATTGTTGTTGATGGATGGGAAGCGTTCAAGCGTTAGCGGGGTTGTATGGGACGAGTCATTACCATCACTTCGGGTAAAGGGGGTGTTGGCAAAACGACGACCACTGCCAATTTGGGGACGGCACTCGCGATGCGGGGAGCACGCGTGGCTGTAGTAGATGCCGATATTGGCCTACGAAACCTTGACGTAGTGATGGGGCTCGAAAACCGCATCGTCTACGATCTAGTGGATGTGGTTGAGGGTCGGGCCCGGTTGCGACAGGCGTTGATTAAAGATAAACGGTTACCTGAATTGTGTCTGTTGCCAGCTGCCCAGACTCGTGATAAAGACGCGGTTAACGCGCAGCAGATGATCGATCTGACGAACCAACTACGTGCTGAATTTGACTTTGTCTTGATTGATAGTCCGGCGGGGATCGAAGCCGGTTTTCGTAATGCGATCGCCGGAGCCGATGAGGTCATTATTGTAACGACCCCGGAAGTGTCGGCGGTGCGCGATGCCGACCGTATTGTGGGTTTGGTGGAAGCGGCCGAAAAAGGGCCGGCCTCATTGATTATCAATCGGATCAAGCCGCGGCTAGTGAGCCGTGGTGAGATGTTGTCGGTTGAAGATGTGTTGGAGTTGTTGGCGATCTCGCTGCTCGGTATCGTGCCCGAAGATGAGACGATTGTGATCGCGACGAATCGTGGTGAGGCTGCTGTTTACGATGCCAATTCGCTTGCCGGTCGCGCGTATATTAACATTGCGCAACGACTATCCGGGGAAGATGTGCCGGTGATGGCGATCCCTGACCAACAGGGAGTCCTCGATCGTCTGCTCGGTTTGTTTGGACGGCGACGGATATAGACGAAAGGAGTGCTCGTGTCCTTTTTGAATGGCCTCTTTGGTCGAAAACGCGATTCGAGCGCCGAACTGGCTAAGCAGCGGTTGTTGACGGTGCTGATCGATGATCGCTATAAACTGACTCCAGAGATGATGGCGCAGATGAAAGCCGATCTGGCAGAGGTGCTGAAGCGCTATTTGCCGGCGATCGATGCCGAGCAGATCGAGGTGACGCTTAGCCGCGGTGAGGCCCACGATTTGCTTAAGGCCGATGTGCCGTTGCGCCGCACGTTAGAGGGCCCGTCACATCGGTAACTGCACTGTTCGTTATTCTCGGTATAATGAAGGGCAGCGAATCATCGAATGTGGTGATTCGTTTGCCCGTTTTCTGTTAATCGGGGGTTGAGGAAATCGCGATGGAAAATGACGCACGACCGATCCGCTTTTCTTATCAAGCAAAATGGATTACAAGCGCAATTGTTGTTGGGTTAATAATCGTTTTCTTGCACGAGATTACGCATATTTTGCCGCCGTTTATCGGAGCAATTATTACGGCGTATCTGTTTAATCCACTCATCGGTTGGTTGCACCGGCGTACCGGCATTAGTCGGGCGATCTGGATTGTGATCTTGTATATTGTGGCCGGTTCTGTGCTCTATGGACTGTTTATCGCTCTCTGGCCGCGCATCGGGCAACAGAGTCGCGATTTGGCGGCGAGTGCACCGATGATAATTCGTGAATTGACTATCTGGTTCGAGCAGAATGAATCGATTGTTCTTGGCGATGTAGTGATTAGCCTTGCTCCGCTCGAGGCACAGTTGATCGGGTTGATCCGTGATATTGCTGGTTGGTTGAGCGGGAATGTGCCCAAGATTGTCTTTTCAGCGCTCGAAAGTGTGATTTATCTGTTGGTCTATTTGATTATTACATTTTATCTGTTGTTACAAGCACCACAGTTGAAGGAATGGGCACGGAATCTAATCCCATCGCCCTACCGACGTGAAATTGGTGATCTCGGCTATCAAATAGATCGCGTGTTTAATGCCTATATTCGAGGGCAATTAATTCTCATCGTGATCATGTCGGTTCTGCTCTATATTCCGCTCTCGATTTTGCAGGTACCATACGCACTCGTGATCGCGATTGCCTCCGGTGTGCTCGAGATTTTACCGATTATCGGGCCGTGGTCGGCAGCCGGGATTGCGATGATGGTGGCGTTGTTTCAGCCGGTTACACCGTTTGGGTTGTCGAATGTCTCATTGGCGATTCTGCTCGGTGTTATTTATTTCGTGTTACGCCAGATCGAGGATCATTTCATTATTCCTAATGTTATGGGGCCATTGGTGCGTTTGCATCCGGGCGTAGTTATCTTTGCCATTCTGGCCGGCGGTGCTTTGGCCGGTGCATTTGGCCTCTTTATCTCGATCCCAATCGCGGCTGTCATTCGGATTATTCTCAGTTATCTCTATCGGAAGTTGACCGATCAGCCCGAACCCCCGTCGAGCGCCGATCATCCCAACCCGGCTCCTCAGGCTGAGCCGGTGGTCGGTGAGGCTGCGCTGAGTTCACAAGGATAAGGATAAGGTATGAAATATTGTTCGCTGGATCAAGATGTCGGTACGCTGTACTTCTATTTTGCCGATCTCGCAGAGGGCCAGGTGGTGGCAGCGATGGAGTATCCCGCCCACCTCCTCCTCGATGCCCAAGGAGCTATCTTTGGCTGTCGGATCGATCTGGACGATGATGTCATTCTGAGCCAGCTCGAATTGGTGCTCGATGGGCCGTACAACTGGCTCGATGGTGAGTATGGTCATCTCTATGTCCGCGTCGCCGATGAAGAGCCGGCGGAAGTAGTGGCGCTGCACGACGTTGCTGTGCTTGATCTCGATGCCGACGATGTGGTGCTCGGGATTGAGGTATTGCTGTCGGAACAGTGGCGTACTTCCGAACGACTGTCGCGTTTGGCTCCGCTGATGGTGTCTTTCGACGATGAGCCGGTTGCCGGTGAGGGGCCAATTGTGTTTACCCCTACGTCTCCTACCGAGGAAGAAGCTCAGGAAGAAGGCGTTGAAGGTATTGAAACCTTGGCGGATACGACTGTCCCCCTCGACCAATGGCGTTCCGGTTTTGTCGCTCTCGTCGGTAAGCCAAATGTGGGTAAAAGTACGCTGCTCAACGCCCTGCTCGGTCAGAAGGTAGCGATTGTCTCACCACGCCCGCAAACAACCCGTGTGCCGGTGCGTGGTATTCTATCGCGGCCCGGCGAACAGATTATCTTTATCGATACGCCCGGTATTCACGAGCCAAACCACCGGCTCGGTAAGCTGATGGTTGAGTTGGCCGAGCGAACCTTGCCCAACGCCGATGTGATCTGTTTTATGGTTGATATTAGTCAGCCACCGAGCCGACTCGACCGTATGATTGCCCAGGAAGTCCAGCGGGCGCACGGTCATAAGCTGCTCGTCCTGAACAAGGTTGACCAAAAGCCACGCCAACCTGGGGCGAATTACTTACCGGCGTACCGTGAGTTGGGTGAGTGGGAGATGGAGATTGCCATCTCGGCTCGTCGCCGGCTGGGATTGACGGCATTACTGAGCGAGATCGGTCGCCGGCTGCCATCAGGGCCACCTCTCTACCCACTCGATCAGATCACCGACCAAACCGAACAGCAACTCGCTGCTGAGTTTGTGCGCGAGAAGGCACTCTTCTATTTGCAACAAGAAGTTCCGCACGCAATCGCGGTTGAAGTTGAGGAGTGGATCGAGAAGGAAACGGCTACGTATATCCGCATGACGATTAATGTGGAAAAAGAGAGCCAAAAGGGCATCCTGATCGGGGCCGGTGGGAGTATGCTGAAGAAGATAGGTAGTGCAGCGCGTACCTCGATTGAGCGGATGTTGGGCCGTCCGGTCTATCTCGATCTGTGGGTGAAAGTGCGGCATAACTGGCGAGATGATCCATCGGCACTGGGGTGGCTCGGTTACCGGGCGAAGAATTTTCTGTAGTTGAGTGTAACGTGTACCGAGCGCCTTGCCGATAGTTCGGTTGATAGTGGCGCACTTCACATTGGTGCTGCGTTGTGTCAAAGGTGGAATGCGGCAGCCTTGTTGCCGCACCCCATTAAGAGGTACGGCACATCGCACAATGCGGTAGGATGTGATACGATAGTTGTGAGGCAGCGTATACCGGCTATTCGTTGATGATGTCTCCACCTGCCTGATGAAGCATAGGACGCGAGCTGCTGCATACTTCAATTGCAACTTTGCCACCGGCAATTGCGTATGATCCGTTAGATTAGCCCATTCTCATACACCGTAAAGCGTGCTAAAACAATGGCAAGCCACCGCCCGTCTCCTGCTCTAAACCAAAGTCCTGGGGCTGAGGTGACCAGCATCCTCTGTCCTATCTGTCTCAAGCCGAACCTGCGGCGGGCACGGTTTTGCCAGCACTGCGGTCACGATGTTGTGCTGAATAATGACCAGCCCAGTGATCATCGTCGCTATGTGATTACACGCATCATTAAGCGCGGCGGTCAGGGTGCTGTCTACGAGGGCATTGACCAGGACGGCAATATCTACGCGATTAAAGAGATGCTCGACCGCTTTACCGACCCAAAAGAACGGGCCGAAGCGGTTGAACGATTTAATGCCGAGGCGGAGTTGCTGCAACAGCTCCGCCATCCGCGTATTCCCCGCGTCTACAGCCACTTTACCGATGAAGGTCGCCACTATTTAACGATGGACTTTATTCGCGGCGAGGATCTCGAACAGATCGTCGAACGCGAGGGTCGGATTGATGAGCAGCGAGTACTACGGTGGGCCGATGAGCTGTGTGATGTGCTTGGGTATCTGCACAGCAAGGGCTTGATCTATCGCGATATGAAACCCTCAAATGTGATGATTGAACCGAGCGGTGACATTAAGCTGATCGATTTCGGTATTGCTAAGCTTTTCAAACCTACCGAACGTGGTACACAGATCGGTACACCGGGCTATGCCCCGCCTGAGCAGTATCAGGGGCTGGCGACGCCACAATCTGACATCTACGCATTGGCCGCAACGTTACACCATCTGCTGACCGGGCGCGATCCGACCCAAGAAATGCCTTTTTCATTTCCACCGGTTCGTTCACTGGTACCGACTATTTCGGAACGGACAAGTGCGGCACTCGAAAAGGCGTTGCAGAAGGTGCCATCGGATCGCTATGCGACGATGGAGGAGTTTCGTACTGCGCTCATTCCACGTGTCCAGCTCCAGTCGCAACCGGTACAGGTACGTGTCGCACCGTCGGCCTCGGCCAAAGCGCCAGTACCGGCACGACCGGCTGCACCGGTTCTACCGCCGCAACCGGTGGCGCCCCCTGCCCAACCGGTCCAAGCGGCTGCACCGGTTCCACCGCCGCAACCGGTAGTATCCCCTGCCCAACCGGTTCAAGCGGCTACACGCACGCGACCATCGAGGCGGATGGCATTTGGGCAAGTTGTCGTTTCCCTGATCCTACTCGCCTTGATTGGGTTGACCCTCGTGAGTAGCTATGTGATCGCCGTGCGGCCAAGTTGGGCCGAACCGCTGATTGCACCGATATTGAGTACGACGGAACAATCCCGTTCACCAACCGGTGAGCTACGCGCAGTCGAGTATGACCTAGAGGTGACGGTACCGGCGGATGCTAATCAGCAAGCCTTGCGAGAAGCGTTTCTACAAGCCTATCGCGAACGGATACGGAGCGAGTTTGGGGAGACTGCCCTGATTAACCCTAACGTACCAATCAGCTATATCGTTCAACCAAAACCCATTGATCAACGGGATGGTCAAATTACTTACCGTGCCCGCCTGACGGGTAGAGTCTGGGTGCAAGAGCCGTAGGACGGTGAGGTAAGAGAACAATGTGGGGGCGAACCGCGATGGTTTGCCCCCTTCATTATGCCGGCACGGAATAGCGTTACTCTTCGAGCGTTGAAATATCGCCTTCGGGTAGGCCCAACGCACGGGCACGCAGTACACGGCGCATAATCTTACCGGAGCGTGTCTTGGGTAGTGACGTTACAAAGGTAATCGAGTCGGGGCGAGCAATCGGGCCAAGCTCGTGACCAACGTGTGCGCGCAGTTTTTCTTCCAGCTCGTGGCTCGGTTCGTAACCGGCACGCAGAATAACGAAGGCGTGGATCGCGTTGCCCTTCACCTCGTGCGGCAACCCAATCGCGGCGGCTTCGGCAACTGCGGGGTGGCTGACCAACGCACTCTCGACTTCGGCGGTGCCCAGCCGGTAGCCGGACACCTTGATCACATCATCGAGGCGGCCAATTACCCAGATATAGCCGTCCTTATCTTTCCGTGCGCTGTCACCGGCAGCGTAGTACGGCGGCACCTTCTGCCAGTAACCTTCGACGTAGCGCTGTGGATCGTACAAGATCGTGCGCATCATTCCCGGCCACGGTGTCTTGATCACCAGCAGACCATCTTCATCGGGTGCGCAGGGCGTACCATCTTCATGCACCACATCGACCTCGATGCCGAGGAAGGGGCGGGTCGCCGAACCGGGTTTTAGCGGTACAGCCGGGGTCGGTGTAATCATAAAGTGGCCGGTCTCAGTCTGCCACCACGTATCCATGATGGGGCAGCGATTATGGCCGATCTTTTCGTAGAACCACTTCCACGCTTCAGGGTTAATCGGCTCGCCAACCGAACCGAGCAAGCGCAGAGTGCTAAGATCGTGGCGCGAGGGCCACAAATCGCCGAAGCGCATCAAGCCGCGAATAGCAGTCGGGGCCGTGTAGAGGATGGTAATCCCGTGCTTGGCGACCATGCTCCACCAGCGATCGGGGTATGGATAGTTGGGAGCGCCTTCGTACATAAACGAGGTAGCACCGTTGATCAGGGGTGCATAGACAATAAACGAGTGGCCGGTAATCCAGCCTGGGTCGGCGGCGCACCAGTAGCGATCTTCGTCTTTGATGTCAAACACAAACTTGAGCGTCGTATAGGTACCGACCATATAGCCACCGTGGGTGTGTACTACACCTTTGGGTTTACCGGTTGTGCCCGATGTGTAGAGGATAAACAGCATATCCTCGGCGTCCATCTCTTCGGTGGGGCAATGGCCGTTGGCAATCGGCAAACCGAGGAGATCGTGCATCCAGAAGTCTCGCCCCTGCTCCATTGGGGCACCGTGGTTGGTGTGGCGGAAGACGAGACAGGTTTGGACGGTGGGAGTCCGGGCCAACGCCTCGTTCACGATCTTCTTCAGTTCGACGATCTTGCCGCGCATGTAGCCGCCATCGGCAGTGATCAGCACCTTGCTCTTGGCATCGGCTAAGCGGTCAGCAAGCGCCGCTTCCGAAAAGCCGCCGTAGACCACACTGTGAGCGGCGCCGATCTTAGCACAGGCCAGCATGCTAAACATCAGCTCAGGGATGCGGGGCATATAAATGGTAACAATATCGCCCTTCTTCACCCCCATGCTCTTCAGCACGTTGGCAATCCGCGACACCTCGTAATTGAGCTGGTAATAGGAATAGGTGCGCTGGCTCCCATCCTCACCTTCCCAGATCAAGGCCAGCTTGTTCTTGCGCCACGTCTTGAGGTGGCGGTCGATTGCATTGTAGACGATATTGGTTTTCCCACCAACAAACCACTTGTAGAATGGTTTGTTGCTATCATCGAGCACCTTATCCCACGGTTTGAACCACTCTAGCTCACCGGCCATATCGGCCCAAAACTCTTCGCGGTGGGTGATGGTCCACTCGTATAGTTCATCGTAGGAGTTGAAGCCCTTGCTGCGAGCATACGCCATCACGTTGGATTGCTCAACCAGCGCCGGATCAGGGTAGTACAGTTCACCGGTGTCAGGCAGCGCCACATCGCGAGTCTCAGTCATGAGTCGAACCTCCTTGTTGCGTGTTTGCGCGGCAGTTCAAGCGAATGGATACACGAATTATAGGCGTGGCCGCGCCTCCATGTCAAACCGTATCTGTGTGGATATTTTCACAATAGCGCAAGATTGTGAGCAGAGATTAAAGTTCCAGTAAAGTTTTTGTGAACGAGCGCACCTTACTATCCGAGGTAAGGTGCGCCGATGCCTTATGAGAGATCGCTGCGGAGCATTGCGATTGCTTCGCGCACCATATCGACGGTGGCATCGTCTTCGATGGTGCTGAGATCGCCAATATTGTCACCCTGATAGACAGCGCGGATTACGCGGCGCATGATCTTACCCGACCGCGTCTTGGGCAGCATGCTGACAAAGTGAACTGCTTTAGGCGTCGCGATGGGGCCGATCCGCTCGCGTACCAGTTGTCGAATTTCGTTAGCAATGTCGTCTTGCATTTGTGGCGTGATATGCTGTTTGAGCACGGCTACAACCAACACATCCTCGCCTTTAAGCTCGTCGCGTACACCGATCACACTCGCTTCGGCGACCGCCGGATGCGCCGAAACTACCTCTTCGATTTCGCGGGTACCGAGGCGGTGACCGCTCACATTGAGCACCTCGTCGGCGCGACCCAGCATAAACAGGTAGCCGTCTTCATCTTGAATGGCGTAGTCGCCAGTCATGTAGCGCAGTTTGTCTTTGAAATAGCCCCAGTATCCCTTCACAAACCGCTCGTCATCATTCCAGAGTGTGAGCAATGTACCAGGGGGCAATGGGCCGTGCTCGACGAGAAAGCCTTTCTCACCGGGTGGCACACGGTTACCATCAGCGTCAACCACCTCAAGACGATGACCAAATGCCGGTTTTGTCGGCGACCCCGGTTTGATCGGCAACAGCTCGACACCGACCGGGTTCGTCACCATCGGCCAACCGCTCTCGGTCTGCCAGTAGTGGTCGATGACCGGTACGCCGAGGGCTTGAGTTGCCCACTCGTAGGTCGGTGCGTCGAGTGGTTCACCGGCGGCGAAGAGGATCTTCAGCGAGCTAATGTCGGCATCACGCATCCATTGCTCAGGGAACTTACGCAACGCGCGGAGTGCCGTCGGTGCAGTGAAGACGTGGGTCACACCGTACTTCTCGATCACCCGCCACCAGACACCGGGATCGGGGTGATCGGGGCGACCCTCGTACACGACGGTGGGCACACCTTTCAAGAGAGGGGCATAAACAATATACGAATGGCCGACGACCCAACCGATGTCACTGGTACTCCAGAATACGTCACCGTCACCACAGTTATAGATGGTGCTCATGCTGGCGTAGAGTGCCACCATGTAGCCGCCAGTGTCGCGTACTACCCCTTTAGGCTTGCCAGTGGTACCGGAGGTATAGAGGATATACGAGGGATCGGTACTGAGCATACGGGCCGGCTCAATGTATCGCTCACCGCGTTTAGCTAACTGCTCATACCAATCGAGATCGCGCCCCTTCTTCAGCTCAACCGGTACGATACCACGGTTGAGGACAAGCACATCGCGCACGCTATCGGTGTTAGCTTCTTCGAGCGCCTTATCCACGATCTCTTTCAACGGAACCGGCTGGCCCTTGCGCATCCCAGCATCAGCAGTGACGATCAACACCGGCTCGGCGTCATCGATCCGCGAGGCGAGTGAGGTAACCGAAAATCCGCCGAAGACTACCGAGTGGATAGCGCCAATGCGAACACACGCCAACATGGCAAAGATCGCTTCGGGTACCATCGGCATGTAGATGATCACGCGGTCGCCTTTTCGCACGCCGAGATTGTGGAACAGACCAGCAAGCCGATTCACTTCGCGGTACAGCTCGAAATAGGTCAGGGTGCGTGATTGGCCGGTCTCAGCGCTCTCCCAGATCAAAGCTGCTTGTCCGCGTCGTCCGCCAAGCGCGTGACGGTCAACTGCGTTGTAGCAGAGGTTCGTCTCACCACCGACAAACCAACGGGTGAACGGTGGGTTGCTGTTATCGAGTACCCTATCCCACGGTTTGAACCAGTGCAGTTCGGCAGCGAACTCAGCCCAGTAGCCTTCGGGGTCTTCAATCGATCGGCGATAGACGGCTTCGTAGCCCACAGTGCTCCTCCTCTGCCAGTTAACACACATGTGTACGCGGAAAACGAATGGTTACCTTAATTATATCATTGTGAAGTCACATACGAGTATCTGAACGCTACTCAACGGTTCGTTGGGTGTCAGCACCGCCTTATTGTGCTGCGCTCTTTCCGGTTACCAACACCGGCACCGGGCTGCGCTCAAGCAAATCGCGCGTCACATCTTGGAATGAAAGGCGCTGGATCACGCGGAGCCAGCGCTGATCGGCCGGTCTCCCTATCGGTGTCGGTTGATGACTTCCGATGACAAGGAGATCGTAGTGCTGACATTCGGCGAGTACCGTTTCTTCAACAAGGCCGTTGAGGATTTGGAGATGGGCGGTGATCCCTTGAGCTTGTAAGCCGGCAACCAGTTGATGCAGCGTCGTACCGGTCATCTGATCAAGGTTGAGCACATCCTCACCTGAGAGGGGTGAAGCAGCAAACCCTTCAAAATAGACTAAATCTTGCGAAGAGACATGCAACACTGTGACCGTCGCATGGTAGGCGCGGGCCAATTGACCGACGAGGGGAATGCTTTGTAACGCTTGTTCACCACCGGCGCTAGCGACGATGATCTGATGGATCGGTTTGACCTTCCCCTGAACACGCAAAAACGGTATCGGTAATGAGCTAAGTACGTTCAATTCACGACGCCGTTCGCGCCAGCCGAGAAGGGTTGTCGGTGAGGTAAAGGCTGGAATGAGCAGCAGATCGGGTTGCTCACGTTGAAGTGCTGTTTCAATAGCGGCGGCGAAGGTATTCCCGTGTGTCTGGAGGTGGACGGTCAGGTCAGCTATGAGCGGTAATTGGCCGAGTGCTTCATGCGCCAACTCGGCTTCGTCTTGAGGAGTAATCAGGGTCACGCGATGGGCTAATGCGGTGATCAACGGGATGGAGAGCAAGATCAGCTCGTTCCGTTGTGCATTCTGCCCGGCATACAAGGCAATATGCATTGTTGTCCTCACCATCGTACAAATAGCAGCACTAGCGGTATGGCAAATATCAGGCCTAAAAAGCCGATCAGACGCGGCGTAGAGCTAACAATAAACGCTTCAGTGCCGAGCACAATGCGGGCAAAGGGACGGTAGCATAGCAAGAGGATCACTAGGGAAAAGAAGGTGACACACATCATTTCGACGAAGACAATCGTAAACGCCGCGGCGCCGCCAATGATGAGCGCGGCGACGAGGGTGTCGATGAAGGTCGTGATGTTTGCTCCCATAATGTAGGGTAGTGCATTTTCACGCCGGATAAGGCCTCGTATCGTGAGGGGCACCAACATTGATAGGGAAACCGAGACGGAAAGGGTAAACGAGGTAATCAATGCGCCGAGTAAGAACATCGCCCATGGCCGGTAGAGTAACTGTCCTACCTTACCAAACACGCTTTGCTCACCAGGTACATCGGGGATGGCACGGTCGAGCAGACTAAACGCACTCAGGAGGATCAGGGCGCCGATGATTAACAGCAACCAATCGGGTGAGATATGAACGATGAATGCTACGACGGGATCGACGATAACGTCAATCACCGAATTGAGCGGGCTGTCAACAGTGGCTGTCATCACTCCGATCCATTGGGATTGGAGCAACCAGTAACCGAGCACCAATGCAGGTATGTAGATAGCTGCCGTTGTAAGCAGTGCCAACACCCCGATTGCAACACTCGCTGCGCGTTGGTGGCCGCGCAGATGGTAGAGAAAGCCAACAAACAAAACGATAAAGGATGCACCAAGCCGCGAGCCGGTGATCATCGTAAAGGTTTGCAACCCATCGATCGTGCCTGAGGCGAAGAAAGCCACCGCGATGGCAGCAACCGGCGATCCACTCAGAAAGATGTAAGCCAGCAGCCAACCAAAACCGAGCGCACTGCCCAGTGAGGTGATATTCAGTTGTTCAACGAGCAACTTGCCATAGCCGGCTGCACCGCGTTTGAGCAATTCTAATGCGAGCACAAACAGCAGGAGACCGATCAGTGCGTAAGCAAGACGCTGCACCACGGTTAACCAAGTGGGTTTGTGTACACCGATGGTAATCTCGCTCGTAGTGACGGGTTTTGCCGGTGTCACGCTCTGCTGCTCTTCGGCTAGCACCGTTGCCGGGAGGGAAGTGGTCTCGCGTGGGGGAGGTTGTTCCATTCGTATATCCTTATCCTGAACTGACCAACCACTTCAGTATTGTTGTAATAGTCTGATATGATAAGAGATGACAGAGTGGCTGCCAAGAGAGGTTCTTCTATGAATCAAGGATATGTCGTCCAAATCAATGTCAATCCCAACGGTGGTGTGCCAAAACATCCGGTAGCGGTTGCCGAAATCACCTACGACGGAGTGCGGGGTGATCGGCAGCGTGACCGCGAGCACCATGGCGGGCCGCGACGGGCTGTCTGTCTCTATTCTATCGAACGGATCATAGCGTTACAGGCGGAGGGTCACCCCATTGCACCTGGTACCATCGGCGAAAATCTGACGATTGGCGGCCTCGATTGGGATCGATTGGCGATTGGGGACCGCTTGTTCATCGGCGCATGGGTTGAATTGGAGATTACCGAATACACGACACCGTGCAATACGATTGCCGGCTCATTTCAACGGGGCTGGTTCAGTCGCGTCAGTCAACGCCTCTACCCTGGATGGAGCCGGCTGTATGCACGGGTAATCAACGAAGGCGAAGTGAAGGTTGGTGATGCGGTCATCCATCTTTGTGCCGGTGAGTAGCAGTCTCATGAGACGATGGATAGAGCGCCAGCACCGGTACCGGACTACCCCGAATCAGCTTGTCGGCAGTACTTCCCACCATCAACTGTCGCCAACCACCTTGTCCACGTGTTGCGAGAGCAATCGTGTCTACGTTTAGCTCACGACTGAGGTTGAGCAACGCGCGTGCCGGTTGGTCGGCTGTACCGACGGCAATGTCGGTAGGGGTACCTTGGGCTTCAAGTCGAGTTGCCACTGCCTGTAAGTAGGCTTCGATGTGCTGCGTGTCGATGTCTGGGTTCGGCGGTGAGCGGAGTCTATCAATGACGCGGGCTAAAATCAGCCGTGCATTATCGAGTGCGGCTAAGGCTTGCACCACCGGTAGAATCTTCTCGGCAAGTGGCGAACCATCAAGTGGGACGAGGATACGTTGGAGCGGTTGAGCGGCGCGTTGAGCCGATTCGCCCGGTCGCATAATCCAGAGTGGTGTATGGGTTAACCGCAACAGGGCCTCAGTAACGCTTCCCAGCCAGAAATATTCAAAACCACTCCAACCGTGTGTTGTCATGACGATCATGTTGGCCTGAATGGTTTGCGCATGCGCAGCCAACGTCTCAGCGACCGGACCCTCAAGGCGTGTGGTCACAACATCTAACCCATGCAAAAGGGGGGATTGAGCGGTTTGTGCCAGATAAAACCGTTCGTGCTCAGCCGCCAATGAATGCAGTTCGGCATCGATTACCGGTAACGTCTCGATCACAATCGGTGTCAACGCATTTGGATAATGGACGTGAACGAGATGGACAGTAGCGTCTGTGGCGCGAGCCAACCGAGCGGCCGCAGCAAGCGCTTGCTCGCCGACCGGAGAGCCATCGAGGGGAATGAGAATGGTACGGAACATGGCGCGCCTCCTTCTCTATGTCGTAGTTGGCCGTTACCGAAAATCGATCCGGATCAATCGCCATTGATCGTTTTCTTTGTGTAATCGAGCGGTAAATGCTTGGCTGGAGCCATCGGTGTACATGATCGATCCACCGATCTCGGCGCTCTCCCCCTCAACAAGATTAACGGTAAAGTTAAAACTTGTGATCGATACATCCTGAACCTCACGGAACAATCGGCGGTTGGCAAACAATTGTTCAAGATCGCGGCGTGTTACCCTAGTTTGAGTGGAATCGGCGAAGATTGCTAATGCAGCAGCGGTATCGTTTCGTCGACCTGCATCTATGAAATCGATCACTACCTGTTTAATAGCCGCCAGATCGGTGCGCGAATAATTGAAGAGTTGCCAACCACTAAAGGCAAGTAGTCCGCAACACGAGACGAGAGCTATTCCTCCGGTGATTGCGATGATGAGGAGAACTCGTGAACAACCAAACGATGATGACTGTATCGGCATCGGATACTGGTCCATGGCTCGGTTCCGCTTTCTAGTATATTCACTATAGCAGAAGATTTGGTATTGTTGCGGTTGGAGATGGTGGCAGTTAAGCAGTCATCGCACAACCGAGCTGTATGTAATCGTAACAACGCTTGTGACCCTCCGCATTGCACGATCACTCACTTGCCTTTACAATCGAAACGCAGCCGGGTTTTGCAATGGTACGGGAGGCGTATGCGAATTATAGCAATGATTATGGCAGGCGGCGAAGGCACTCGTCTGAGTGTACTTTCGGAAAAGCGGGCAAAGCCATCGGTGCCGTTCGCCGGTAAGTTTCGCATTATCGATTTTACCCTCTCGAATTGCGTCAATTCCGGCATTTTCGATGTAGCAGTATTGACGCAATACCGACCCCATTCGCTCAACGAGCATATTGGGATCGGCAAACCGTGGGATCTCGACCGGAACCGTGGTGGTGTGCGGTTGTTGCAGCCGTATCAAGGTCGACGCGATGAGTCGTGGTATCGAGGTACCGCCGATGCGATCTACCAGAATCTGAACTACATTCAAGAACGACGCGCCGATCTGGTATTAGTTCTCTCCGGTGACCATATCTATAAAATGAACTACAACGACATTATCGACACCCACCTGCGCAAACGGGCCGACTTAACGGTGGCAGTAATGGAGGTCCCTCTGGAAGAGACGGATCGCTTTGGGATTATGACGACCGATGAGAACGACCGGATCATCGAGTTTACCGAGAAACCCAAGGCGCGCGATAAGGGAAATCTGGCCTCGATGGGTATTTATGTTTTCAATACCGATATCCTCATCCGGCGTTTGTCGGAGGGTGGGCCGGAGCGACCGCGGATCGATTTCGGTAAAGATGTCATTCCGGCGATGGTAGCCGAGGATCGCGTGTTTGCCCATCGCTTTAAGGGTTATTGGGTTGATGTTGGGACGATTCAGTCGTATTGGGAAACGAGTATGCAACTGCTCGATCCCTCGCTCGATTTCGATCTGTTCGATCCAAATTGGCTGATTCGCACTCGTAGCGAAGAACGACCACCGGCCAAGATCGGGCCACAAGCGCGGGTTCATCAGTCGATTATCTGTAACGGTTGTACGATCCGTGGTACGGTAATACACTCGGTGTTGTCGCCGGGCGTGTATGTGTCACCGGGTGCGATTGTCCGCGATAGCGTGGTGATGAACGATACGTGGATCGGTCCTGGGGCGGTGCTCGACCGCGTGATCGTCGATAAAAAAGTTGTGGTCGGTGCCGGTGTGCGACTCGGTTTCGGCGATGATTTGACGGTGCCCAACCGCAAACAGCCCGATAAAATCAATTGTGGTGTGACCGTGGTCGGTAAAGCGGCGCATATTCCTGCCGGTGTTACCATCGGGCGCAATGTGGTGATCAACCCTGATCGTGATACTGAAGATTTTCCTGCCGGTGATGTGCCGTCAGGAGAGACGATCTGATCGACCGGTCAAGTGATTCGCCGAACACAGCGTTGGAGTAGTTATGTTACGTACTCTTGTGATGATCCTGGCCGGTGGTGACTCACCGGCGTTGAGCGTGCTTACCGCTGAGCGTACCGAAGCGGCGGTACCGTTTGGCGGCAAGTATCGGATTATCGATTTTGCCCTCTCGAATTGTGTCAATTCAGGGTTATACAATGTTGCAGTCCTGACCCAGTATCGACCTCGTTCACTTCACGCCCATCTCGGTGTTGGCCGCCCATGGGACTTAGACCGTGCCCAAGGTGGGTTGCGTATCCTGCATCCCTCACCAACACCCGATGGTGGTGGCTGGCAACGCGGTACGGCCGATGCAGTGCGCTACAATCTCGATCTGGTCGAGGATCAGCCGGTTGATGCCGTGCTGTTGTTGGCCGGTGACCATATCTACAAAATGGATTACCGTCCCTTGCTTGAGCTACACGAAGAACGCAATGCCGATCTGACAATGGCGGTACGGAGTGTCAGCCCACACGATGCGTATCGCTATGGGATCGTATCGGTCGGTAGTGGCGGGCGGGTTGACCGTTTCGTTGAAAAGCCGCGTCGCGCCGACTCGAATCTCGCTTCCATGGGCATCTACGTCTTTCGTAAACAGTATTTGATCGATCTGCTACGCTCGACCGATGCCGTCGATTTTGGTCGTCATATTCTGCCACAGATTGTCACAACCGCTCGTGCCTATGCCTATAATTTTCAAGGGTATTGGGCTGATGTCGGTACGGTGCAGGCCTACTATGAGGCTAATCTGGCCTTACTGGCCGAAACACCGGCGCTCGACCTGTACGATCCAGAATGGGTGATCCATACGGTTAGTTCCGACCGGCCGGGAGCCGAGATTGGTGTACAAGCACGGGTCGAAAATAGCTTGTTGAGCGATGGTTGCCGTGTCTATGGCACCGTGATCGGGTCGGTGCTGTCGCCCGGCGTGGTGGTCGCACCGGGGGCAATTGTGCGCGACTCAATTGTGCTTGGTGATGCAATCGTTGAGGCAGGGGCAGTGCTTGATCGTTGTATCATCGATGAAGGAGTGCGGATCGGGGAAGGGACACGGGTTGGTGATGGCGATGAAAATACGCCCAATACCGAAGCACCAGAACGTTTGAATACCGGTTTGACGCTGGTTGGTCTGAAAGCATGCATTCCTGCCGGTGTGCGAATTGGGCGGAATGTTGCGATCCGACCACGGACGCAACCTTCGGCGTTTCCTACCGATGGGTATGTGCCGAGTGGGGCGACGGTGTAAAGCACGCCTGGCTATCGAGGCCGCGATTATGATGTGAATGACGCTATGCCACCAATTGCCGATATAACTATCGATCCGTCACTTCGGACTCGGCTGCAACAGGGGCATCCGTGGGTCTACCGTAACCATCTGATCGGCGCCGAACGGTTGCATTCCGGACAGTGGGTGCGTGCTCGTTGTGGTGGTCTTACCGTCTACGGTCTGTACGATGCGCATAGTCCGATTGCTCTCCGTATCTACAGCCGCAACGGTCCACCCGATCAAGCTTGGATTCGCGAGCGGGTGTGGGAGGCGTGGGAGTTGCGGGCATCGTTGCGTGATAATGGTCAGACGACGGCTTACCGCTGGATTTATGGTGAGGGCGATAATCTACCCGGGATCGTCGTCGATCGCTACGGTGATTATGCCGTGATCCAAACCTACGCCGAAAGTGTGCAAACCATTGTGCCAACGGTGACTGCCGCATTGCGTGCGGTTGATCCTCAGATACGTGGTGTCGTACAGCGTCCGCGGCTCGATGATGATGACGCGGACGCTGCCAAGCCGGTCTTGTTGTGGGGTGAATGGCCGCCGCGTAATTTGGTCGTGCAGGAGAATGGCCTGTTTTTTTACGTAGATATGCTCTATGGGCAAAAGACCGGCCTCTTTCTCGATCAGCGTGATAATCGGCGTACCCTTGAGGGGTTCGTTGCTGGGGCGAGTGTGCTTAACTGCTTTGCCTACACCGGCGGTTTTTCGCTGTATGCGTTGCGTGGCGATGCTGCGGAAGTAGTGAGCTGTGACGTGGGGCGTGGTTTAGCCGAAGCCACTGCCGCCAATATTGCGCTCAACCGCTTACCGGCGGAACGCCATCACTTCGAGACAGAGGATTGTTTTACCTTGCTCGATAGTTATGCCAAAGTGGGGCGTACATTCAATGTCGTCATCCTCGATCCACCGAGCTTTGCCCGCTCGCGTACCAATCTTCACGCTGCACAGCGCGCATACATTCGGCTCAACATGCTGGGGCTGCGCTGTGTTGAACCCGGTGGCTTACTGATCAGTTCTAGTTGTACCGCTCAGATTGGCCCAGAACAGTTTCGTCATCTCCTCGGTGAAGCTGCGGCGCAAGCGCATCGCCGCCTACAGATTATCCATGAAGCCGGTCAACCGCTCGATCACCCGGTACCGGCCGGCTTTCCCGAAGGACGTTACCTGAAATGTATTATTGCTCGTGTGCAACCGTTCGTGTAACGTGAACCGTTTAACCGGTTGCTTGTCGTGGGAGCAGATGGCGGTGGTGAACGTCGATTGATAAGCTCCTATGACGTATTTGTTATGCCTCTGTAAAGCAATTATTGTGTTGGCTATGCTATAATCTGGGCCATGCATGTACTACAGATTGCGTGGGAATACCCCCCTCACATCGTTGGCGGTTTAGGCCGCCATGTGGCAGATTTAGTGCCGGCATTGATCGAACACGATGTAACGGTAACCGTCATCACTCCACAATTACGTGGCGGTGAGTCGTTCGAACGTCAGCAACAGATCACTATCTGCCGGGTTGCCATTCCGCCGCTCGATACCGATGACTTCCCCGGCTTTGTCCATCACGCCGGGCGGCATCTTGAACACGCAGCCCATGCCCTGTTTCCCGGTGGCCGACCCGATCTGATCCACGTCCACGATTGGTTGACCGCCGAGGTTGGGATTACGCTCAAGCACCATTGGCGCGTCCCGCTGATTGCTACCATCCATGCGACCGAACGTGGACGTGGGCGTGGTGATTTGAATGGGCATCGAGCACAGCACATTAACGATCTCGAATGGCGCTTGACCTACGAAGCATGGCGGGTGATTGTTTGTTCGCACTTTATGGCGCGCCAGATCCGTGAATACTTCACGACGCCACCAGACAAGATCGATGTTATTTCAAATGGAGTTCATATTCCACCACAACCGTTTGAAACGCCGGCGGAATGGGTCGCCTTTCGGCGCCGTTTTGCTGCCGATAACGAAGCATTGGTGATTTTTGTCGGACGGCTCGTTTACGAAAAGGGTGTGCATGTCTTACTTGAGGCATGGTCACGGGTTATTGCAGAAATACCGGCTCGCTTAGTGATCGCCGGGACCGGTGGTGCTTTCGATGAACTCAAGTGGCAGGCCGCAGCGTTGGGGGTGCCGGTTGAGTTTCTCGGCTATATCAGTGACGAAGATCGGAACCGGTTGTATGCCGTGGGTGATGTGGCCGTCTTCCCCTCGCTCTACGAGCCGTTTGGGATTGTGGCGCTGGAAGCCTTTGCAGCCGGTTGTCCGGTGATTGTCTCTGATGCCGGTGGGTTGGCCGAGGTTGTACAGCACGAACTGAACGGGTTAGTTGTCCCGGCCGGTAATGCGATGGCGCTCGCCAATGCGTTACTGACCACGTTACACGCCCCCGCCGAGTCGCGGATGCGTGCGGCACGTGGGGCTGCACTGGCCCGCGCTTACTACACATGGAACCGAATTGCCGGAGAGGTAAAGGCGGTGTACGATCGGGTATGGACGGAGTGGAAGGCTGGTGCATGGGGAAAAGAGATTATGCGTCGCGCATGACGCGAAGAATACCGGCACAGTGCGATTACCTGGCACCGCCAGCGTAACAACGTTAGCGCTTACGTGTGGGTACAATCAAGAGAGACTTTTACATGAACAAAGGGGTACCGGCGAAGATGGTCGCAGATCATGGTTAATTGAGGGAGCGGATATGCCCGGAAATAGCTTTGGTCACGTCTTTCGGTTGACAACGTGGGGTGAATCGCATGGTCTGGCCGTAGGGTGTACCGTAGATGGTTGCCCGGCCGGGTTGCCGCTCGATGTGGCTGATATTCAACGCGAACTCGACCGGCGGCGGGTTGGTCAAAGCCGGGTTAGTTCGCAACGGCGCGAAGCTGATGAGGTACAGATACTCTCCGGTGTGTTTGAGGGTCGCACCACCGGTACGCCGATAACGATGGTTGTTTACAATACCGATGCTAAATCTCACCACTACGAAACTATCAAAGATGCCTACCGGCCCGGCCACGCCGATTACACGTGGGACGTAAAATACGGCTTTCGCGATTGGCGTGGTGGTGGGCGTTCGTCGGCCCGCGAGACGATTGGGCGGGTAGCCGGCGGTGCCATTGCGCGTAAGCTGTTGGCGACGGTGGGGGTAACGATTGTGGGGTATACCCTCCAATTGGCCGATTTGCGCGCCGAGGTCTTTGACGAAGCAGAGATCGAACGCAACATCATGCGGTGCCCTGATGCGCGGGTGGCAGCGTTGATGGTTGAACGTGTCGATCAGGCGCGCCGCGAACTCGACTCGCTGGGTGGGATCGTTGAAGTGCGGGCGCGAGGGGTGCCTCCCGGTCTCGGTGAGCCGGTGTTTGATAAGCTACAAGCTGATATTGGTAAGGCCATGTTCTCGATTCCGGCGATCAAAGGGGTTGAGATTGGTGAAGGGTTTGGGGTGGCAATGCTGCGTGGCTCGCAGAACAACGATCCGTTCATCCAGCGCGATGATGGTTCAATCGGTATGGCCTCTAACCATCACGGTGGTATTCTCGGCGGCATTTCAACCGGCGAGGAGATCGTGGTGCGATTGGCAGCCAAACCCCCGGCCAGCATTGCCCGCCCGCAACAAACGGTTGACCGCGACGGTAACCCGGTGACGATTGAGGTGCATGGTCGTCATGACCCAACCGTCTTGCCGCGTCTCGTACCGGTGGCCGAAGCCATGCTGGCATTGGTACTGGCCGATCATCTGTTGCGACAGCGGCTTGCTCGGGTGTCGTGGTCGGAGCGTGATGATGGGTGAGCGGGAGCGACCCAAGCTACCGGTGCGGCATTTACCGGCCCTGGCGAGTGTCGCCGGAATAAGCTGGGCGCTGGTAATTGGGATGGTGATCGGTGTTGATCTGGCACGAGGGCCAAATCTGCTCTCACCACTGCACCTGGTCTTTCACGGAATGGCTCTGCTGACCGGGATCATCACCTTTTGGCCGTTAGAACGTTGGCTCGGTTTACCCGGTCTGACCGTCGAGGGTGGGTTGGGGGTGTGGTTGTTGCTTACCACGATCGCGATTGTCCCGGCGCCGACCGGTACATTACTTGATCCCCCAGACATGCCGGTGTATGCCCTGATCCTGTTTGCCGTGTTTCTTTGTGTGGCTGTCCTGATCAGGCCAGTGATTGCAGTTTTGAGTCGGCGGTGGCTAGCGCTGAAAGCCTGGGCGCTCGACAATCGGCGCGTGCGACGTGAAGCGTATGAAGTTGGCCTCTTTGCAGCGGCTACCTTAGCGTTAGCCGCGCTGCGCATTCTCGATCCGATCAAACTCATCGCGCTGGCTATTATCCTAGTGTTGGTCGAAATCATCTTGTTGTCATTCATTGGCGTCGAATCGACGGGATAATGTAGAGGAGCGTATGATCCGAATCGCAATTATTGGGCTTGGTCTGATCGGGGCCTCACTGGGGATGGCGTTGCGGAACGCCGATCCCAAAGAGTCGCCGCTCGGCCCGATTGAGGTAGTGGGGTTTGATCGCGAGCCACGGGTGACGCGCGAGGCACGCGGGCGGTTGGCTATCGATCGGGAAGCGCGTACATTGGCCGAAGCAGTGCGCGAGGCGCAGATCGTGATCGTGGCGACACCGGTGCGTGCGATGCAAGAGGTATTCCAGGAGCTTGCCACACTGTTGCCTGCTGGGGCAGTGGTGACAGATGTTGCCAGTACCAAGGCCCAAGTTTGTCGTTGGGCTAACGAACTATTGCCGCGTACCGTGAGTTTTGTTGGCGGGCACCCGATGGCCGGGCGGGAAAAATCGGGTCCGGCAGCCGCCGATCCTGACCTGTTCCGTGAGGCGATTTACTGCCTTACTGCAACGCACGATACCGTATCGCAAGCGGTCGAAGCGGTCGAAGTACTCGTGCGCACGGTTGGGGCTAAGCCCTACTATATCGACCCCGAAGAGCACGATGTGTACGTTGCCGGCATTTCCCATCTCCCCCTCCTCCTCTCGGTGGGGTTGGTCACCGCCACCGGTAGTAGCCCGGCGTGGAAGGAGATGGCGCCGTTGGCGGCCACCGGGTTTCGCGATGTCTCACGCCTTGCCTCCGGTGACCCACAGATGCAACGCGACATTTTGCTCACCAATCCGCATGGCTTGACGCGCTGGATTGATGAACTGATCCGGTTTCTGGTCACAGTCCGTGAGCAGATCAATGCTGGTGATGTGGCTGCCATTGAACAGATACTACAACAGGCCAAAGCTACCCGCGATGCCTGGCTCGAGAGCAAGCCGCACTTGCGTCCTGGTGAAGCCGATTTCACGGCAATGCCCACTGTTGAGCGACCTAGCCTGCTCGGTTTTCGCTTGCCCAAGCGCGAGCAGTGAGATTTGACAACTAGGCTGTCATTTCGTATAATAACGAGGCGTTGAGCGCCCAGGTGGCGGAATTGGCAGACGCGCTAGGTTGAGGGCCTAGTGAGCTAACCACGCTCGTAAGGGTTCAAGTCCCTTCCTGGGCACCACACGTTGGGGGCGATTAGCTCAGCGGTAGAGCACCTCGCTTACACCGAGGGTGTCGGCGGTTCGAACCCGTCATCGCCCACCACTTCTGATGGGTGGTGCGCCAAGATAGCTCAGTTGGTAGAGCATCGCGCTGAAAACGCGAGGGTCGCCGGTTCGAGTCCGGCTCTTGGCACCATAATACATAGCACCCGCTCTGAATTCTAGAGCGGGTTTTTTGTTGTCTCGAATTCCTCCGATCAAAGGCTGTAATGGTGAGTAAGTGTACATGAGGTGTCGCTCGCGCTCTGAGCGTATCCGCGGTGTATCGAACGGTTGTCCTGATGCGGCAAGACCCCCTACATATAGTTGTCTTATCCACATCTCTCCACAAAATGTGGATAGCAATTATTATTATTCGGTTAAGCGACGATAAAATGTGCTAGATTTAGTGGGAGGGGCTATGTGTGAATAAAACCACTGACCCCTCAACACCTTTAGGCATCCCGTCTGTGGAACGTCTTGCTCATCAGCTTCGAGCCAGCGCCGGAATGATAAAGATGTCGGCCACCATGGCCACAAGGCTGAGGCCGTGCAACCACACAGCAGCCCAGACGTTGCGGGTGCGTAGCACCAGATAACCGCCAATGATCCCAATCGGTACGGCCATACCCACCATCAGCCAGCGCTCGAACATCGGCACCGGCGCGACGAAGAGATGATTGAGCGCGTAGAGTAGGGTGGTGATGGCGACTGTCAGATGAGCGTTAAGACCGGCATCGCGTAAGCCAAGGAGCAACACACCACGCCAGAGTAGTTCTGCGGCCAGCACCAGCACCGGGAAGAGGTAGAGGAAACCCATTCCGACCAGAATCGTCTCCATCGCCTCCATCGGTGCGCCACCACCACGGTAAAGGTGTTTACCCAGTCGAGTAGCATGAGCACAGCTCCAATCCCACCACCCCAGATCGTAGCAGCGCGCAGATTTGTGCGGGTGACACCGAGCATAGCCCAACTACTGCTGCGCCCTTTGCGCCTTTGCACCCTTTGCGCCCTTTGCGCCCTTTGCGCCTTTGCGTTACACCATTGTACACGTTCCGTATCAATTTGCGGCAAAACATCACACAACGAAGGTTGCAGTCTTTCGCCACGTTGCACAAGAAAGGCGAATGTGCTACACTATTGACGCCGAATGGCCCGGTAGCTCAATGGATAGAGCAACGGTCTTCGGAACCGTTGGTTGGGGGTTCGAGTCCCTCCCGGGTCGCCAGCGCGCCCGACGCAGCAGCGCCGGGCGCAACCTGTTATCAGACGACACCGCAGCACAAGGAGGTGTGCGATGCCGTTTTACCAGCGTCTCGGTCAGATCCCTCACAAGCGCCATACCCAGTTTCGGAAGCCAAATGGTAAGCTCTATCGTGAAGAGGTGATGGGGCTAGAAGGCTTTCACGGGATTCAGTCGATCCTTTACCACCACTTCTTGCCTCCGCGTGTCCTACGTGCCGAGTTGGTGGGTCCGGTCAAACCGGAGTATGTCGAGTTCGGTCCGATCCGCCACCGTGCTTTTGCGACGGCTCATATCCCTGCCGGTGGAGATCCGGTTAGTGCTCGGATTACTTTGCTCGGTAACAACGATGTTACGATCGGTGTGAGCCGCCCCACCGAGAGTATGACCGGCTTCTATCGCAATGCACAAGCGTATGAGGTGTGGTTTGCGCACGAGGGCAGCGGTGAGCTACTCTCGCAGTTTGGACGCCTACCCTTCAATCCCGGCGACTATCTGGTCATCCCTTTCGGTACCACGTGGCAAATGCGGCTCAACGGTCCGGCGCGCTTTTTAGTCATTGAAGCCGCCAGCCAAATTGCCCCGCCCAAGCGGTATCGCAATCAGTTTGGTCAGTTGCTTGAGCATGCGCCCTATTGCGAGCGGGATATTCGCGGTCCTGGTGAGTTGCTCACCTTTACCGATACCGGCGAGTTTGAGGTGTTGGTGAAGGTACGCGATCAGCTTACGCGCCACGTCCTCGATCACCATCCCTTTGATGTGGTGGGCTGGGATGGCTATCTATACCCGTGGGCCTTTTCCATCCACGACTTTGAGCCGATTACTGGTCGTATCCACCAGCCGCCGCCGGTACATCAGACCTTCGAGGGCCATAATTTCGTAGTGTGTTCGTTCGTGCCGCGTCTGTTCGATTATCATCCTGAAGCGATCCCGGCTCCGTACAATCACTCGAACGTTAACTCCGATGAGGTGATTTATTACTGCGATGGTAACTTCATGTCGCGCCGTGGTATTGAGCGATGTGACATAACTTTGCATCCTGCCGGTTTGCCGCACGGTCCGCAGCCGGGTAGCACCGAAGCTAGTATCGGTGCCAAAGAAACGCGCGAGTTAGCCGTGATGATCGATACCTTCCATCCGCTGCATCTGACGACTGCCGCGCTCGAGTTGGAGAAGGCGGGGTATATGGATTCGTGGAGCGTGGGTGATCCGGAAGGTTAGTTGGTGGATGTCGTTCTGATTGTTGGTTCCCTCCCTTCCTATCTCGCCGTGAGGTGGGTGGGGAGGTAAGGTATATGATAGCGTAGCCCTCTTGCATACCAAATCTATGCCATTGCAAAGTTTTGTTTCTATTACACCTGACAGTGATTTTCCGCTCGAAAATCTGCCCTACGGTGTCTTCCGTCTGCGTAGTGGCGGTACGGCGCGGGTCGGGGTGGCGATTGGTGAATACGTACTCGATCTCGCAGTGCTCGATGAGGCCGGTTTGTTGGCTTCGACGCCGGTGGCCGGGCAAGGGTTGTTTGCCCGTGATACCCTTAACGGATTTATGGCTGCGGGTCCGGCGGCGTGGCAGGCAGTGCGGAGGACGTTGCAACGGCTGCTTGCCGCCGATGAGCCAACGTTGCGCGATCACCAGTCGCTGCGCGACGCCGCGCTGATCCGGCAAAGCGAGGTTGAGCTGCTGCTGCCGGTGCAGATCGGCGATTTCACCGACTTCTACTCGTCGCTTTACCATGCCACCAACACCGGCAAGATGCTGCGTCCTGATAGTCCCCCACTCTACCCAAATTGGCGGCATATGCCGGTAGCTTACCATGGTCGGGCTAGTACTGTGGTGGTCAGCGGTACACCGATTCGCCGTCCCTGTGGTCAGATTAAGCCATCCCATAGTCCAGAACCGTTCTTTTCACCGTCACGTGCCCTCGATTTCGAGGTTGAGTTGGCGATGGTTATCGGTGTGGGTAACGAGTTGGGGGTTTCGGTACCGATTGCGCAGGCTGAAGAGCACATCTTTGGCTTTGTGATTCTCAATGACTGGAGCGCGCGCGATATTCAGGGGTGGGAGTATCAGCCGCTTGGCCCCTTCTTGTCAAAGAGTTTTGCGACGACGATTAGCCCGTGGGTGGTTCCACTCGCAGCACTCGAACCGTTCCGCTGTAGTGGTGAGCCACAAGACCCGCCACCGTTGCCGTATCTGCAACCGCCACGACCAGGACATTTTGATGTCACGCTCGAAGTCTGGCTCAACGATACGCGCGTTTGCCAGACCAATGCTCGTCATCTGTACTGGAGTTTTGCCCAGCAGCTTGCACATCATACGGTGAATGGTTGTCGGCTGCGGCCCGGTGATCTGATGGGTTCGGGAACGATCAGTGGTCCAACGAAGGAGTCGCGGGGTTGCCTGTTTGAGTTGACGTGGCGTGGTACTGAGCCGATCCAACTGGCCGATGGCTCAACGCGGCGTTGGTTGGATGATGGTGACATGGTGACGATGCGGGCGTGGGCGCAGGGTGATGGGTACCGCATTGGGTTTGGTGAGGCGACGGGGACGATTGTGGCAAATTCGTCGTAGTGGGGCGCACGGCTGTGCGACCCACCGTTGTGTACCCCACCATTATGCGTCCCACCGTCGTGTGTCCAACCGTCGTGCGCCCCACCGTTGCAACCATCCTGCTGCGCCTAGACTTCTTCCAACAATGCACACAACAACGCAGTGCGTTCGATCAGTCCACGTCGGCTGATCTGTTCGTGGTCGGCATGGGCACCGGCACCGGGACAACCCAAGCCGTCGAGGGTGGGAATGCCGAGCGCAGCGGTGAAATTGCCATCACTGCCGCCGCCGGTGCTGCCTTCACGGATATCTAACCCTAACGCTGCACCAAGTTCTTGCGCGCGGGTAAAGAGCGCAGCACTCGCCGGCGTGCGTTCCATCGGTGGTCGGCGTACACTCCCACTTACTTTCACCTGTGTTCCCGGAGTTACCGGCTTGAGGGCCATCATACCTGCTTCGATCCGCTCCGCTTCGGCTTGTGTCCATACCCGCACATCAACCTCCATCCACGCTTCGGCGGGGACAACATTGGGGCGGGTACCGCCACCGGCTACGCCAACGTTCACCGTCGTGCCAATGGCCGGATTGGCCAACGCATTGATCGCCAGAATCTGGTGTGCTAGTTCGGTCAAGGCGCTAACCCCTTTCTCCGGCTCAACACCGGCGTGAGCGGCACGACCGGTAATGGTAACCCGGAAGGCACCACCACCCTTGCGCGCCGTCTTCAGCGCGCCATCCGGTTCGGTTGGCGGTTCGATCACCAGGACGTGGGCTGACTGTTGGGCAGTTGCTTCGATCAGTTTACGCGATGTGGGACTACCGATCTCTTCATCCGATGTCAACAGCACGATAACCGGTCGGCGTAAGCGTGGTGCAGGGTGACCAAATCCACCGAGTGCGGTGTAGACCATCGCGATACTCGCTTTCATATCATACGCCCCCGGCCCGAACGCGCGGTCATCGGTCAGGGTAAAGGGGCGTTGAGTGACCGTTCCTGCCGGCCACACCGTATCGTAATGGCAGAGCACCAGCGCCGGCGGTAACGATGGCTCGGCGACATCGGTTATAGTCACGCGCAGATGGTCACCGCCGGCAGGGTTGGTAATGCGCTCAACGGTGCCAATGCGGGCGAAGAGAGCGGCTAGCTCATCGGCGCACGCATCGAGTAAGACTTTATCGGTACTCGGTGATTCAAGGTGAACGAGGCGGGCGATGAGGTCGAGCATTGCCGACTCGTGGGTAGCGATATGGGTACAGGTAAGCATGTCTTTCTCCGCAATCAAATTGAAGTGTAGCGTAGTATAACAGAGGTCTCTCATTTCATAGATATGTGTGTTATAATGAAGATCGTACCCTGATGAACGAAAAAGAGGATTGTTATGCTAAGTGAACAGGTGTTACAGGCACTGAACCGTCAAATCACCTATGAGTATGCCGCATCGTACACCTATCTAGCGATGGCTGCTTATTTCGAGTCGCTCTCACTCACCGGTTTTGCTCACTGGTTTCGGGTGCAGAGTGAAGAGGAGCGCGAACACGCATTGCGCTTCTTCGATTACGTGAACAACCGTGGTGGGCGGGTGATGTTGGGGGCGATTGATGAGCCTCAGAATGAGTTTGCTTCGCCGCTCGATGCCTTCGAGCGGGTGCTGGCCCACGAGCAGCGGGTAACTGCGTCGATCAATGCGATCTATGCTCTCGCAGCCCAAGAAAACGACTACGCCACGATGAGCATGCTCAAGTGGTTTATCGACGAGCAAGTTGAGGAAGAGAAGAGCGTTGACGAAATCATTCAGCATCTCAAACTGATTGGCAACGATGGGGTTGGTCTGCTGTTGCTTGACCGGCAATTGGCAGAACGGTCGGGAGAGGAAGAGTAGCCCTGTTCGGCACCGGTCTGTCCTCTCCGCCTACCGATAGGTTGTGGAGTGACGACAGATTCAGGCGGGTAGTGCCGCGCCGCGGGGTGATGCGGCGTGGCCGTTCTCCAACCAGTAGAAGCAAGGTGGCTATTTCGTAGCAAGCGACCGGATGGTGGTGTGCCTTAGCATCTTGCAACCCACTCGCCTTACACTGGATTGATCCCCGGGCAAGGTTACCGTTGGTTGCTCAACACACGACTCACTGTGATTGCGGTACGTGTGGTGATAAACAGCAATCAAATATCCTTCACCGAAAAAGCCGGCTTACCGGCAACGCTAACCTTCAATCGCAATCCATTCCGTGTGCATCCAAATCCGGTAGCACCTTACTCCCGTCAGGAACGGCACGGCGCAGGGCGAGCACGACATATGAAGTTGGCAGACGCACGATGCAGTAGTTCGTTCCTTGACAAACGCACTGCATATATTCGATAAACTTCGCAAATCCCAATTTGCCTAGTTGAAAGTCGGGAATGGCATACATGACAGCTTCTTTGATGACCGGAAGTGCTATTCCTTTCTGAACTAAATCAACTGACGTTGTTGTATTTTGTGCGTACCAATCGAGGATCTCTCTGGTTTTGGCAACAATGTTCTCTGGTGTAGGCTCGGGCACTTTCGCCACCTGCTCGGCGAGGCGAATATTGCGCGAGTCGGTAACCCCGATCTGACCGAGGGCATGCACTGGCTGAACCTTCTCTTCCGGGTCGGTAATCCAAACGAATTCGTCACACACCGCTTGAAACGTCTTGTTGACTGCCGAACGGTACGCGCAACCGATGACCGTCTTGCCATATTCGTGCAGCTTTTTGGCCAGAGCGGCAAAACCGCCATCACCGGATACAATTACAAACACAAGCAAACGAAGCAGCTTAGTCCGCAAACTCAAGCGGTGGCGGCAAAACCGCCATCACCGGATACAATTACAAACAAGTTGAGACCAGGACGGATATACGCGAGATCGATGGCATCAATCGCAAGTTGCACATCGGCCGCATTCCGCTTCGGTTCTCTGGCAAACCCGAAGACTTGGATCGGATCGATACCAAGTCCGTTGATTTCATCGCGCATAACGCCAAGGCGCGGATCACTCCAATTGGCGTAAGCGCGCTGCACAGCGATATGGCCGATCTTACCCGTCTGCCGGAGTGCTGTGAGTATCTTCCTGAGCGACACGTTAGTAATCGTCTGGGTTGAGAAACCGTAGCCCTTAATGAGGTTCTCGATATCGTAAAAGATGGCGGTATTGAACGACATTGGTGTT
>NZ_JBWGQH010000008.1:0-14334 GCF_056331925.1 Chloroflexus sp.
TTATGCAAAGGTGGTCCGCGGGTTGCGGCCGGTTGTTGCAGCCGCACTACCGTGCGGCTTTACTGGGTTTGTGTTATGCAAAGGTGGTCCGCGGGTTGCGGCCGGTTGTTGCAGCCGCACTACCGTGCGGCTTTACTGGGTTTGTGTTATTGGATCAATTCGTGATAGAGTTGCACCACCGGATCGTCGCGTTTACGGCGAGGGTTGATCCCGGTGGCGGTGAGGTAACGTTGATACGCTCGTTGCATCTCCATCGGTAAGCCAAGTCGATGGTTTGCCCGCAACAGCCAGCTTACGACTGCCGCGGTGCGCGGCTCGAGGGCGAGAATACGCTGACAATATTGAATGCACTGTTGGTCATTGCCGTTGGCGAATGCATCTGCGGCTAATCGCTCGCCGGCGATGACGGTTTTACTCAAGAGGTTTGCTGCGCGTTCGGTAGCCCACCGTTGCGCACCGGCAATCCCTTCCATATACGGCCCATCGTATAAGTCGAGTACGTATTGAAAAAAGGGAACGGCAGCGCTCAGGCCTTGTTCGGTGACGGTTCGTGTCGCTAGCTCGAAAGTGCGTTCAAGCAGATCGGCATCGCTCTGGTAACGATCGGGGTTGAGTACACAGCGCTGCCGGTCGGTAATAAGGAGTTGGTTGGTGAGAGTTTCACCGCCAACCTGCTGGAGTACTTGGCGTAATGCGGTAAGGGTACGGGCAAAGCTGCTGGCGCTGGCTTCGCCATCCCACACTGCCGATGCAATTTCGTGACGGGGAGCGCCACTTGCTCCACAGTGAACGAGATAGGCGAAGATGCCTTGCACTTTGCGTCCACCCGCACGCCCAGTTTCGCTCTGACCCCATTCTTCCGCTTTGATCATCCGGCTATCGATGAACACTTGAAACTCGCCGAGACAGTGAACGTACACACCACGGAAGGGGCGTAGTTCGATGCGCAGACCACTGATCTCGCTGATGTGGCGTAGCGCTATCTGTGCTTGTTCACTAAGCTCAGGATCGTCAAGCAGACGACGTAAGTACGTGAGGGCGCGGTTGCCGTAATGGGTTAGGAGAATGGTCGTAGCTTGCCGACGAACCAGCGGGTCGGCGTGGGTCAATAATGGCAGATAGAGCGTGACTGGATTCGACATGCCGCTACTCTTCTACACTATTATGACGCTCTTCAGGAGGAAGGCGACGTACAACACTGACAGACGGATCGATCCGTAGTTCGCCGTGTTCATCGAAGTCGACGATCAAGATTTCTCGGTCGCCGTTCACCAGGCTAAGACGGACTTTGCCTGCACCATATGGCATACAGATGATGCGGTCACCAGGGTGAAAGCGCGGTTCAAAGGTTGGATTACCGGAAGCCGGCGACTCGCTACGGCGCGGTGTTTCCGTTGCAATGCGCGAACGCCGTTGGCGCAGGCGGGCCAAGATGGCTTCGGCATCAGGTAAAGTTGGCTCTTCGCTTGGCGCTGCTGCGGCTGGTGTTTCCGGCTCAACCGGTGTTATCGATTGTGGTCGGTTAGCATTGGAGCGTGGTGGTACTCGGTCAGGTGGACGGCTGTACCGGTTGCGGGTGTGGCCGGTAGCGCGATTTGGGCGCGGTGGTTCAGCACGCACCGGTGGGTCGGATGCGCGTGTCGACGGGTTGGGCGCGCGCGTCGGCGGGTCGGACGGGCGCGTCGGTGGGTCGGACGGGCGCGTCGGTGGGTCGGATGCGCGTGTCGGCGGGTCGGTCGCGCGTGTCGGCGGGTCGGGCGCGCGTGTCGGTGGGTCGGACGGGCGCGTCGGTGGGTCGGACGGGCGCGTCGGTGGGTCGGGCGCGCGTGTCGGTAGGTCGGGCGCGCGTGTCGGCGGGTTAGATATGCGTGTTGCGGAAGATTGTGCCCGTGGTGGGAGTGCAATGGTCATATCGACCTCGCCGCCCAACACGGCCAACAACCAATCCATATCGGCACGGGCAAGCGGCTCGAACAGCGGGTCAAGCCGTTGATCGAGAGCAATGTCGTAGGCGAGCGGCAATATCGTCTCTAAGTGTTCGTAGAGCCATGCCGCAAGACCATTGCCACTCGGTTGGGCATCGATCAGGTAAAGATAGTTATTGTCTGGATCGTAAGCGGGAACACAATCTTCCAAACGGGCTAACGTCTGCACTGCAATCGCTGCTGCGCATGACCAACCGGCTAACTGACCGGTCACATTTAGAGGACGATTGAGCTGAATCCAAATCGCCGGACTATGCCATTGGGATGTGAAAGGTGCCGGTAAAGTCCGTTCTTGCACGACATTGCGACTATTGTGCTCGCGGTAAGCGTAGGTCGTCTCTTCGATCATCACACGGCCCCAAGCAAGCCGTGGTCCATGACCACCCTGTTTACGTCCCTGTTTACGTCGAAGTTCACGCTGACCCCACTCATTATGGATGTGTACGCGACAGCGACGGAGGGGGATGGTGCGCCGACCACTGTCAGCAACAAGCTGTACGGTAGCTTGCTCTTCGTCCTGAGCAATCACTCGCTGACCGCCGCGTAGTGGCGGGAGTGCAGCCCCGACAAACGCCCAGCGCCCCGTGATTGAAGGATCGGCAGTACCGATCGGTTGTCCTTGCTCATCAAGGAGAAAGAGTGGATCGGTACCGGCAGCGTGCAGATCGAGCGGGATGTAGGGGTCACTCTGTGTGCCCGGTAGCCAGAGTGGTGGCTGATGAGGGAGGCGGTGGAGATGGCGGTGTGCTTCCAGTCGTTCGACCGTCGGGGTAAGCTGCCATTGCTGTATTTCTTGCTGGCGTAATGGTTGTTCGTTGGCGGCGCAGACCAGATGTAATGCAGCCACGAATGAGTTGATCGGTGCCGGTGGCCAGACAGGAGGCTGGAGCAAAGGCCATGTTGCCAGATCGGTCACCGCGAGTCGTTGCAGGGCTAGCTCGCTGATTCCACGCCCAAGGAGCAGGATCACCAGCATTGCTCCACTGCTCAAAGCAGCAGAAAGCTGTACGGCGCTGTTGTCAGCACCGGTGATTATCTGAACGTGGGCCGGTAGCGGGGTGGAACCAACACTTAGTGCATCGCCGGTGAATGCGCGCAGCGTACCGATCTCAAACCGGTTCGCAACCAGACGAACGGTTGCACCGGCAGTGACGAAAGCGTTGGCTAACTGCATTATCTCGTGTTGACGGTCGCCATCGCTCTGCCAGAGCGCGAGCGTCGTTGCCGGATGGGGCAAATCGGTGACTGGGGTGATCCGCCATTCTTGACCGCTGAGCAGTTGCAAGGCAATTTCGACACCACTCACCGGCGCCACCGAGCCACCCAGCAAAGGGGGGTGTGGGGCCAGCCGTGTCGCGCGCAACAATGCCATACTGAGGTGGCCGGCAGCTACGCCATGGTACGTGTGGAGATCGGGAATGGCGATCATCCGAAGGCGTGACCAAAAATAACGCCAGGCGCGGTCGTGAAAGCGGAGGAGCGAGCTGTGTAGTTCTGGTAGCGTAGTGATGACGAGGCGGGAAGTCGGCGCTGTCCGGCGGTTGGAGCCATTGGTAGCCGTGATGGCGATGGGCGGACGAAGAGAGTGGGCTAGTACCGTAGCTTCGCGCTCGTGGAGGAGTGCTTGATCGGGATCGGCGGCAATGAGCAGCGCTGTCGCCGATGGTTCGTGATGGAGTAAGTCAAGTACCAGCAGGTGCAGACTCGCGCGACTAAGCATGCCGGTGCCGGTGATCGCGAAAGCGGTTCCGCGGCGGAGGGCGGCGAGCGCAGTGGATTGGGCTTGAAAGAACGGTAAGCCGACTACATCTAACCATGCATCTTTCAGCGCCGGGGCGATCGTGAGATGGCTAATCCGCACACCGGCCCGGCCAGGCACGTGGTGTAGCGCGATCAGGGGCGATGGTTTTCGTCCAGATCGTTCGGCCAGCATCTGCAAGATTTCGATGAAGTCGCTCATCGTTACCAACTATGTCTGCGCTCCAATGGCTTGCCAACGATTGACCGAAGCGTGATCACCTTCCGTCAACCTGTCAATAGTGTGATTGTAGCATGCCTGTCGAACATCCATCAGCAGCGTGGTATACTCCTGTCGGTTCTGCCTGATGAGGGATATTCTATGCGTTCACGATGGTTGCGAGTCAACGGCTATCAACTCCATTGGATCGAAGCGGGCCGCGGACCGGCAGTCGTATTGTTGCACGGGTTTGCCGGTTCGTGTGCCGATTGGGAACCGACCGTGCTGTGGTTGGCAGAACAAGGCTATCGTGCATTGGCCGTAGATGCACTGGGCTTTGGGCATTCCGAAAAACCGGTTCACGCGCCGTATGGTTTGGCATTGCAGAGCGATCTCTATGCAGCGTGGTTGGCAGCACTCGGTATTGAGCGCGCTGCTTTTGTTGCCCACTCTATGGGGGGAAAATACGCATTGGCAACTGTGATCCGTCATCCAGCACGGGTAGCGCGTTTGGTGTTAGTCGCCACCGATGGCTTTGTCAACCCATCGCCATTGACGATCATCGGTGGTTGGCCGGTGCTTGGCGAGACGATCCTCTGGCTTTCAGCGCATCCGGCGGTGGTCCGTGCCTTTTTAGCCGCTGCGTTTCACAACCCTGAGTCATACGTGACGACAGAGTTGATTGAACGTGGGCGGGCAGCGATTAGTGGGGTGGCTAATCGACGGGCATTGACGGCCCTTAGCCGACGTTATACGGCGACCGATCTTGGTCTAACTGGATTGCGCGCCCGCCTACACGAGATTCGGGTTCCCACCTTGCTGATTTGGGGGGCACACGATCGTATCTTCTCCTTGCAATATGCGACCACTGCTCATCGTGAACTTCCGTGTTCGCAACTGGTGGTGATACCGCATTGCGGTCACTTTCCGCATATCGAGGCGGTGCGTCCGTTTCGCGGTGTGCTCAGTGGGTTTTTAGCTTCACTCTAAGGTAGGATTTACGCACCGCCGTACCAACACACGGGTAAAGTTATACGTTGCTTCTCGGTATTATCACTATCGAGCGGGTGGGGAAAGTCGCGGCGGAACGTTGTACCGTGCAAGCGATCGCAACGCAGAAACGTAAACTCCATTGTCGGTGGAATAGCAATGTTGCCGATTCGAACGATGTTACAACAGTTGTTTGGGTGAATATGGACACAGGCGTGGGTTTGCAAAAGTTTGACAATGGCTCGGCTGGCAGTGTGAAAAAACCACTTATTCCACAACTGATCGAGATGATGAAACTCGATAATCATAATCCGAAACCGCTGAAGAAGGTCCGGTGCAGTAGCTAAAAGCACTTCGTACTCAAACCCCTCAATATCCATTTGCAGCAGAAGATCACCGGTCGCATCCGCCGGCAATTCGTGGGTCACCCAATCGGCCAGCGTAAGATACTGCCCATCGCTCATTGCACCGATAAACACCTTGCGAAAATGAAACGCCGGGTGATGAGTCGCCGGTCCTTCCACCGACGCATCGGCCATATATACTTGCATACCACGCTCAGCACAGGCTAACTCAAACGCAGAGATGTGCCCGACACCAGGCGAAAAACAGGCCTGAATGCCATGTAAGTCATCGGGAACGACGTACCCACCATCACCGCGTGGCCCCAACCGGATAAAAGGGGTTGGTGGGGCTAATGGATGAAGTTGTTTGATCAGCGCTTGCACCCGTTCAGGTGGAGTGAGGTTGGTTGGAAACATGCGAAACGGTGCGCAAAGCTGAATCAGTTGCTGTAAGACAGTACGTTTGAACGTCATTGCCCTATCTGCATACAATCGGTGATAGCTTTATTGTAGCAAGGCGGCTATCATATCGTCAATTTACAACATCGTTATCAATGCACTTCAACTTTTGACAAAAGATTTAGAATAATGACACCTATAATGATAAACCCGATGCCTACCATTGCCCATATATCGAGTTGTTGACCGTAGAGAACCCACGCAATGGCAGTAATGAGGATAATCCCAATTCCCGACCAGATCGCGTAGGCGATACCAACCGGAATAGCTTCTAAGGCGAGCGACATCGCAAAAAATGAAATAGCATACCCTACTATGACAATAATCGAGGGCCATAAACGAGTGAAACCGGCACTGGCCTTCAGCGCCGATGTTGCCATCACCTCAAATAAGATGGCAATAAGAAGATAGATCCAGTACTTCATCATCGTCTCCTTTCCGGGTCAATGGTAAAAATACCAAAAAAAAGGCCAATAATAGCCCGCTGAGGGCAAATTCACTTCAAGCCCCCTTAGAGATGAGGAGGCAGAGGTCGGTATCAGTTCGAATCGCGATTAATCAGGTGCGGCAGGGTTGGGGAGGACGAGTTTCAAGAGAGGGTTGGGAAACCGGCGCGTCATCGTAATCGCACAAAACGTCTCGACGAGGCCGGGGAGCACGGCATATTCGACCAACTTACCACTGTCTAATTCATCTTTCACCACAATTGGCGGTATAACGGTTAACCCGCTATGCTCACGGGCCACAAGACGCATCATGGCCATGTCGTCAACTTCGGCCACAATATGTGGTCTGATGTTCCATTGTTGCATCAGGGCGTCGAACCCGGCACGGATCGTCGATTCCAGGGTTGGAACAACCAACGGCTCAGTCTGCAACAAAACCTCTAGTGGAGTGTGATAACGATCTGGCCGCGGATAACCGATCAAACCGACCGACTGGGTATCGATGACATACACAATCCAGGGTGAGGCATGATCGCGGGGTGGCACCACATCCGATAGCACCACATCGAGATCGTACAACCTGAGACTGTTGAGTAATTCATCGAGGGTGCCTGAGCGGATGATCACTTTACTACCGACATCGAGTAGCAATGGACGCAAAAAGTGCACCTGAAAGTTGCGCGAGAGGGTTGCTAGGGCACCGACACGCAATACCTGCTGCTGGGTTTCATTCAAGCGACCGAACGTGCCGAGGAGTTCATCGCCTTTGGCAAAAATCTCGTCGGCAAAGTTCAGCGCAATGTGTCCTGCTTCAGTCAAGACGAGCCGCCGGCCTACTCGCTCGAACAGCGGTTGTCCCAGATAGTCTTCGAGCGCGCTGATCTGCATTGAGAGCGCCGATTGAGCGATATTGTGTTTCTTGGCGGCACGGGTGAGGTTACCTTCGTGTGCCACAATCCAGAAGTAACGAAGGTGATGATAATTTAACATACACTGTTCCGGTCACGGATCGTACAGGTTATCTCCCCTCAGTATGCCAGATGATTGATGCTTCCGCAATGACTGCTCGTGTGATTGTTCTGTTAAAACGAACAAATTGAGAAGATACATATATTTTACTGATTGAAAACTCCATGCTACTATCCAACTGTCGACTATTGAAATCGAGGAGGTTCGGTTGTATGGATGGTGTGCTGGCACTGCTCACGTATCTCGTGCCGTTCTCGCTGATGATGGTAGGGGTGTTGGGGATGTTGAGGCTTTTGCCATCGGTTGAATTGACCTTTCAGCTTGGGCGAGCCATCAGCATCGCTTCGTTTGGCTTGATGGTGATCTTGGGAGTGGTCGTTGCTCTTCATGGCCCATTAGTGAGTCCGTTGATCGGCATTGGTGCGGTGGGGCTATCACTACGTCTCGATGCGCTCAGCGTCGTAATGTCGTTGCTGGTGACATTCCTCGGGTCGGTACTGATCCAGTTTAGTCGGAACTATCTCGATGGTGATCCGCGTCAGCAGCTCTTTTTTATCCGTTTGTACTTGACCATTGGCGCAGTCTTATTGATGGTGCTGTCCGGCAATTTGTGGCAGTTGGTCGTGGCGTGGGTTATGACCAGTTTGACCTTGCATGAGCTGTTGGTCTTCTACCCAGATCGGCCTCAAGCAATTCGGGCAGCACGGAAGAAATTTATCGTAGCGCGGATCGGTGATGCCTGTCTGATCATCGCCGCCGTGTTGCTGGCGCAGACCTTCGGTACAACCGATCTTGGGATGTTGCGTGAGGCCGCAGCGAGCGCGCTGGCTGCCGGTATTGCACCGACCGGGGCGGTCATCGGGGCGCTGTTGATCGTGGTTACTGCAGCGCTGAAGTCGGCGATGTTCCCGTTCCACGGCTGGTTGCTTGAGGTGATGGAGACGCCGACGCCGGTGTCGGCGTTGCTACACGCCGGTTTGCTGAATGCCGGTACTTTTTTGGTAGTGCGGTTTGGTGAGCTGGTCTTTTTGAATCCGGCGGCGTTGGTCTGCTTGATTGTAGTGGGCGGTTTGACTTCGATTATTGCTTCCTCTGCGATGATCACCCAGAGTAGCGTGAAGGTGTCGCTGGCCTATTCGAGTGCAGCGCACATGGGTTTTATGCTGATGCTATGCGGTTTTGGTGCGCATACGGTGGCGATTATGCATCTCATTGCCCACTCGTGTTACAAGGCCCATGCCTTCCTTTCGTCGGGTAGTGTAATCGAGTACGTGCGTAATACCGGTGCCCAAAAGCTTAATCAGGTGCCGCATCCGTTTGCTTTGCTGGCGAATATGGCGGTGGCAGTGCTGATGTTTTTGGCTGTGGCAACTGCCATCGGGATCGATATCACCAAGCGCCCGGCTGAGACGGCAATGGTCACGATCTTTATGACTGCCGTGGCTTATCTGTTGATAAAAGGCACGACCGGCAAAGCTCCGTTGTTTGTAATTAGTCGCACGGTAGGTATGGCCGCTCTCGTCACACTGGCGTTTTTTGCGCTCGAGGTGATAGCCGAGTTCCTACTGAGTAGTGCGGTCGCCGTCTACCCGCCACTCGATCCGATCACGTGGGTGGCAGTTGTGATGGCTGTCGGCGCGTTCGTTATCGTGATGGCTCTGAGTTCCTACTTGCCTGCGCTCACCAATCGACCGGCGTGGCGCGCGTTCTATGTCCATCTCAAGCACGGCTTTTACGCCAACGCGGTCTTCGACCGTTTGCTCGATACGTTCCGTCTCGCTCGTTAATCTGCTGTAGGCCAAGACGCCGAATGTCCGACGACGTGGCGCTACCTATTGCGCCTTAGTGGTTGCTGTGTGCCGATAACGATACAACAACAGGAGAACGTCACGATGACGATGGTTAAGACTAATATCAAAACGATGTCGGTATTCGCTATTCCCTCTCCGACGCTATCACGCGAAGATATTGCTGACGCAGTGCGGCGTGCCGAGCAACGGATTGCACCTCTCTGGCCGTTACGCAATTTTGTCGCGGTAAACCCTTATCTTGGTTTGATCGATTACTCATTTGAGCAAGCCGCGCATGTGTTGGCTTGTCGGGCTGGCGCCCGGATGACGTTGCCGCGCTCGTTTTATGCCCAAGCAATCGAATGTGGTCGGATTACCGATGATGATCTCGCTGCCGCTTTGGCGGAGGGCATTCCCTTCCGCGGTGCGCCGGAGACAGTTGCCGCTTTAAAGGCGTTTGCTCGCGACAATTCACCAGAGCCGGTAGGTAATGTCCTGCCGACGGTTGCCGATCTGGCGGCAAAGATAACTGGCAGCAATTGGTCTGCTATCGTGACCGATTCCATCTCAAACTGGGCCGGTGCGTACTTCGATCTCGGTCAATCGTACTGGCGCTCACCATGGGCTAAGCTGCCGGCATACGCGGCGTGGCGGGCTGAAGCGGCGTTCGATCGCACACCTCAGGTACGTGGTGCACGTGCGTTCCAACGTGTGTTACGCGATATGCCCAGTACTGCAACAGAGACAATCGTTGTTGCGCTCAAGCAGTTGCAGGTTCCAGCGACCGGTTTGGAGGCGTATCTTCATCGGTTGTTGCTGTCAATCCACGGTTGGGCCAGCTATGCTCGCTACCTCCGTTGGGAAGCAGAATTGTACGGTGGTCAGGATGAGACGCTCACCGATCTACTGGCTATTCGACTGGTGTGGGAAGTGGGATTGTGGCAGAGTTTTGCCGGCGATGGGGTGGCCGCTGCGTGGGAGCAGTCGATCGGTGAGATGTGCAATGGGCAAGACGACGATGAGTTTAAGCGTGTGCTAGGTGGTGATCTGTTGCTGCAACGAGCATTTGAGCACGCTTACCGGCGCAAATTGTTTGCGCAACTCGGTGTGACAGCACCGGTCACGACCGGAACCCGCAAGCGCGTGCAAGCTGCTTTCTGTATTGATGTGCGTTCTGAGATCTTCCGCCGCGCGCTGGAAACAGTGTCTGGCGAGATCGAGACGATTGGTTTCGCCGGATTTTTCGGTTTTCCAATCGAGTACATTCCATTGGCCGAGGCGGAAGGTGGCGCCCAGTGTCCGGTCTTACTGACACCACAATTCGTGATTGCCGAATCGGTTGACGGTGCTACGCCATCGGAAGTGGAAGCGGCCATCACCAAGCGAGCGATGCGTCAGCGCGTGGCAAAGGCGTGGCGTATGTTTAAATTTGCTCCGGTCTCGTGCTTTGGTTTCGTCGGGCCGGTTGGTTTGGCCTATGTGCGCAAATTGCTGCTCGACACGCTGGGCATAACCCGCCCGGTGCCGCATCCGGCAACCTTCGGTCTCGATGGACAAACGCGCGCACGAGTTAAGCCGAGCCTCGAACCGCGCTCGTTCAACGGACGACTGATCGGTATGCCGCTCGCACAGCGGATCGCTGCCGCAGCTGGTGCGCTCAAGGCGATGTCACTGACCGACAACTTTGCCCGGATCGTACTACTGGCCGGTCACGGCTCGACTACTGTCAATAATCCACACGCGACCGGTCTCGACTGTGGCGCGTGTGGTGGGCACACCGGCGAGGCAAACGTGCGGGTCGCCGTGCAGATACTCAACGATCCGGCGGTGCGGGCCGGTCTGTGCGAGCACGGGATCGTTATTCCCTCCGACACGGTGTTCGTGGCCGGTCTCCATGACACGACGACCGATGATGTGACCATCTTTGACAAGGGTGATATTCCGGCCAGCCATGCCGATGATCTCCAGCAGTTGGAACGTGATCTGGCCGCTGCCGGACGGTTGGCGCGGGCCGAGCGGGCAGCCCTACTCAACGTCGACCGCAACACCGACATTGACCGGGCGGTGCGTCGGCGTAGCACAGACTGGTCGCAAGTACGGCCAGAGTGGGGGCTGGCCGGGTGTGCCGCTTTTATTGCTGCACCCCGTGAGCGCACCGCCGGCATCTCGCTCGACGGGCGCGCTTTCCTGCACAATTATGACTGGCGGCAAGACGGCGACTTCAGCGTACTGGAGCTGATCATGACCGCGCCGATGATTGTGGCGAGCTGGATCAACCTGCAATACTTCGGCTCAACGGTGGATAATCGGGTTTTTGGTAGTGGCAACAAGACGCTACACAACGTGGTCGGGACGCTTGGCGTTCTGGAAGGCAACGGTGGCGATTTGCGGGTTGGGCTACCCTGGCAGTCGGTCCATGACGGTAAGCGGTACGTGCATGAACCGATCCGTCTGCACGTTCTCATCGAAGCACCGATTGAGGCAATGACTGCTATTATCACCAAGCACGAACAGGTGCAACAACTGCTTGACAACGATTGGCTCTACCTATTCGCAATCGGTGAAAACGGTAAGATTACTCACCGGTATGCCGGTGGGTTACGGTGGGAAACGTGCGTATAGCCACGGATGCCATTTTAGGGCTACGGTCAGGGCGCACGTTCCTGCGCCCCGACCACATCACGATCCCGGCGCCTCAATGCAGGCGCCGGAGAAAATTGCCCCGACCACATCACGATACCGGCACCTCAATGCAGGCGCCGGAGGAAATTGCCCCGACCACATCACGATACCGGCACCTCGTCGGTACGGGGTGGCATCGTAATGACCGGCGCGTTTTCACTCGGCGGCAACAACGCAATATTCAACACCTCGTCGAGAGTCTCAACCGGAATAAATGTCATCTCGGCGCTCACCTTCAGTGGCAGATCATCGAGATCGTGCATATTGCGCTTTGGTAAAATGATCGTGCGAATACCGGCTCGATGCGCACCAAGCGCCTTCTCTTTAATACCACCGATCGGTAACACTCGTCCGCGCAACGAGATTTCACCGGTCATTGCCAGATCATCACGCACGAGGCGACCGGTTGCTGCTGAAGCCAATGCGGTTGCCATCGTAATACCGGCCGAGGGGCCATCTTTCGGTACTGCGCCCGCCGGCACGTGAATGTGGATGGCGTGGGTCTCGAAGAAATCCGGTTCGATGCCGAGCGAGCGGGCGCGCGAACGAACATACGTCAGCGCGGCTTCGGCGCTTTCGCGCATCACATCGCCGAGCTGGCCGGTGATGATCAACTCCTTCTTTCCTTCGACTGCACTCGCCTCAACAAAGATAATATCACCGCCGACGGGCGTCCAGACCAACCCAATCGCGACACCGGGTTGATCGATCCGTTCGCGGGTCTCGTTGGTGAAGCGCGGGCGCCCCAAGGCAGTGCGGACAAAGGCGGCATCGACCACAAACGGCAGACTGGCTGGGTAAATCTCGCCCTCACTAAGGCGACGGGCCACCTTACGCAACACCGCACCTATTGAACGTTCGAGGTTACGCACACCGGCTTCGCGCGTATATTCGTTGATAATGCAGCGCAATGCCTCTTCGGTTACCATTGCCTCATCAGGACGCAAGCCATTGGCGCGTAACTGACGCGGCACCAGATGGCTCAGGGCAATTTGTACCTTCTCGTCCTCGATATAACCGGAGAGTTCGATCACCTCCATCCGATCGCGCAATGCCGGTGGCACCGTATCCCACGTGTTCGCCGTGGCGAGGAACAGCACCCGTGAGAGATCGAAGGGCAGATTGAGATAGTGATCGGTAAAGGTATGGTTCTGTTCTGGGTCAAGTACTTCGAGCAGCGCGGCTGCCGGATCGCCACGGTAATCGATGCCGAGCTTATCGATCTCATCGAGCAAGATCACCGGATCGGCCGTACCGGCGCGACGCAGCTCTTGAATAATCCGCCCCGGCTGCGAACCAATATACGTGCGGCGAAAGCCGCGCAATTCGGCCTCATCGCGAACTCCACCCAAGCTCATGCGGACAAAGCTTCGCCCCAAGGCACGGGCAATACTCTGACCGAGGCTCGTCTTACCGACACCAGGTGGCCCCACAAACGCGAGAATCGGCTCGCGATTAGCCCGCAGATTCTCTTCACCCAACATCGCACGCCGCTGCTTGACCGCCAAATATTCAAGGATCCGCTCTTTGACCTTCTGCAAGCCGTGGTGGTCTTCGTCCAACACCTGCCGCGCATACGCAATATCAATCGGCTGGCCGGTATACTTATTCCACGGCAGTTCGGCCAACCACTCTAGATAGGTACGTACCATCTGATATTCCGGCGAGCTTGCATTAATGCGAGCCAATCGGTTCAACTCGCGGTCAGCCTCTTTACGGGCCACATCGGGTAGGTTGGCGGCAGCCAGCTTCTGGCGTAAGTCATCAAGCTCAGCAGCTTCACTACTATCTTCACCCAGCTCTTTTTGAATCGCTTTCAACTGCTGACGCAGATAAAATTCACGCTGCTGTTTCGCAGCGCTCTCTTGCACTTCTTGGCGGAGGCGTGCTTGCACCTCGAGCAACGCAAACTGCCTGCGGTAAAAATCGCGCACCTTACGCAGCCGTTCGACAACATCAAACGTTTCGAGCAGGTCTTGCCGTTCGGCAAAGGTGTAATCGGGCGAATAGCCGGTATTATCGGCCAGATGACCGGGATCATCGATAGAGCGCACAAAATTGCGAATCTCTTGGGTCACACCGGGCCGCAGTTCGAGCACCGCATCGATGGCAGCGTGCGCTTCTACCATCAATTGTTCGAGTTCAGGAGTTCGTTCAAACACATCAGGCCGGCGCGTAAAGGTAAAACGTAGAAAAGGCGAAGTCTGTGTCGCTTCCCCCAGTTCGGCCCGCACCAACCCACGCACAACCACGCCGGTCGAACCGTTGGGAAGCGTACCAAGTTGCTCGATACGTGCTACCACGCCTACCCGGAAAAACTGCTCGACAATCGGCGCCTCAGCCGGCGGGTCGGGGCGGCGGGCCGCCAGCAACACATAACGCCCTTCGCGCACCGCGGCCTCGGCGGCTGCCACACCGAGATCGTCGAGCGTCAAACTCACCACAGTATGCGGGAAGACCACTGCTCCTTCCAGTGGAATCAGCGGCAGAGTCTCAGGTGTCGTTTGTTCTGGTTCATGCAACGTTGCCTCGCTCATAGCACATCTCCATCATCGAAAGCAGAAGGGAATATCCTTCCGCACTATGTGTATTGTGAAACGCGCGCGAAAGCGTGTCAATGGCAGCGGTCAAGTTCTAGTGAAACTCTAACAGTAGAGGCGCAGAGATTGGTAACGCAAAGGCGCAGAGGACGCAGAGAGCGCAGAGTGTTTT
>NZ_JBWGQH010000008.1:14434-47252 GCF_056331925.1 Chloroflexus sp.
ATAGAACCGAAGCGACGCGGTAGCCGGCAATGTAGAGTAAGGCGCAGAGGACGCAGAGAGCGCAGAGTGTTTTATAGAACCGAAGCGACGCGGTAGCCGGCAATGTAGAGTAAGGCGCAGAGGACGCAGAGAGCGCAGAGTGTTTTATAGGGATAACCCCAAGCACACTCTTACCCGACCTAAAAACCTTCGCGTCCGCTGCGCTCTTAGCGCCGTTGCGTTCAGCGTCCGCTGCGCTCTTAGCGCCGTTGCGTTCAGCGTCCGCTGCGCCTTGTCAAACCAACGGTAGTTGCCGCTTCCGCTCACCGGTCAGCGCAAAGATTGCATTGGCAACTGCGGCGGCAATCGGTCCCATCGGCGGTTCGCCGCCTCCAAACGGCTGGTTGCCGCTCCGCAGAATCTCTACACTGATCTCTGGTGCATCAGCGATGGTCAGCAACGGATAGCGGTCGAAATTACCGACCTCGATCCGCCCCTCACTGATTGTCACCCGTTCAAACAGAGTGGCACTTAGCCCCATCATGATCCCACCCTCGGTTTGTGCGGCTAACCCGTCAGGGTTAATTGCAAGACCGGGGTCAATCGCCGCCCAGACCCGATACACGCGCAACCGGTCACCTTCATAACCGACCTCGGCAATATGCGCAGCCATTGTGCCTGCGTCTACACTGCATGCTAGACCGCGCCCACGTCCTGCCGGCGGTGGTTGATCCCATCCGGCCATGGACGCGACCGTGCGTAGCGTTGCTGCCATTCGTCGGCCCTGTTCGGTATCGGGTAAGTGGCGCAATCGAAACGCAAGTGGGTCACTGCCGGCTGCATGGGATAGTTCGTCAATGAAGCTCTCGACGGCAAAGACGTTAGCCAGCAGACCCAACCCACGCCACGGTCCGGTCGGCACCGGTAGTGCTACCGTTTGCGCCGTCACCAACAGGTTGGGAATGTTGTAGATTAGCCGTGCTCCACGCCAGCCGCCGAAATCACTACCGATCAGCCACCGCAGCGGCGCCGGAAAGAGGTCAAAGAGTACCGTTCCGCTGGCGTGCCGCTGTTCGAGTGCGGCAATGGTGCCATCTGCGTCGAGCGTAGCTCGGAAAGCGGCGTAGGTCGGTGGCCGGAGATAGCCATGACGAAACTCTTCGGTGCGCGTCCAACCGACATGCACCGGTTTACCTACTGCTGCCGAGAGTATCGCCGCTTCGCTCGCGACGGTAGTCGTGACTTTACGACCAAACCCGCCGCCGAGGTACGTTGGGGTGACTTCGACCGTTTCTGCTTTACGACCCAACAGGTTGGCTATCGCATTCGCCACCTGTACCGGCGATTGTGTACTCACCCACGCTCGCACCTGGTCAGGTTGCACATCGACCAACGCGGCTTGCGGTTCAAGATTGGCGTGGGCGGCGAGTGGCGTGCGGTAAACTGCCTCGATCACCTGAGCCGTGCGCAATGCGTTCGCGGCATCGCCGCGTTGTTGAACGGGTGTGCCCAACCCGACCTGCGCCACCAATTGCTCTTCGAGGTCGCGGTGCGTGAAGGGGGGCGGTAACTCCCACTCTAGCTCAAGGTCATTGAGCGCGGCGTAGGCGGTAAGGCGCGACTCGGCCACTACTCCGGCAAAGCCGTCGCGGATCACAACCTGCACCACACCTGGTCGTTCGAGCGCTGTACCCGGTGCAGCACGCCGTAGTTTTGCCCCTAGCCGAGGCGGACGAGCGACTGCACCGTACAGCATGCCCTCTACACGCGCATCGTAGCCATAAATCGCAGCACCCCGAATTTTTGCCGGTAGATCGAGCCGAGGTACTGGTTGCCCGATAATTCGCCAGCGCTCAGGCGGAGTGAGCGGTGCTGCTTCCGGTGGCTGCCAATCACGTGGTTGCGCGGCAAGTTCGCCAAAACCGATCCGCCGCGCTGGGTTGCTTGCGTCAATCACAAATCCTTGCTCGATCTGCGTCTGTGTTGGCTCAATCCCTAGTTCCTTAGCTCCGGCTATTCGCAGCATCTCACGCATGGTAGCCGCCGTTTCGCGCAAAATCGGGAAGAGCGAAATGACTGAATACGAGGCACTGGTACCGGCTCCGTCACGTACCGGCCCAATCGAACTACTCTGCGTAATCCCGACCTGCTCCCACGCTACGCCCAACTCTTCCGCCGCAATTTGGGCGAGCGCCGTATGCACCCCTTGCCCCATCTCGACCTTCGGCATCGCCATGATTACTCGCCCATCAGGTTGAATATTGAACCAGACGGCCGGCTCTCGTGAAAAAGATGAGGGTATCTCGATCACATCACCAAAAAAATCGGCCAAGGCCAACCGGGCTGCCGGTAATCCTAGCGTCGCGCCGAGTGCCAGGCCACCGCCGACCAATCCCAATCCGATTAAAAAGCCACGTCGCGTCATGCGCCAGCGTTGTGGGCGTGTCTCACGTTTCATGCTGCCTCCTCCCGTATCAATTCGGCGGCACGCATGACGGCACGTGCAATGCGAGCATACGAACCACACCGACAGTAGTTGTAGCGCATCGCTGCGATCATCTCATCATAGGTCGGGTTGGGTGTCTCGGCCAAGAGTGCGGCGGCGGTCATCATTTGCCCACTCATACACCAACCGCACTGCGGTACTTGTAGCTCGAGGAAGGCCTGCTGGACCGGATGCAATCGCTCGCCATTCCCTAGCCCCTCGATGGTTGTGATCGTGGATCCGGCCAACGTATGCACCATCATTTGGCAACTGCGGGTTGCTTTGCCGTTGATATGAACCGTACATGCTCCGCAAATCCCTGCTCCACACCCAAACTTGGTACTCGTCAGGCCCAACTCATCACGGAGGACGTAAAGTAATGGGCGGGTCGGTTCGTTGGCGACAGTGTAACGCTGACCATTGATGATAAGTTCCATACGTGCCCTCTCGCAAAGTGCAGGCATTGCCATTCTTTGGTACAATATCTGTGCAAAACCTGTTCACAGTATACTACGAATAATTCATGATGACCAACACACCAATTTTGATCGTCGGTGGTTTTGCCAGCGAACCAAAACTGTATCAACCATTACAGACGTACCTCGCCGAGGTGAGTGGACGGCCGGTCTTTATTACGCCGATCAACCGCCTTGATTGGGCGTGGGTTACGTTGACCGACAGCTATGCTGAGCTGTTGCGCAAGCTCGACCGCACAGTGAACCACGTGCTTACCGCTACTAACAGCTCGCGTGTCACACTGGTTGCCCATAGCGCCGGTGGTATACTGGCCCGCATCTTCCTCGGTGATCAACCCTACCGCGGTTACGTCTGTAACGGTTATCAGCGAGTTGCTATGCTTATCACCCTTGGCACTCCGCAGCGTACCGAGCGCACCGGACGGATTGGCGGCCTCAACCAAATCCGCTGGGTCGAACAGCGTTATCCGGGTGCGTATTGGTCAGAGGTGCAGTATGTGAGTGTGATCGGGCGCAGCATCTTCGGCGATCCCAATGGTCCACCACCCGAACGTGGTGCGTATCAGAGCTATCGTCTCATTAGCGGCGAGGGCGCACAATGGGGTGATGGTGTCGTTCCGCTTGACTACGGCCTGTTGCCCGGTGCGTTGCAGATCGTTATTCCCGGTCTCCGCCACGATCCACGTCCCGACCGGCTCTGGTACGGCTCTAGCCCGGCCACAGTCGCGGTTTGGTGGCAGGCTGCCGGCGCATATGCTGCCACATCAACCGACGTGATCGGCTATAATCAAACTGTATCGCCGGTTAAACTGGCGCGCTGACGACAACCATGTTGTGATTGTGGCGCCGAATAGTGAAAGTTGCGCCAACCATCACTCGCGAGGAACCGATATGTTTCGCCGTCTCTTTGGACGCGCTCAAGATGCACCGCGTAGCGAAGAAGAAGCTGCCCGTGAACAAGAGCAGGTTGCTGCTTCACTGGAAAAATCACGCCAGGGTATTTTTGGTCGGATCGCAAAACTCTTCGCCAACGATGATCCGATCACCGATCAATTGTGGGACGAACTTGAAGAGGCGTTGATCCAGGCTGATGTCGGTCTGGAAACAACGCAGTATCTCGTCAATCGCACCATCGACCGCGTGAATCGTTACGGTGTCAAGAAAGCACGTGAAGCGCGCGAGATGCTCAAGGCCGAGATGGTGCGTACCTTTGCCGAATATGCTGGCCAGCAGCGTCCTGATGCCAAACCGTATGTGATTTTGGTCGTCGGTGTGAATGGGGCCGGCAAGACCACCCTCATCGCGAAGCTTGCTCACCGCTATAAAAATCGCTTCGACAAGAAGGTACTGCTTGCCGCCGGTGATACCTTCCGTGCTGCTGCCACCGAGCAACTTGAGACGTGGGCAGAGCGAGCCGGCGTGCCATGCGTCAGCCTTGGTCAAGGCGCCGATGCCGCTGCGGTGGTCTATAAAGCCATCGATGCTGCGCTGGAGCAGGATGTCGACATTTTGATCGTCGATACCGCCGGTCGCTTGCATGCCAAGTACAATCTGATGCAAGAGCTTGAGAAGATTCGCAATATTATTGCGCGTAAGCTGCCCGGTGCGCCCCACGAGACGATCCTGGTGATCGATGCGACCACCGGCCAGAACGGGGTGTTACAGGCCAAAGCTTTTCTCAAGGCTGCCGGTGTGACTGATGTGGCCGTGACGAAAATGGATGGGACGGCAAAGGGTGGGATCGCCTTTGCCATTGCGCAAGACATCGAACGGCCTATTCGTTACATCGGTACCGGCGAGAAGCTCGATGATCTGGCCCTGTTTGATGCCCAAACGTTCGTTGACGCACTCTTTGCTGAACCAACCGTGGTGAAGAATTCGTAAGAACGGCTAAGTGGCGTCGTGTTTGCCAACATATGGGCACCGCACTGCTGTGCCCATCCTGATAGGTGTACTGGTATGTCCGTCGAAATTGTTAAATGTCCATCCTGCAAACAGAAACTCGCGATTTTTCCGTATGTGCCCGTCGGCGGGCTTGTCGTGTGTGCCAATCGGAATTGTGGCGTCGATCTGCGTCTCGTGTCACGCAAACCGGCTCGGGTTGAGTTGGTGCCCCAACAAGAAACCTACACCGTTGATTACCGTCCAGAGTCATATGGTTGATCGACGGTTTGGCTCGGCGCTCAGGCAGATCATCGCGATACTCTGCCTGAGCGGCTGGGTTATGCTCCTTACCGGCTGCCTGCTCATCACCGGCGAGCAGACGACGGTCTCCCTCCAGGGCAGTGCAGCCAACATTCTAACGACCTTTGTCAGCGCCGAGGGCGCCGACGAGTATCGGGTGCCTGCCTTACCGCCCAACACCGAGGTACAGGCAATCGTGTTCCTGTCGGTCGAGTCAGGTGATGTGCAAATTGACCTCATCCAGCCTGACGGTGCGGTCTCGTTCGTTTTGGCGAGCCGGCCGGGATCGCAAGTGACGCGCAGTGGCCCGATCCGCAGCGACGATCAGGGCCAGATTCGCTACCGACTCACCGCCCGCAATGCACGTAACGGCGAAGTACAGATCTTCTTGCTGCCATAGCAGGTTTCACGCGCCTCGTCTGCGGTTGGGTCGTTCAATTCCCCCCGTCATCATTTGAGCCGAGTCGAGCCGGGCAATCAGAACGAGACCGGCTAACGCAGCACATAAGCCCGAGAGGGTGTAAACCAGCACGGTTAGTTGTGTCACCGGTACGCCAACGAGGCGGGCAGCGACCGGATTATCGCCCATTAGGTAGATCTGCATACCATAGGTGGTTCGATAGAGGAAGATGCCACCAATAATAAATACCAGCAGCATGAGGATGATCGGGAATGGAATGCCGCCGATGTCGCCGGTGCCGATCCAGCGGAATGTCGGCGGTAGGCCGGTAATGGGTTGTCCTTGCGTGTAGAGCAGAGTTAAGCCGCGTCCTACCGTGAGCATACCTAGTGTAGCGATGAAGGGTGGAATACGCGCTACCGCGATCAAGAGACCATTGATGCAGCCCAATGCTGCACCACAACCTAATGCGGCAATGACGCTAACCGGCACCGACCAGCCCTGTTTCATCAGAGCTGCCCCGATTGTGACCGATAACGCTAATACCGATCCCACCGAGAGATCGATCCCACCGGTGATAATGACCAACGTCATCCCGACGCTGATAATGCCGTTAATGGCGGTCTGCCGCAAAATATTGGTCAAGTTGGCCGGCGTCAGAAAACGGTCGGACAGCAGGGTCAGGCCGAGCACTAATAAGCCGAAGATAATAATCAAGCCAAAGTGTTGACCGAATGTGCGGCGATCGATCAGTTCATCGGTGAGTGAGAATGCGCGCATACGATACTCCGAAATCTGGCGCCGCTGCCTGGTTAGAAGACCACACCGGCTACTAAGATTACATTAGCGTATGGGGTGTACTCACCGGTGCGCACGACTGCCCGTGCTTGCCGACATAATGCCTTGAGCTGCTCGTGACTTACCTCTTCAAAGGGGGTGTTCGGTAAAAGCTGTCCCAAACCGTCACGAATGTGCGGACTGCGTTGGCCGGTCTCCGTCGCGATCAGCGCTTTTTCAACCTGCATCTCGCTTACTATCACCCGCACCGTCTCAAGAAACGGCGGTATCCCACGGCACAACGCCAGATCGATCCGCCGTGTCTCTGGCGGAATTGGTAAGCCGGCATCGCCGATCACGATCATATCGCCATGGCCGAGACTGGCAATCAATTCGGACAGCACACTGTTTAACAACAAGGTCTTTTTCATTGCACCTCCAACAAGCGCATCACTTCCATTCGTGACGGTAACGACGGTTGGGTGCCGGCCCGCGTGACGGCCAATGCGCCGGCTGCGTTGCCCCACCGTACCGCTTCGAGTGGTGGTTTGCCTTCGGCGAGTGCCACACAAAACGCGCCCGCAAATGCGTCGCCCGCAGCCACCGTATCAACGACCGGTACCTGAAATGCCGGCACTGTGGTGGTCTGTTCGGCAGTCGCCAGTAGTGCCCCTTCTGACCCGAGGGTCACCAGCAGATTACGCACTCCTTGCCGTTGCAGACGCTCGATCGCCGCCATCAGATCGGTTTCGCCCTCCGCCAGTGCTTGTAATTCAAGCTGATTGGGCAGCAGATAATCGATTTGGCTCAGTAACGCCACCGGCAGCGGACGGGCCGGCGCCGGATTAAGCACCACCTGCACTCCGTATCGATGTGCTAGCTCGGTTGCTGTCATCACGGCGTCGAGTGGGCATTCGAGCTGCATCAACACGACATCCGCTCCTTGAAATAGTGCCTCCGCCCGCTGTACGTCAGCTTCGCTCACCCGCATGTTCGCCCCAGGAGCGACTACAATGGTATTTTGGCCGTGAGCATCGAGGGTGATGAGCGCGACACCGGTGGCTGCGTCAGGGTCGCGCTGGATGTAGCTGGTGTCAACCCCATCGTACTGCGCGGCGTTGAGAAGCGCATCACCGAAAGCGTCTACCCCGACCCGCCCGATCATTCGTACCCGTGCGCCAAGCCGGGCGGCGGCAACCGCCTGATTCGCCCCTTTGCCCCCCGGAAAGGTCTGAAAATCACTGCCGATCAGCGTCTCACCGGGTTGCGGATGGCGTGGCGCCCGCACGACCAGATCTATATTGAGGCTACCCACCACGATGATGGTTGGTGTCATACGGTTGTTCCCCCTGATAATCGTTCCACGAGCGTCGTTGCCACGGTGTAGGTCCGGGCCGGTATGTCGGTACGCGCAATCCGTTCGCGCAAAAATTGCACTGCCATTGTTGCTAGCGCGGCTTTGTCTTGACGAATGGTGGTGAGCGGTGGGTTGGCGTAAGAAGCTAACTCAATATCGTCGAACCCCACTACTGCACAATCGTGTGGTACCTGCCGACCGGTTTCGGCCAATGCCCGGAGTGCGCCTAGTGCCATCAGATCGTTGCATACAAACAAGGCGGTTGGTTGTGGATCGCATTGCAACAGCTCGTGGGTTAACGCATACCCTGAGTGCGGGTGGAAATCACCACGCCGGATTAGCCGCTCATCGATAGGTACTCCGTATTCAGTCAATGCTTGCCGATAGCCCACGACCCGATCGGCACTCGGTGTCAGATGCGAGGGGCCGGTGATGCACCCGATCCGGCGGTGGCCGCGCTCTAACAGATAGCGCGTTGCTTGCAGGCCGCCCTGTAGGTTGTTGGTCAAGACGGTGTCGGCTTGAAGGCCGGGGAGCCGCCGATCAACGACGACTACCGGTATGCCGAGTCGCAATAGCTCTTCGAGCGAAGGGCTTTGGTCACCGGTGGCTACAAAGATCAAGCCATCAACCTGCTTTTGGACGAAGACATCAACGTACACTTGCTCGCGCTCGAGGTTATTTTCCGTATTGCCGAGAATGACGTTATATTCAGCCCGAAATGCAGCGTCTTCAATCGCCCGCGCGATTTCGGCAAAGAAGGGATTAGCGCTATCGGGCAAAATCAGCCCGATGGTATGCGTCTCTCCCCGCCGTAGTGAACGTGCCAAGACGTTCGGTCGGTAGTTGAGTTCGGCCATCACCGCTAGCACCCGTGCGCGTGTCTCCGGTGCTACGAACCGTGTGTTGTTGATGATGTGCGAGACGGTCGATGGCGAAACCCCGGCTCGTAATGCGACTTCGCGAATGGTAGTCATGGGTAAAAATCGTTTGCGCAATCGTTTGCGCAGCAGTATATCAGACGATGCGCCTGCCGTCAATCACCAATTGTCGGCTATCGTGCTAGCTTTGGGTACGCCATTCCAATAATCGGCCGCTCCCGATCTGCTCAAATTGTTGGGTGATGTGATCACCGCCTACCATCACCCGTTTCAACACATGGTGCGGTATTGCAATTACGTCTAGTGGTGTGAGCGCGATAACAGTCGCTACCGGTAATGTGCCACGGATCAGTTCTACCTCGCCACAAAATTCAGTCGGGCCAAGCCGTGCGACCAAGCGAACGTTCCCACGGGGGCCTTGTTCGGTTTCTTCTCGTCGTAAGACGGCTACTTGTCCATCGGCAATAACGTACAGATAGCCGTTAGGCCGACCTTGTCGAATCAGGATGTGGCGGGCCGCTACGGTTTGGTGGATAGCCGCTCGTGCGAGTTCTCGTAGTTGAGCACGCGGTAGGTTGGCAAAGAGGGATACTCGCTCAAGTAACCGCATGCGCTTGAGCAGTTCTGCACCTTCCGCGGTGTGCGGTGCGGCACCGTGCATCATTCGGTGCAGTTCACCCGCCGGTAAGTAGAGGAGCATGCTCTCGATACTAGCCCGGTATTCGTAGTCGGTGATTTCTGGTCCTTGCAATTCGCCAAAGTAGTCGCCACGGTGCAGTTCCTGAACTGTATCACCGTTGCGGGCGAGGACTTCGCCGGTTTCGATCACCCAAATCCCTCGCGGTGGCTCGCCGGCTCCTAAGATGATCTCACCGGCGTGTACTCGTTGGTCGGTAAACGCCGCAGCTAATGCTTGTAATTCGTGATCGTCGCACGTGGCAAACAGGTCGATCTGGCGCAGCAGTCTGATCCGGGCTTCACGTGCATTCCCGAAGGTGTGCAAGATCTCATATGCCTTCGCCATTTGCGCTAAGCAGTGTCGTTCGAGTGCTTCCCGTTCCGGCCATGGCAATGCGTCATACGCGGCCACTAGCGCGCGATGGGCAAAGGTCCGACCGGCCAATTGTTCGAGGATCGTTACCGCATACTGTAAGACCTCGGCGTACCGCGCTCCTTGCTCGTCGAGTGGGAGGCTCTGTACGGTTGGGCCGATCCGAACTTGATCGCGATCAAAAGTGATCTCCCAGTTTGCCGTCGCTGCCAGTACGTCCATCCGGTCGTCGAGGGTTCGCGTGCGTTGTACACCGTAATTATTGCGTAAGAGGCGGTACAAACCAATGTATAAATGCCGAAAAGCATCTTGTAACCGTACCGCCTCACCGAGTGCAGGCGTGAGCGGCCAGCTTAACCCACTCAGACTAACACTGCGCAAGGTGACGAGATGGGTACTCCATGCAGCGGCCCACAGACCGGCGGCTACGATCAGGCTAACGAGAGCAAGCGGAGTGTTGCGCCACTCCGGTAGTAGTTCGAGTAAATAGCTCCCGATTTGGATAAGGATTCCTGACCAGAGTAGCAGCCAGCTCCAAAAGAGACGGGTATCGCGCAAACTGATGAGCAGTGGCAATAGCAGTGCTTGACCGATCACTCCACTGTAGATAGGTACAGCGGCGATTAATGCCCAGAGTGAACTGTACTCTGGGTGAGCGATCCTGATCAGTTCGGCAGCAATGGCTCCTAAGGGAAACGCTAGTGTCAGCAGCAAGGCACTGGCGATCAATTGGCTGCTGTTCTGTTGCTGCAAGTTGACATCCAGCAATGCAATGAATCCGGCAAACAAGAGCAAGGCGTAACCGGCAATCTCTAAGCCTGACCAGATGCGCACGGCATCGGGGGCGACGAGGTAGCCGGCTTGCGCTATCATTTCAATAAGGCTGATGAGTAAGAAGCTGGCGAGGGCACGGCTGATCCACGCTCCTGCATAGTCACTTTGTAGATACCCTTGTACGATTACGGCTACCATCCACCATCCGGTCAGCACAAGGCCGGTTTCCCAACTCACCCCAAACCGTAGCGGGAATAGTCCGCTCGTCAGCGCCAGTAGACCAAACACGGTTGCGATCAGCAAAGGGTTGCGCGTGTACCCGCGTCGTACCATCCAGTCGGCAGTGGCTCGTACCAACCCCCAACCGGCCAAAATGATACCGATAATCAAAGGGACGATCACCAGCCCAAAGAGCAAGATTGCCAGCAGTTGTCCGAACCAGCCACTCGCCCAGAGTTCACCAACCATACTCCCAAATTGGCGTTGCCAGAAGAGGGTCGCCATCATGACCGCTACACCGGTATAGATTGCGCTCAATAATCCGTACCCGGCAAAAATGCGCTCCTCCCGGTTCAACGGACTGTGTGACCGGATTTTTTGCCACAATGGTCCGCCAATAAATTCCAATGCACGCTTACGCAGGTTTGGCAAGCGTAAAGCGTCGACCAGGATGAAATAGCCGTCAAGTTCGAGTAGCGGGTTGAAGTTGAAGAGCGCAGTTAGGTACGAAGCGGTTGCAATACGACGCATCCATATGCCGCCTAACGTCTCTGGCGCTGCCCACGCAATGATCGCGGCCAGCGACCCGACGAGCAGGTCGCATAGTGGCCCGGCCAGCGAGACCAGCATACGGGCCGAATGCGGCGCCAACCATATGTCACTTGTATCAACGAAGGCAGCCGGCATCCCGAAGTAGAGCATGATCCCCGCTCGTCCGACATGCCGACCAAAATGTTTAACGGCCAATCCATGCGCGATTTCGTGGAGCGTGAGCGTGATAAACAGTGCCATTCCCAACATCAACATATCGCCGGCAAGGTGTTCGTCGCTCACGAGATCGCTACCACCGACGCCCGGTAAAAAGTAGCAGGTGATACCGATAATCGTCAGCATGCCAAGCACGATGGCAAAGAAACGGGTAAAGAGCCAGCGTCCACCCCATCGGTACAGCAGATCGAACCATCTATCCACATGCTGTAGCTCAAAGCTACGGCCATGGGTGAAGCTCAACAGACGCTGACCAATCCCTTCGGCAGTTTGCTGTGCAAGGTAGTGGCGCAAATGGCGATACACGCCGACCGACGTATCGGTGAGAAATCCTTGTGCGCGTAGGGTTTCTACCAAGTCGGCAACCGGCAACAGTTGCTTAAAGCGCAGAAAGCCCATAGTGGCGAGTTGGGCAATGGTGCGTGTGCCATCCATTGCTTGCCACAACTCACGCTCGGCTGTACTCAAGCACAGGTAGTGACCGCTCGGGCTACGTAGTACGGTGATGGGCTGGTTATCCTCAAGCAACGTCTCTTCGATCACGTCACTCAGCCGTTGTGGCTTATAGAGAGCCAGATCGGCGCGTTGACGTAAGATGCTCCATACCCCATGCTCACCGTCCGGATGAGTGACGAGTTGGTGCTTGATATGTTGATAAATGCGACGATGTTGAGTAGGCGGTGTCGTGGTTTGCTGTTCTATAGCAGCCCAGAGCCGCCGCTGTGCTCGTAGAAGTTGTGTCATAAGAGCGCTCCGGCGGTCGTGTTGTGTCCGCTGCCGGACGTGGCTGTCAAATCCGATCAACGCATCGAGTTGCCTTCTTTTTCATCTTAACAGACGTGTCTATAATCCATTGACAATGCCTCAAATCACAGGTACGATGCTAGTATGAGCAACAAACGTATTATTATCACCGGAGCAACCGGTCTGATCGGTCGCAAGTTAGTAGCCGAGTTGCGTGACGATTACCAGCTTGTGATCTTTAGCCGTAATCCCGAACGTGCTCGTGCGCTGTTACCCGGTGCTGCTGACTACGTGGCCTGGCAGCCTGCTGAACAGGGGCCATGGGCGGCAGCCATCGATGGCGCATGGGCCGTAGTGCATTTAGCCGGGGCACCGGTTGCGACCGGCTTGCTAGGTCGGCGGTGGACACCGGAATATAAAGCAGAAATCCGCAATAGCCGGATCATCGGTACGCGTGGGATCGTCAATGCAATGGCTGGCGCCCAACAGCGTCCGTCGGTTTTTGTCTGTGCGTCGGCAGTAGGTTACTATGGACCCTACCGCGATAACACGCCGCTCGATGAGAATGCTCCTCCGGGCAAAGACTTTTTGGCGCAGGTGTGTGTAGCCTGGGAAGCCGAAGCAGCCAAGGCTGAAGCGTTGGGGGTGCGCACGGTTATGCTCCGCACCGGTCTGGTGCTCGATCCCGACTCGGGAGCGTTGCCGCAACTTATGCTGCCGTTTAAGCTGTTAACCGGCGGTCCGATTTTGCCGGGAACGCAAGTCTATCCGTGGATTCATCCGGCTGACGAGGTTGGTTTAATCCGCTTTGCGCTCGAACATGAACAGGTCCGTGGTCCGCTGAATGCCTCCGCTCCCAAACCGCTCGCCAATCGTGATTTTGCCGCCGTGCTTGGGAAGGTGCTCGGTTCGCCGTCGTGGTTGCCGGTCCCTGAGTTTAGTTTGCGCATTGCCTTGGGTGAAATGGCCGATGTAGTCGTCTATGGTCAGAATGCTCTCCCTCGCAAGGCGCTTAGTCTCGGCTATCGGTTTCACTTTACCGAGCTTGAGCCGGCGTTACGCGATCTGCTGAATCTGCCTCATTAACGCAGGGTGGCTCGCTCCACTACGTGGGGCTTGCTCTTTACCTTATGGCTCGACACGTCGATTTGCTTATTACCGTACCCACCATCTCATCAACTTCTTACCTTGCTCTAACTAAATATTAAAATCCGCGGTGCATGATAACCTCAGCACAAAGCAGTTGCTACTGCTTGATGCAAAGGAGGTTCGGTATGAATATTAATCGCTTGGCGTTGATCTTCGTCTTTTTGCTAGGCATTTTTATCGGTGTAGCGGGCGGTGGGGCGGCTGGCGGTGTCGCAGGGTATTTGGTCTCACGGCAGACCGTTGCCGAAGTTTCGGCGACAGTATCCGCGCTCAAGAGCCAACCGGTTACCACTAGTGCTGTATCACCAACCCAACCGACGACTGGATCGGCAACTGTTCCTGAAACCGCAGTCGTTAGTTTGTCCGATGCTATGGTGGAAGCGGTGAAGCGCGTCGCACCTGCGGTAGTGACGGTCACCGTCGAGAGTAGTACCGGTCGTGGGAGCGGCAGTGGGGTGATTATCCGCGATGACGGTTATATCATTACCAACAATCACGTCGTTGATGGAGGACAGCGCTATTTCGTTCTCTTTGCCGATGGTACTCGCCGGCAGGCTCGCTTGGTCGGTACCGATTCACTCAACGATATTGCCGTGCTGAAAGTTGATGGTGAAGTGCCCGGCGTGGCCCAGATCGGCGATTCGGCAGCGTTACAGCCCGGCGAGACGGTGCTGGCTATCGGTAGCCCCCTCGGCAACTTCCGCAATACCGTTACCGCCGGTGTTGTGAGTGCGCTCAACCGTTCGGTGCCCGGTAGTGGCATGGAGGGCCTGATCCAAACCGACGCTGCGATCAATAGTGGAAACAGCGGCGGCCCGCTGATTAACCTGAAGGGTGAAGTAGTTGGCATTAACACGATGGTCGTGCGCAACGATTTTGGCTTCGGTAGCAGCGCGCCGGTTGAAGGGTTGGGATTTGCCGTGCCGAGCAGTATCTTCGCCAATGTGGCCGATCAGATCATTGCGACCGGTCAGGTGCGCTATCCCTTCCTCGGTATTACCTATCTGATGATCGATGGTGAAGTGGCGGCTCAGTATAATCTGCCCGTGCAGAATGGTGCCTTCATTAGCTCTGGTCTGAGTGGTCAGTTGGCGGTGTTGCCTAATACCGCAGCAGCACAAGCCGGTCTGCGCGAAGGCGACATCATTACGGCAGTCAATGGTCAACGGCTCGATGCCAATACGTCGTTGCGTCAGTTGCTGTTGCAGTACCGGCCCGGTGATACGGTTGAATTGACCATCCTCCGCGACGGAAAGGAGCAGAACGTGAAGGTTACCCTCGGTGAGCGGCCAAGCGATTTGCGCTGATGCGCAGGGCACGCAGCGTGCTATGGAGAAAGGGGCGTACATGCGTGCGCCCCTTTTTGGCTTGAGTGCGTGCTTAGCGCTCTTCCCATCCGATCCGCCGTAGCCGAGCCACAAATTCACTCAGCAAGAGTGCAGTTGCTCCCCAAACTTTATAACCGTTCAACGCAAAGAACGGTACCCGCATCGGTATACCGTTCCGTTCCCAAATCTCTTCACGGATGATGGCCGGATCGAACAGAGAAGAGAGTGGTACCGTAAAGACAAGCTCGACCTCTTCCGGATCGTGGTTTGGCACAAATTCCGTCGGATGAAAACCTACAATGGGTGTCAGATAATTGTTGCTAGGAGGGATGTAGAAGGTCGTTAGTGCCCCGAGCACCTCGATGTTGGTCGGATCAACGCCGATCTCTTCGTGCGCTTCGCGGAGCGCTGCTCCCACCGCACCATCGTCATCGGGATCGATACCACCACCTGGCAGCGATACCTCACCGCGGTGGGTCGTCACTCGGCTCGAACGCACGGTCAGCGGGACGTATAGGCCGTGGTCGTGGGGAAACAGGAGCAGAAGCGCCGCCGACCGACGTGGGGTTACATCCGGTGGTGGCGTAAATGGGCGCAGTGGTGTACCATCGAGCCGGCGCAAAATCAGCAGTTCGTCACGCGCCGGCGGTGGTTCGGCAAGAGCCTGCCGAATGCGGTTGATGTCTTCGTTCCAAGGCATAACGTACTCGACACGTGCGTGTTTGCCCTATTGTACTGCGATTGTCTTAGGCGTGAAAATTATTTAGTATACCTAAATAATTCTCTTAACTTGCCGCGACCGCTCTTCTTCGCTACAATCGAGTTATCGAGATCTACATCGCTAGTGAGGAGGCATGTGTGAACGAATTGTTCGATCCGATTCAGGCCGATCACGACTATCTCATCCATCCCTTAGCTCACCCGACAGCGCACCAACATCCTAAGGTCTGGGTCGCCGGGCGGGGCGCGATTGTGATCGATGCTGAAGGCCGTGAGTACATCGACGGTCTCAGTGGGCTGTGGAATGTGAATGTTGGTCATGGTCGCGTAGAGCTGGCCGAAGCTGCATGCGCCCAGATGAAACAACTGGCGTACTACTCATCGTATGTCGGTTCTACCAATCTGCCTGCCATCCAGTTGGCGCGCAAGTTGAGCGAACTGTTCTACCCAAGTATCAACCACTTCTTCTTCACCTCAGGCGGCGCCGAGAGCACCGAAAGCTCGTTCAAGACGGCCCGCTTCTATTGGAAGGCCGTCGGCAAGCCGGAGAAAGTGAAGTTTATTTCGCGGATGAAAGGGTATCACGGCGTCACCATGGCTGCGATGAGTGCTACCGGCCTTCCCGCCTACTGGCCGATGTTTGAGCCACGGGTGCCTGGGTTTATCCACATCGAGTCGCCCTACCCTTACCGCTTTGTCAATCCGACTCCCCACCTAAGCGATGGTGTGGCGGCGGCAAATCTGCTCGAAGAGGCAATTCTCCGCGAAGGACCAGAAACCGTCGCTGCCTTCATCGCCGAACCGGTGCAGGGTGCCGGGGGCGTCATTCCACCCCAAGACGACTACTTCAAGCGGATTCGCGAGATTTGCGATTACTACGACGTGCTCCTCATCAGCGATGAGGTTATCACCGGTTTTGGTCGTACCGGACGGTGGTTTGGTCTGGAGCATTATGGGATCGAACCCGACATTGCCCAGTTTGCCAAAGGGATTACTTCAGGGTACATTCCACTCGGTGGTATCGGTGTCAGCGACCGCATCTACGAGGTGATCGAGACGGTCCCGCCCGAGCAACGGTGGATGCACGCCTTCACCTATTCCGGCCACCCGACCGCCTGTGCAGTAGCTCTGGCAAACATTGCGATCATCGAGCGCGAAGAGTTGGTACAGCGTGCCGCCGAAGTGGGCGATTACATGTTGCGCCGTCTCCAAGAATTGTACGCTTTACCGCATGTTGGCAATGTCCGCGGCAAAGGTATGATGGCCGGCATCGAGCTGGTCGCCGATACCGCTACGAAGGAACCCTTCCCGCCTAGCGCCAATGTTGGTGTACGAGTTCAGAAAGCGATGACGGAACGCGGTCTCTTCACCCGTGTCGTCGGCGATACCATCTGTCTCGCCCCACCCCTTGTCACCACCTACGAACAGGTTGACCGTATCGTCAGCATTATTGCCGATGCCATCGAGGCAACCGTCGCTACCACATAATCCCTCATTCCATTACGGCTGTGCGCCGACACCCGGCGCACAGCCGTGCGCCGCTACCCTACCCGGCGCACAGCCGTGCGCCGCTACCCTACCCGGCGCACAGCCGTGCGCCGCCTACAATAATACCCAATTGTCGATTAACCGGACCTGATCGAATCGAACCGCCATCGACAGCAATGCCCCTTCTGGTCCAATCTGATCCAGCTCACGTAACGTGTGCGGATGCGCAACACTAACGTATTCCGGTTTTGCCAACGGCTCGGTTGCCAATACCTCACGCATCACTGCCCGTAGCATCTCACCGCTCCGCTCACCAGCAGCGTAGCGTTCGGCGGCCGCTCGTAAGGCGCGGTACAGCACCGGCGCCGCCGCTCGTTGCTCTGGGGTGAGATACACATTCCGACTACTCAGGGCCAATCCGTCCGGCTCGCGCACTGTTGGCACAATCACAATCTCGACCGGAATGTTCAGATCACGTACCATCTGTCGCACAACGATGGTCTGTTGAGCGTCCTTCTGCCCAAAATAGCTCTTGGTCGGCTGAATGATGTTAAACAATTTGCATACCACCGTTGCCACACCTCGGAAATGACCGGGTCGGGCCGCCCCTTCCAACACCTCATCGGCGGCAGGCTGGATGACATACGTACCGAAACCGGGTGGATACATCTCTTCGACGGTTGGGATGAATACCAGATCGACCCCGGCGGCTTCGAGCAGCGCCAGATCGCGCGCCGTATCGCGCGGATAACGGGCATAATCTTCGTGTGGCCCGAATTGGGTGGGATTAACAAAAATACTCACTGCGACCGCCGGGCATTCGACGCGTGCCTGCTCAACGAGCGCCAAATGACCTTGGTGCAGATAGCCCATTGTCGGCACAAAACCTAGTTCGTCAAACGCCGCTCGGGCGCGGCGTGCTTCTGCTATTGTATGCACAACCTGCATAACATCTTCCTCTTGTCTGCCAATTGCTCACCGATCTGCGTCTTCGTGATGGCGACGCCGGCTGACCGTTCTCACGACTCATCGAGGTTGCCCAATGCTGCTGCCAATTCTGTCGGATCCATTCGGCTGCTATGTTCAGGACCGGGAAATGTACCGGTACGTACATCTTGCGCGTATTGCGTCAGTGCTTCCCCGATCATCGTTGCTAGATCGGTGTAGCGACGGGCATGACGTGGCACAAAATCACTGTACAGCCCAAGTAAATCATGCCAAACCTGTACTTGTCCACTACAACCGGCCCCGGCCCCGATCCCAATCGTCGGAATGTGGAGACGTTCGGTAATCGCCTGGGCCAATTCGGCGGGTACCAGCTCAAGCACAATGGCAAATGCACCGGCCTCTTGTACGGCCAGCGCATCTTCCAGCAACTGCCGCGCCTCGTTGGCCCGGCGCCCCTGTACTCGCAACCCGATCTGATTGACCGCTTGCGGCGTAAAGCCGATATGCCCCATGACCGGGATACCCAAATGAACCAACCGGGCAATCGTCGGCGCAATATGCACGCCACCTTCCAGCTTCACCGCTTGCGCACCGGCTTCTTGCAACATCCGTCCGGCACTAATCACCGCCTGTTCTGGTGAAGCATACGTCAGAAATGGTAAATCACCGATGATCAGTGCGTTCCGTGCGCCACGCACGACCGCGCGAGTATGGTGGATCATTTCGTCGAGGGTCACCGGTACCGTCGACTCGTGGCCCAACACTACCATCCCTAACGAGTCGCCCACCAGAATCATCGGAATCCCGGCGCGATCGGCGATTTGGGCTGACGTATAGTCATAGGCGGTGACCATCGGAATGCGCTCGCCGCGGGCACGCATCTGCTGAATATCCCGAATTGTTGTACGCATTGCCGGCTCCTTTTGTCTAACATTTGTTACCGGTTATTCCGGTCTGACGATTGTAGCACGGAATAGTACAAAAGGGGGGATGATTACCGGTGTATGACTGAATAAAGTACTATCTATCCTAAAAGATATTTGACAAAATCATGTTATTCGCTTACGATCTAACAAGTGTCGCCTCTCCTACATCTACATGTTATGAAACTACATCCAACGATGGATATCCCGGCTCATCTTGTTCCGTATGCTCGGCGTGTTGCGCTGTCTCACTATGATATTTTTTATTATGATGCCGGCTCAGCAACTGCACCGATCCTCCTTCTTATCCACGGTTTAGGTGATGAAGCCGATACCTGGCGTTCTATTATTCCCCAACTCGCCCGCGCCTACCGCGTGATTGCTCCCGATCTCCCCGGCTTTGGCCGCAGTTCTGGCCCGACTGCGGGCTACAGCCTCACGTTCTTTGCCCGCACGATGGCTGAATTCATCGGGAAGCTGGGGTTGCAATCGGTAACGCTGGTTGGGCATTCGCTCGGTGCGATGATTGCCCAACGTCTGAGTATCGGTCTGCCCGATGTCGTCCAACAGCAAATTCTGGTCGGCGGTTGCCTGCCGATCAAGCGGCATTTCCCGCGTGTCGAGCAATGGACGCTTCTCTTACCGGGGATCGGTGAGTTGGTGTTAGCGGGGATGCAACGCTCGCAGGAGTTAGCCTTTCTCAGTCTGCAACCCTTCTACGCTAATCTTTATGCGTTGCCGGCACGTGAGCAGCGCTTTTTACGTCGGCGAGTGTGGGCGCGGATTCACCACCCCATCCAACGTCGGGCTACCCTCTCGGCGTTGCGCTGGCTGGCCATCGATGCTTTTTTTCGCTGTCACCGCTATCTTGATCTGGTGAGCCAATGCGCAATACCAACCGTGCTGATTGCCGGCGAACACGACTTGATTGTCGATGGTGAAATGATCGAAGCAACTGAGGTGTTGTTAGAGCAACGTGCGCTTTATATTCATCTCGAGCGCTGTGGTCATATGCCACATCAAGAACAGCCCGATCAGATCGTTCATCTGATTGCCGAATTGGTACCATCGCCACTTCACGACGAATACCAATATCTCCATTCTGATAGTTAGGGGTGTTGTCGAGCATAAGAGGGGTTCGATACGAAGGGGCGCAAATATGTTGCGCCCCTTTACAATCGTGGTTTATGATGATGCGATGTGTTCGCCGGCTGCCACCGTTCGTGCCCGCACGAGCGATGCGATGATCGATACGGTGATAACCGTTGCTACCACTCCAAGTGAGACTCCGGTCGGAATCTTCCAGCTTACCCCGACGAGCGCAGCACTCAGGTCGGGTAAGAGCATTTTTATCCCCACAAAGGACAACACTACCGATAACCCCAATTTGAGGTAGTGGAATAGATGCACCACGCCGGCGAGGACAAAGTAGAGCGCACGCAAGCCCAAAATCGCAAAGACGTTTGATGTGTAGACGATAAACGGTTCTTGGGTGACGGCAAAAATGGCCGGGATTGAATCCACGGCGAAGATCAGATCGGTGGTTTCGACCATCACCAAGACGAGCAACAATGGTGTCGCCATCAAGACACCATTGTGACGGGTGAAAAACTTTTGTCCGTCGTAGCGATCGCTAATCGGTACAAAGCGACGGAACATCTGCACGACCGGATTTTTCTCTGGCTCAACTTGCTCGTCTTGGGAGAGCGCCATGCGGATTCCTGTGAAGATCAAGAAGGCACCGAATATCCAAATAATCCAGTGGAATTGCTTGATCAAGGCGGCGCCGGCCAAAATCATCGTTCCGCGCATAATGAGTGCGCCTATGATTCCCCAGAATAGCACGCGATGTTGGTATTTAGCCGGTACTGCAAAATACGAGAAGATTAGTACAAAGACGAAGATATTATCAACACTCAGCGCTTTTTCTATCAGATAGCCGGTTAAGAACGCTAGCCCCGCATCACTCGCACTGAGACTGCTCCCCGGCATGATCTGATCCCAGAAAACGTACAGACCCACGTTGAACAACAGGGCTAGAGTAATCCAGACCACACTCCAAATGGCTGCTTCACGTAACGAGACTTCGTGTGCTTCACGGTGAAACACGCCTAGGTCAATTGCGAGCAGTGCAAGAACAAACAGATTAAATCCAATCCAAACCCATAATGTGTCGAACATTTGACACTACTCCTCATGAAAAAGGCGAGCCGAGCGCAGTTCTCCTGCGTCGGTCTCGCCAGTATCTAATACTCGATGCAACCGGGAATAATGTATTCCGTCTTGACGGCGGCATCGACCTGCACAGCGCAGGCGGCTACTCCCCAACCTCTTGAACTATAGCGTATGTTGACCGTTTATCATAGGGAAAAAATTCCTACCTGCCTGTTGCAGGATGGTACTCGGAATAACGAAAAACCTCACTCACAATTAAAGTTATTTACTGATATTATCAACGATTGTGGTAATATCATTGATCACACTTAATCGATAGTAGGAGCAGGTATTACAATGACCGGTACGGTACTGTCGTTATTAATCGGTGGCTTGATCTTCCTCAGCATTGGTGGTGAGTTATTGGTGCGCGGTGCGAGCCGATTGGCGGTGCTGGTCGGTATTTCGCCGCTCGTCGTTGGTCTAACGGTCGTGGCGTTTGGGACGAGTTCGCCTGAGCTGGCTGTGAGTATTCAAGCCGGTTTAGCTGGTAAGAGCGATATTGCGGTAGGGAATGTGATTGGCAGTAATATTTTCAATATTCTCTTCATTCTGGGTGCTTGTGCGCTAATTAGTCCGTTGATCGTCGCTGTGCAGCTCATCCGGCGAGAAGTGCCGTTGATGATAGTCATTTCCCTTCTTTTTGCCGGGTTAGCGCTCGATGGTGTCATAGGTTGGCTCGATGGATTCCTCTTGTTTAGTCTGTTGTTGATCTATACCATCTGGGCGATCTACGCTAGCCGTAAAGAGAGTATGGCTGCTCAGGTCGAGTTTGCTCAAGAGTTCGGTCCGAACACGTTACCAGAGCAACGTTCTCCGCGCGTGTGGTTCGTCAACCTCGGTTTTATTGTCGGTGGGCTGCTGTGCTTGAGCTTCGGCTCAAACTGGTTGGTCGACGGTGCGACGATGCTCGCCCGAGCCTTTGGGGTGAGCGATGTAGTTATTGGTCTAACCATTGTCGCTGCCGGTACGTCATTACCCGAAGTGGTTGCATCGATTGTGGCTACCATCAAGCGAGAGCGTGATATTGCCGTCGGTAATGTCATTGGCAGTAATATCTTCAATATTCTCGGCATTCTTGGGTTGGCAGCCCTGGTGACCCCCGGTGGATTGCAGGTAGCTCCGGCAGTGAGCACCTTTGATCTCCCGGTGATGCTTGCGGTCGCTTTCGCTACATTGCCTATTTTCATCACCGGTCTTAGTATTAATCGATGGGAAGGCGTGCTCTTCTTAAGCTACTACATCGCTTATACGACTTACGTGTTATTGGCTGCAACTCAGCACGATGCACTACCGGCGTTTAGCAGTGTGATGGTGTCGTTTGTCTTGCCGATCACGGTGGTAACGCTCGCCATTCTAACCTTCCACGCCATCCGTCGCCGTGATTGGCAGAAGGTGCAATCGTAATCCACCGCCTTACGGTAGGACAACTAATACGCCCTGTTGCGCTTCGTGGCCGGGAATACGGCAATAAAACCGGTATTCGCCGGGAGCCGGTGCTCGAAACGTCAAAATTGCATCAACGCCCGGATCGGCTGAGACGGTGCGATCACCGGCTGGAAGTTCGATGGTAAAGCTGTGCGCAACTTGGCCGCGATTGCGGAGACGGATAAAAATCTGTTCGCCGGTTTGGGCTTCGACCCGGTCAGGATCAAAGCGCATTTCGGTCGCGGTGATTTCAATCGTGCGTTCACGCAGCGGTTCACCGCAAGCGCTGAGCAAGAGCAGTCCAGCGATAAGAACGACGGTAATGAGCACAATGTGCTTGGTCAGCGAATGAAGTGTTGTCTTCATCATGATACTCTGCGTGCGATGTATGATAGGTCGCCTGTGACAGCTTAGCGGTTTTCGGGTAAAATGGCAAAAGACCTAACCTTCAAAGAATGATCGGCTGTTGTGTAATCGCTTGCCGGTATGGCAAGTAGATGGGCTAATGTATTACTGTGTGCATTGGCAATCGGTGTGTAGTAATTATTGTAGCAGCCATCGGTATCCTGCTTGTTAATCTTACCCTCAGTGAAGCGTCAAGTTTCTACAGTAGTTGGTTGAGGAGAGCATGCTCTATCCACTGGTATTGATTGCACTAGCCGCAGCACCGTTGGCGCTGATTGCTCGCGCTTCCGGTCGTGAACGGATTGCGTGGGGGTTGGCTCTGATCCCGCTGGCGATCTTTGGCTTGACACTCGTACAGGCCGGCCCGGTCTGGTCAGGCGGCCATGTCGCTGAGCGGATCGATTGGGTACCGGCGTTGGGGCTTCAGCTTAGCTTTACCCTTGATGGGTTAAGTTTACTCTTCGCGCTGATTATCAGCGGGATCGGAACGCTGATCGTCGGTTATGCCGGTCATTATCTTGCCAAGGACAGTGGTCTGGGCCGCTTTCTAGCCTACCTGATGCTGTTTATGGGGGCAATGCTCGGATTGGTATTGGCCGGTAATGTACTGACGATGTTCGTGTTCTGGGAATTGACCTCGGTTACGTCGTATTTGCTGATCGGCTACAAGCACGATTACGCCGATGCCCGGCGTGGCGCGTTGCATTCACTTCTCGTGACCGGTGGTGGTGGGTTGGCACTGCTGGTTGGCTTACTGTTGCTAGGGCAAGCTGCCGGAAGTTACGAGTTGAGCGATATTCTGGCCGCCGGTGATCGCTTGCAAACCCATGCGCTTTATCCAGCCGCAGTGGTGTTGATCCTTATAGGCTGTTTTACCAAGTCGGCCCAAGTTCCGTTTCACTTCTGGTTGCCGGGGGCGATGCAAGCACCAACGCCGGCGAGTGCCTTCCTCCATTCGGCAACGATGGTCAAGGCCGGTGTCTACTTGATGGCGCGGCTCAGCGCGGCACTGGGCGGTACCGCCCTATGGGACGTGACACTGGCCGTGGTTGGTGGTACTACCATGACCTTCGCCGCAATTGTGGCAATGCGTCAGTTCGATCTCAAGGCGATGCTCGCCTATACTACCATCAGTATGTTAGGTGCTTTGACAATGCAGATCGGTCTGGGTGGTAAGTATGGCGCTGAAGGGGTGGCGACCAATATTTTGGCCCATGCCCTCTATAAATCGGCCCTGTTCATGCTGGCCGGTGTGATCGACCATGAGTGTGGAACGCGCGATCTGCGGCGGCTGGGTGGGCTACGTTCGTATATGCCGATCACGATGGTGATTACAGCGTTGGCTCTGCTTTCGTTTGGTGGTATTCCGGTAATGTTTGGTTTTGTTGCCAAAGAGCTGATGCTGGAGGCGGCCCTCGAGACCGAACTCGGCGCAACGCTCAGTGTGTTGGCAGTGGCAGCAATTGCCGTGACCGCAGTGGCGTATCTGATTACCGGCTGGCGGTTGTTTAGCAATACCTTTCTCGGTCAGCGCAGTATGGCCATGATGCAGCAACACATTACTGACCCCACACCGGGGATGTTGGTCGGTCCTGGCGTGCCGGCCTTGTTGTCGCTGCTCATCCCTCTGGCATTGCTCGGCCCGATAAGCGGATTGATCGGACCGGCCAGCTCGGCGATCTACGGTAAGGCGCTTGAGGTCGAATTGGCCCTCTGGCACGGGATCAATCCGGCGCTGCTCGTCAGCCTTAGCGCGATTGTGATGGGCGCGGTGTTGGCACGCTTCGGTGAGCAATTGGCGGATCTGCGTGGTTGGCCGGTGTGGTCGCGGGGCGATATGATTTTCGACCGTCTGATTGAACAAACTCTGGCCGGTGCTACGGCGTTGACCCGCATGCTCCAATCGGGTCAGTTGCGGCGCTATATCTTGATCACCGCACTGACGATGTTGGTGTTTGTTGGGGTGCCGTTTGTAAGGTTTGGTTTCGATGCGGTTCGCTTCGACGTTGATCCGCAATTGCAGTTTTATGAGATACTGGCCGCGTCGCTCATTCCCATTGGCGTAATCGCTACTATTCGGGCGCGTACCCGCTTGGGAGCCATTATTGCTGTCGGCGTGGTCGGTGCGATGGTTTCGCTCCTGTTCGTGCTCTTCTCGGCTCCCGATCTCGCCTTAACCCAACTGTTGATCGAAGTGCTCTCTACTGTCTTTTTGTTACTCGTCTTCTCTGTTCTGCCGGTGCGGTTCGAGAGCTTTTCGGCGGCGTGGGTGCGGCGACGCGATGCGATCCTCGCAACCGTGATGGGCGTACTGATGGGCGGTTTGGTATTGGCTATCGCTACCAATACCTCCTTCGCTTCATTGGCTCCGTTCTTTCTCGAAAATAGCCTTGAGAAGGGCAAAGGCGCCAACGTGGTCAACGTGATTTTGGTTGACTTCCGCGGTTTCGATACAATGGGCGAAATTACCGTCTTGTTTATTGCTCTGCTCGGTATCTACGGGTTGTTGCGTCTACGACAGGGGAAAGATAATGTCACACCGGAACGAGTTCCCACTACCGAACTGGTCGGCGAACCGATCGATACCCAGAGATAGTGCTCTCTACGACTCGCTGATTCTGCGCACGATCAGCCGGCTGATGATGCCGCTGCTGATGCTCCTATCGATATTTATGCTGCTGCGTGGGCACAATCTCCCTGGCGGTGGCTTTATCGGCGGCTTGTTAGCCGCAAGCGCAATCATCCTCCAAATGATCGCGTTTGGGCCGAAGACGGCTCGCCGGATTTTGCCGATCAATTATCTCATGTTGGCTGCCTTTGGGGTCTTTTTTGGCGCGATTTGGGGTGTGCCGGCATTGTTTTCCGGCTTACCCTACATGCAGGCTTTTTGGTTGCCTGAACCGATCCCTGGTGTTGGTAAGATCGGTACGCCGGTACTGTTTGATGTAGGGGTGTATCTAACGGTGATTGGGGTGACGACAAAGATCGCTTTATTGCTGGTCGAAGAGCCTACCCTCTTCCCCTTACCGGCAATGAAATCGGCGCCTGTTGAAGCAGAGGGCGAGGAGGTTGCATGATCATCCTGTTGGCGATTGCAATCGGTTCGCTATTCGGCGGTGCTACCTACTTGATGCTGCGCCGCTCCGTGGTCAAGCTGATTTTGGGGCTAATCATGTTGAGTCATGGCGTCAACCTGCTCATCTTCACTATGGGCGATGGAGTGCGCCGTGGCGCACCGCCACTGGTTGATGCTAACGGCCAACCGCCACCCGGTGTCGCCGATCCGTTGGTGCAGGCACTGATTTTAACCGCTATCGTGATCAGTTTTGGGTTTACCGCTTTTGTGTTAGCACTGGCCTATCGCTCGAATCAGGCGGTTGGAAGCGACGATCTTGATGATCTTTCGACAACTGACCGATTGTAAGGGAACACTGTTGGGCGAATAGTTGGTGCCTTAGCGCGCAGTATAGCGAATGGCAGGAATAGCACCATGGTTTTTCATCTCTTCGTGCCGATTGTTTCACCGCTGATCGGTGCAGCACTGGCCGTTTTGCTTCACCGCCAACGCCTCGTTGCGAGGACTATTACCATCACCAGCATACTCATCAACCTCGGGTACGGCCTATGGCTGATGAGTGTTGTGCCGACAAGGGGGCCGTTAGTGGCGCAGGCATCGGGTTGGCTGGCGCCGTTTGGTATCTCGCTGGTCGTTGATGGCATGAGCGCGCTTATGGTGATGCTGGCAGCATTGCTCATGCTTCCTACCGTCATCTATAGCTTTTACTCGGTAGATAACGAGCGCGAACGACACTTCTACTATCCACTCTTGTTACTCTTGTTGCTCGGCGTCAGCGGTGCGTTTCTGACCGGCGATCTCTTCAACCTGTACGTTTGGTTTGAGGTATTGCTGGTGGCCTCATTTGGCCTGATAACGCTCGGTGGTAGCCGTGACCAGCTCGAAGGTGGTTTAAAGTATGTGGTGCTCAATCTGTTGGGTAGTACCAGTTTTCTGTTTGGGTGTGGATTGACCTACGGGTTTGCCGGGACGCTCAATATGGCGCATATTGCCGAGCGTATGGCAACGCTCGGTAATCCCGGTTTGCAGACGGTGCTGGCCGGCATCTTTCTCTTTGCCTTTGGCAGCAAAGCAGCAATTGTTCCCCTCTTCTTCTGGCTACCATCGAGTTACCATACACCGCCGGTCGCGGTAACGGCAATCTTTAGTGGCTTGATGACGAAGGTGGGTGTCTATTCACTTTACCGAGTGTTTGGGTTGCTGTTCCAGAACGAATTGGCGATCTATGGGCCGTGGATCATCCTGTTGGCCGGTCTGACGATGGTGATTGGCGTGTTGGGGGCAGTGGCGCAGATGAATGTACGCCGCATCCTCAGCTTTCATATCATCAGTCAGATCGGCTATAGCGTGATGGGGTTAGGCTTGGCGAGTGCTGCCGGTCTCGCCGCCGGTCTTGTCTTTACCGCCCACGTTATGATCGTCAAGATGGCACTGTTCTTTATCGGGGGAGCTGCCGAACAAATCAACGGGACCGGCGATCTGAAGAAGATGGGCGGTCTGGCCCGGCGTGAACCATGGCTGGCGTTGTTCTGGTTCCTTGGGATTCTCTCGCTGGCCGGCATTCCACCACTGAGTGGCTTTATTGGCAAACTCATTCTCTTGCAAGTAGGTGTCAGCCAACAGGAGTATCTGATCACGGCTGTTGCCGCCGGCACGAGTATTCTGACCTTCTTCTCGATGCTCAAAATTTGGAACGAAGTCTTCTGGAAGAAGTCATACGAAGATGTTAATCGGTTACCGCGGGTGCGTTTTGGGTTGCTCGCACCGGGTGCAGCCCTCGTTATCCTGAGTGTGGCTCTTGGCTTGCTGGCGGGGCCATTCGTTGAGTACAACACGATTGCCGGGCAACAGGCGTTTGACCGGGCAACATACATTACCGCCGTCTGTGGGGCAGATGGTTGTGAAGCGGTGTATCGGGCTGCAGTGAAGTAGAGGTCGATATGATCGTATTGGTGCTGATACTCACCCTGACGTGGATGGCTTTGCAGAGCAGTTTTACCCTGCCCGATCTCATCGTTGGGCTCATCATCAGCTACAGTCTGGTGACGCTTGCAAGCCGCTTCCTGAGCGCGCCATTTACCGACGGGGGGTTGGGCCGCTCGCGTATCGATAATCGGAACTATGCACGGCTAACGCTGAAATGGATTTCCTTTATTGGGTTTGCCTTATGGAGTATTCTCAAGGCAAATATTGATATGGCCCGGATTGTGCTCTTCCGACGGGTAGCTGATATTAGACCGGGCATTATCGCTATTCCACTTGATGTGAAGAGTGATGCCGGGATTACCGTGCTGGCTAACCTGATCACACTGACGCCAGGGACGGTATCGCTTGACGTGTCAACGGATCGGCGCACGATTTACATTCACTGTATTGATGTGCAAGATGCCGATGCAGTGCGGGACGATATTAAGCAGAATTTCGAGCGGCGGGTGATGGAATTGTTGCCGTAGAGGTAGCTATGTTCAATATGCTGATAGCAATATTAATGGGGATTGTCGCGATCTCGATGATACTCTGCACTGCTCGTCTCTTGATGGGACCGAGTATTCCCGACCGAGCAATGGCGTTCGATACCCTGATGGTACACGTTGTTGCGTTGGTGGCACTGTATGTGGTGATAACCGATCAGTTAGCGCTTGTTGATGCGATCTTGGTCGTTGCCGTCTTAGGTTTTCTTAGCACGGTGGCGATTGCGCGCTATATTGAGGAGGGGCGTAGTTGATGGATCTCAAAGAGATTGTAACCCTCGTGCTGGCAACTATCGGTGTCGTGTTCATGTTGTTGGCGGCGATTGGTATGTTAAAGCTGCCTGACCTCTACACCCGCGTTCACGCCACGGGCAAAGCCGGTACGTTAGGCGTAACCGGTGTGCTACTATCAGTCGCAGTCCATCATGGTGATCTGGTAGCAGCCGCAAAGATGATAGCCTTAATTGCATTTTTCTTGTTAACGGCACCGGTTGCTGCCCATATGCTTGATCGGGCTGCCTATTTGACCGGAGTACGCCGCGCACCACAGACGGTGCAAGACGATTTGGTCGGTAAATACGATATGGAACAAGGTCGGTTACGCTAAGTCATAACCGCACCGGTTACCGATTGTCTGCCGACGAACCGCGTTGGGCGGCTGCCACAATCTGCTGCAAATAGTGTTGCCAATACTGCTGGTTCGCGCGGGTCAAGCGTCGGATTGCGTCGATATCGCCGGCTTCACCGGCTGCAACGGCAGCAGCGAGTGACTCTTGGAAGGCACGGGCGAGGTCGGCGACAGCCTTTCGTAATTCGGCATTCATGGCTCGTTGCCGTTCGAGCTGCTCATACAGCCACTCATTGAGGCGCAGTTGTTCTTCGAGCTGTTCACGCAACCGCTGTTCGGTTGGAGTCATAGCACACCTCAAAAATCGCAGCGCCCAACCTGTGGCAGGTCGGGCGCAAATTGGCGGGGAGAGTGAGATTCGAACTCACGAGGGCTTATTAGGCCCTACCCGTTTTCGAGACGGGCACGTTCAACCACTCCGTCATCTCCCCGTGTCGCGTCTTGGCTTATTATAGCGAGATCGAGCGATCTGTGCAAGCGGTTCACACCCGCTTAAGCACCACCATGGTCATATCGTCGGCTTGCGGGGTATCACTGACGAAAGCGGAGACGGCTTGCAGGATGGCCTCTACAATCTCGTGTGGTGAGAGGTGACTGACGGAGCGTAGTACTGTGGACAAGCGCTCATCACCGAATAGTTCGCGCTGTGGATTCATCGCTTCGGTGATGCCGTCGGTGTAGAACAGCACAACATCACCCGGTTCGAGGATGATTTCGCCAGGTGTAAACTGCGGATCGGGAATGATGCCAAGTACAATCCCTTGTGCAGCGAGCGGTGTAACCTGTCCGGTAGCCCGTTGATAGAGTAAAGGGTAATTATGACCACCGTTGGCATACGTAAGATGGCCGGTGCTCGGGTCAAGCAGGGCATAGAAGCAAGTAACGAACAGACCGGCGCGCGAGTCGGCGAGGATAATGCGGTTAGCACGTTGGAGAACGGCAACCGGCGGTCGACCGTCGATGGCACTTGCCCGCAAGATGGTTCGTGAAAGGGCCATAAAGAGTGCAGCCGGGACGCCTTTATCGGTGACATCGGCAATAACTATCCCGAAGCGTGGATTATGGCCGGAGGCAGTGGGTGACGTCTCGATAAAATCGTAAAAATCGCCACCGACGCGGCGGGCGGCGCGGTAGAAGGCTTCAATGTGCCAGCCCGGTAACAGTGGACAACAATCGGGTAAAAAACTCGCCTGTATTTCACTCGCCAAATCAAGTTCACGCTCGAGTCGCTGACGTGCAAGCTCTGCCTGATGAAGTCGTTCGCGGTCGATCAATTGGGCTAATTGGCTGGCAAGCAGGCCAAGCAGCTCTGCTTCGCTATCGAGAAAGGTACGGCTAGAAACAGTATTGACCATCAGCAGGCCGATCGGTGTGCCACCAATCTCAATCGGTACCGCAAGATGACCTTGAAAGTTTTGTCGGCATAAGAGTGGTGGTAAGCGTTGGAGGGTTTCTGCCGGTAGTTGGCTGCTGCGTTCTGGCAAATACCACAAGTGTGGATGCTCATCATCAAGGATCATCGGCCAAGCCTGATCTGATGGTAGCTCCCAGCCATGACATGCCCGTAAGATAGCTCGTCCACCCTCTTCATCAGCCTCGATAAACGCACAGGCGTCGGCGTCGAGTAGGCGAGTGCCGATGCGGAGAAGCCGCTGCAACGTCGGCTCAAGATCGTCACTGCCGAGTAACTCTTGTGAGAGTGACAGTAAGGCGCGTCGTTCTTGTCCTCGTCGAACGCTTACTTCCGCATAGAGACGCGCTTGGGCGATAGCCGTCCCCAATATGTGACTAATAGCAGCGATCAGGTGTTGATCGGCAATTGCAAGTCGCGCCCAACGACTCGTCGCGAGGTTGAGTAAACCAACCGTGCGTAGGCCATCGTGCAACTCGACCGAAACGTGGTGGGAAAGACCACGCTTATCCCCAATAGCAATGCGTAGCCGCGAACAGTCAATGAGCGATGGCTCGCGGAGTTGGCCGGTTTGGCATGCCACCTGACACGCGCATTCACCTTGCCAGGCTAACCCGGGATAGTTGAGAGCCGGCGGGAGCCGATGGCGAGCGGCAAGGACGAACTGATCTCGCTCATCGCGGAGATAGATCCAGCCCGCCTCTAATCCGGTTAGCTCTAGAATATGTGTAAGCGCTGCATCGAGGGCGACACGCAAATCGCGGGTTTGATTCAGTGCGTGAGTAAGTGAGCGTAATGCGGCCCATTCAGCAATACGTTGAGATGACATAATATAGTAAACTAAGCTGATCGTCAGACGAGTGAAGTGAGATGGTGTGGGTAGAGTAAAAAGACATCCAACAACGAATAAACGAATGGATCGTTGCGCTCGTTGTTCGCTCGTGCGCGATCCACTACGTTTATTCGTTGAGATGGGCTATGAGAGCTTTTTCCGACTGATCGAAACCCCGTCACGCAACGGAATGATCACCGACTCAAGCTGCGGATGTTCCATAATTGCCCGATTGAAGCGTTGGATGCCACGCACGAGTGGCGAAACGTCTTCTTCAAGCACTTGCGCGCTACACAGCACGTTATCGGCAATCAGGACACCACCAGGTTGCAAGAGAGGAACACACAACTCCAGGGCCTGGGTTGCCTGCATATCGTTGGATGAACTGCGGAGCACATCGAGGAAGATCAGGTCAAATTGTTCGTTCAGCGATGGTAACAACTCGTACCATTCACCGAGATGAATGGTGATCAGATCGCTCATTCCCGCTGCACTGATCACCTCGGTAGCCAACTTCACGCGCTCAGGGTTGCGTTCGATAGCCGTCATCTTGCCACCGGTTTGGCGGAGTGCCTTCATAATGTAGATTGCGGCGTATCCCGTAGTGATACCGACTTCGAGCGCGTTGCGGGCATTCATCATCAGTGCTTGTAAATAGAGAAATTGCCCTTGTACCGGCCCAACGAGTGATAGACCCTGCTGTTTGGCGCGTGTTTCAAGGCTTGCCAAAACCTCGTCACGCGGTGGCATCAGATCGTGGAGATAGTCTTCAATTGCAGTATTCGTGATGTCGTATCGCATCACGCCCTCCTAACCTAGATTTTCGCGGTGGTACATGCGGCTGTCGCCCCAATGGCGTCAGTTGCATATGCAAACAATTCGGCTCAGACTAAATTGTATCACACCCTTGGCATTATTGAAGTACGATCTGTGGCTATCTGTTCTCGGTTACGGGCAAGATAGAAGGCTGAACGTCTTACGGTGATGCCTATCTTGTGGTATGATCTGAGTTATCACATATGCGTAAGTTTGCAGCGGGAGGGCAGCCGTGGCCGCGATTCGTATCCTAATTGCCGAGGATAATGATCTCGTTTCGCTCACTCTTGAAGAGCAACTGAAGGGGTTGGGCTACGAGGTAGTTGGTATTGCTCGCACCGGTGCAGAGGCGGTAATGCTGGCTAGTCGCCTGAAACCTGATCTGGTGATTATGGATATTCGGATGCCGGAGATGGACGGTACCGAAGCAACCTCGCGAATCCGTGATCAGACGGGAATACCGGTTGTGATGTTGACGGCGTTTGCCGATAAGGAGACGATTCGACGTGCCGAAGCTGCTGGTGCGCTGGCCTATTTAGTGAAGCCGGTGAATGAGCAAGAGTTGCCACCGGCAATTGCGATTGCTTTAGCACGCCATCGAGAAATGCAGAGTTTGCGGAATGAGAATCTCGAGTTGCAAGAGGCACTTGAGGCACGTAAGTTGATCGAGCGGGCGAAGGGTATCCTTATGCAACGCCTTGGCCTTACTGAGCGTGACGCTTACGAGCGGCTGCGCCAGCGTGCTCGTGATAAACGTACTAAGATGAAGGATATTGCGCAGGCGATTATCGAGGCGGAAGAGTTGCTTGGCTCGTGACTCGGAAGGCGCAGAGGGTGGGAAACGCAAAGACGCGAAGGACGCAAAGATCGCGAAGGGATATGATAG
>NZ_JBWGQH010000008.1:47351-131551 GCF_056331925.1 Chloroflexus sp.
GCTAACATCCTTTCTGCACCATGGCGTGGCATCATCTTAGACGCGAAGGACGCAAAGATCGCGAAGGGATATGATAGCTAACATCCTTTCTGCACCATGGCGTGGCATCATCTTAGACGCGAAGGACGCAAAGATCGCGAAGGGATATGATAGGGTGCTTCCAGCGCGCTTGTACCCAATCATCAAAAACCCTTCGCGCCCTTCGCGCCCTTCGCGCCCTTCGCGCCCTTTGCGATCTTTGCGCCTTTGCGTTTAGATTCTTTGCGTCCTTCGCGTTCTCTGCGCCTTTGCGTTTAAATCCTTAGCGTTCTCTGCCGAGCCGGTTAGCTGTCCGGTTCTACAGCCTGCTTGACGAACTGCCGCGGCTATGGTATATTTCCCCCGTCGAAGCGGGAAGAATGAGGTAAGCAGTATTATGCGTGGTTCGCGCTTTTACACCTACTTCTTCTACTTTACCAGCCCACAATTGGACTGGTCGCTTCGCATTTCCTGAAAGGCGCAAGAGAGTACAGAGCAAGCAAAAGGGGGCGCGAGGCGAAGCAACCTCGCGCCCCCTCTGTTGTTGCCGAGGAGGAAGGTAATGGACGTTCGTTGCCGCGGAGTACGAGGAGCGACCACCTGTGAGGAAAACACGCGCGAGGCGATTTTGGCTGCCACGCACGAACTGCTCACGTTGCTGATCGAAGCTAACGACATTAAGCCGGAAGACATTGCCAGCGCCATTTTTACCACCACTCCCGATCTCAATGCCGAGTTTCCGGCTGTGGCAGCGCGGGCGATTGGATGGGTGGATACTGCACTGCTTTGCGGCCACGAAATGGCCGTGCCGGGCAGCTTGCCACGCTGTATTCGCGTCTTGATCCACTGGAATACGACCAAGCGTGCCGATGAAATTGTCCATGTCTATATCCGCGGCGCACATGGTCTAAGGCCTGAACGCGCCGCATTGATGAGTGCCTTCCGTATGGTTACATCAACGTTGTCGGAGGAAGAACAATGAGTTGTCGTCACCCAACGAACGTGACGCAACGGTGCGATCAGCCTAAGGCGATAGAATTATCCCCACTTCAAGCAACGTGGAGTACTCGCCTCATCGGGTGTGCGGCCCATTCCCTTCGTAACTGCGGGCAGATAAGGCTCGAGTTGACTACCGATTCCTGTACCTATCCTGCAGAGGAGGACCGTTCTATGATTGTTGTCATGCAAACTAATTCGACTCCAAGTCAGATTGATGCGGTGTTGGAACGGCTGCGTGAGTATAACTTGCGCGGCCATTTAACTGTCGGTGAAGAACGCACGGTGATTGCTGTTGTTGGTGCATCGATCCCTCCCACGTTACGCGAAGAGCTTGAGCATTTCGCCGGCGTGAAAGAGACGCTGCGGATTACGCAACCCTATAAGTTGGTCTCCCGCGAAGTCAAACCGACCGATACCATCGTGCAGGTCGGTGATGTGAAAGTGGGGGGTGGGCATCTGGCGATCATCGCCGGGCCGTGCTCGGTCGAGAGTGAAGAGCAAATTATGGCTACCGCGCGTGCTGTACGCGAAGCGGGAGCAAATATGTTGCGGGGTGGCGCATTCAAACCGCGAACCTCTCCCTACAGCTTCCGTGGCTTGGGTGAGGTGGGGTTACAGTTGCTGGCACAGGCACGGGAAGAGACCGGCTTGCCAATCGTTACCGAGGTTATGACCCCGGCCGATGTTGAGCTGGTCGCGCGGTACGCCGATGTACTGCAGATCGGGGCGCGCAATATGCAGAACTATCAGTTGCTAGAGGAGGTTGGGCGCAGTGACAAGCCGGTGCTGCTGAAGCGCGGATTATCGGCGACAATTGAGGAGTGGTTACTTTCGGCAGAATACATCATTGCGCAGGGGAATCCCAACATTATTTTGTGCGAACGTGGTATTCGCACGTTCGAGACGGCAACACGCAATACCCTTGATCTGAACGCCGTAGCGGTGGTCAAGAAACGCTCGCATTTACCGGTGATTGTCGATCCGAGTCATGGTACCGGCAAATGGTATTTGGTACCACCGTTGACATTGGCAGCGATTGCAACAGGCGCTGACGGAGTGATCATCGAGGTTCATCCTGACCCCGATCGGGCTAAGTCGGACGGTGGACAGTCGCTCAGCCCGGAAAACTTCATGAATTTGATGCCGAAACTACGGGCGGTCGCACAGGTCGTTGGGCGACGGTAGCAACATTCGGAATGTGGCCTAGATGTTCGCATGTGAGTTTGTCGTAGTGTATTGCGCTTTAGGTGATGGTAGACAGGCAGAGCCACCCGGCGAGCGGCTCTGCCATCCATCTACCTCCGCCCTGCGTCGCATTGCCCGACCTGGTACAGCGTGGTACAATTATGTAACGAGATCTACAACATCTGGCGAGGTTTGAGTGAGGCAATATGGAAAAATCGACGTGGACGACGAAGGTTGGGCTTGCGCAAATGCTTAAAGGTGGCGTCATTATGGATGTGGTGACGCCTGAGCAAGCACGGATCGCTGAAGAAGCCGGTGCAGTGGCGGTGATGGCACTTGAACGGGTACCGGCCGATATTCGCGCTCAAGGTGGTGTTGCACGGATGAGCGATCCAGAGCTGATCTTGGCGATCAAACAGGCTGTAACCATCCCGGTCATGGCAAAAGCGCGGATCGGTCACTTCGTCGAGGCACAGGTGCTAGAGGCAATCGGTGTCGACTACATCGACGAGAGTGAGGTCTTGACGCCGGCCGACGAAGAGCACCATATTAACAAGCATAAGTTCCGAGTGCCGTTCGTATGCGGCTGCCGCAATTTGGGTGAGGCCCTGCGCCGAATTGCCGAGGGTGCAGCGATGCTGCGCACCAAAGGCGAGGCCGGTACCGGTAATGTCGTGGAGGCAGTTCGTCATGCACGCGCTGTGTACAGTGAAATTCGCCGCTTGCAGTCGATGAACGAAGATGAACTGTTTACTTACGCCAAACAGATCCAAGCACCGTATGAGCTGGTCAAGCAAGTAGCTACGGAAGGCAAGCTGCCGGTCGTCAATTTTGCTGCCGGTGGGATTGCCACTCCGGCTGATGCTGCCTTGTTGATGCAGCTTGGTGTTGATGGTATCTTTGTCGGATCTGGTATTTTCAAGAGCGGTAACCCGATCAAGCGCGCACGCGCCATTGTGGAAGCAACGACCCATTACAACGATCCAGAAATCATCGCTGAGGTGAGTAAAGGCCTCGGCGAGGCTATGGTTGGGATTAACATCGATCAGATTCCTGCTGAGCAGTTGATGGCTCGGCGTGGATGGTAGCTGAGGAGGCCGCGGGCGGAGTGTTACTCCGTCCGCACCCGATGAGTATGACAGTTGGAGTATTAGCATTACAAGGCGATTTTCGCGAACACTGTGCGGTCTTGCGTCGGATAGGTATTGAGCCGATTGAGGTGCGGTTACCGCACCAACTTGCCCAGGTTGACCGCCTGATTATCCCCGGTGGCGAGAGTACAACTATCGGCCGGCTGTTGGCAATCTACCAGATGCTCGAACCGATCCAGGCGCGCGGTGGTCACGATTTAGCGATCTGGGGTACCTGTGCCGGTGCAATCCTGCTCGCGAATGAAGTAGTGGATCAGAAGCAAGGTGGTCAACCCACCTTAGGCTTGATGAATCTGACGATTCGACGAAATGCGTATGGGAGCCAGCTCGATAGCTTCGAGGCACCGATTACGATGCCGATCATCGGCGAGGCACCGCTTTCTGGCGTGTTTATCCGTGCTCCGCGGATTATGGCGCTCGGTCAGGGATGCGAAGCAGTGGGCTGGTTGGAAGATGGCAGTGTTGTTGCTGCCCGCCAAGGTCGTTTGCTGGCGACGACCTTTCATCCCGAGTTAACCCATGATGATCGAGTCCACCGACTCTTCCTGGAACTATGATACGAGCCGTAACGCTGAGCGATATGTGGTCGCTGCGGCGTAAACCTCGCTGCCAACACGTGCTCTATACCGAACGACTGTTGGCTTACAGCCATCGGCCACTTTGGTTTGCGTTACAGAGCATCTTGGCCGGTAATCATCGTGAACGCACAACGTTGGTGCTGGCCGAACATGGTAGTTTGGCTCTCGTTCAGGCAATGGGTCGTCTCGGTCGTCCAGAACAAGATGTGATCTATCTGGCTACTAGCGGTACCCGCAGTGAACAGGTACCTAGTGATTACGAGCTCTGGTTCCACCTCCTCCACCGCCTCTGCATCGATGCAGCGCAGCATTCAGTGCAGCGGCTCTATGCCGCATTGCCGAGCCAGCACAATGAACTGCGTGAAATCTTTCGGCAGGTCGGTTTTCAGGTGTATACCCATCGTCACCTGTTCCATCTCTCAGGCCCCGACTGGGATCAGGGTACACGGCTGGCGCCAATGCGTATGCAGTCGCGGCGTGATCATTGGGCTATTCACAAACTCTACGGCATGATCGCACCGCATGTTGTTCAGCAGGCAGAAGTACGTAATGCTCGCCATTGGACGATCAACCAACCTTATTCGCTGGTGCGTCGGCAGGCGTGGGTCTTAGGGCCTGATGATGATCTGGTGGCCTATCTGCGCTTGTTGAGTGGGCCGAGTGGTCACGTCTTCTCATTGTTGATTCGGCCGGAAGCGCGTGATCAAGTAGTCGATATTTTACGCTTTGGGCTTGCCCAACTGAGCGATAGCCGCCCGGTCTATTTGATCTTACGTGAGTATCAGCAAGAATTGTTTGAACCAGCAATCCGACTGGGTTTTCAACCGGTTGGTGAGCAGATATTACTTGTCAAACATACAGTTGTACCGATTCGGCGGGCGGTGTTGGCGCCATCGCTCGAGGTGGGGTTGGAACCACCTATATCGGTGCGACGGTATGTTTGGCCTCCAACAAGGCAGGAGGAGTGCTAAGCGATTATGGCTGTGACGGACACTGTCAATGACATTCAGCTTCTATTAGCAACATTGCCACCAGCGATACGTGACGCGATCCAGAAAGCTAACGATCAGGATAATTTGCTCGAGATCGTGATGGATCTGGGCCGTCTGCCTGAAGCACGCTATCGTGGTCACGAACTATTCTTGAGCGATCGGGAGGTGACCGCTGAAGATATCAATTATGTCATTGCCCGCATCGGTGAGTTTGGTGAAGATAATCGCGCCGGTATTCCTCGCACCCTGCATCGCATATCGGGCATTCGTAATCGCCGTGGTGTGGTTATTGGCTTGACCTGCCGCGTTGGCCGGGCAGTCTACGGTACGGTTGATATTATTCGCGATTTGGTTGAAACCGGGCAGAGTATTTTGCTGCTCGGTAAGCCGGGTACCGGTAAGACGACGCTGTTGCGCGAGACGGCGCGAGTGCTCGGTGATGAGTTGCGTAAGCGGGTGGTGATCGTCGATACCTCGAATGAGATTGCCGGTGATGGTGATATTCCCCATCCCGGTATTGGTCGTGCCCGCCGTATGCAAGTCCCGCGACCGTCCGAACAGCATAATGTGATGATCGAGGCGGTTGAAAATCACATGCCTGAAGTGATTGTAATCGATGAGATCGGTACCGAATTGGAAGCTGCTGCCGCGCGTACTATTGCCGAACGTGGCGTGCAGTTGATCGGTACGGCGCATGGCAATACCCTCGATAATCTGATGATTAACCCCACCCTGTCGGATTTGGTGGGTGGGATCCAGGCAGTGACGCTTGGTGATGAAGAGGCGCGTCGGCGTGGAACGCAAAAGACGGTGCTCGAACGCAAAGCGCCACCGACGTTTAGCATTCTGGTTGAGATTCAGTCGTGGGATAGCGTGACCGTCTACCCGGATGTGGCAGCGGCGGTTGATGCCATTTTGCGCGGTGAGGAGCCGCCATGTGAGCAACGCATCCGCGAGCCGGACGGTACGGTGCGGCGTGAGCCGGTACGGCGAATGCTGATCGATGCCCCGGCGTTTGGTTTCCGACGTGGTCGGAATGGGCGTGAACAGTCGCAGATGGGGACAAACGGTCCACGTTTGCGCGATCGGAATGGTAGTACGGCCGGTTCGGTTACTACCGTGCCACCCCAGCGTATCTTCCCGTTTGGTGTGAGCCGCAACCGATTGCAAAATGCGATTGAACGACTGCGGGTACCCGCCGTTATTGTGCGTGACTTAAAAGATGCAACCTTAGTAATGACACTGAAAAACTATTACCGGCAGAGTTCGCACCAGTTGCGGCAAGCTGAGGAACAGGGGGTGCCGGTGTATGTGTTGCGCAACAATACGATCACGCAGATGGAACGTCAATTAGCCCAAGTCTTTCAGTTGCGCGAGATGTTTGATGATGAAGCCGAGTATTCGCGTAGTGATTCGGTGATCGAAGAGGCATTGCTCGAGACTGAACAGGCGATTGCGCAAGTTATCAACGGTGAACGCAATGCGGTAGAATTGACGCCGCGGAGTAGTTATATTCGCCGCTTACAACATCAAATGGCCGATCGGTACAATCTACGTTCAGAGAGCCGTGGCGATGATCCAAACCGGCGGGTGAAGATCTTTCGGTAAAGAACATTCCCCATTGCGACATTGCAGCCCAATGCCGTGATGAGGAATGGCACGACGCCAGACCCGCACAGTGAACAGGCAATCGACAGATTGGCAAAGATCGGCTATCCTTAACGTAGGTAACTGCAACGGGTTGATGGCAATAGTATGCACCGTGGGTTGTTTATCACGTTTGAGGGGCCAGAGGGAGCCGGCAAGAGCACACAAGCACGCCGCCTTTATGAGCGTTTGCAAGCTGCGGGCTATCCGGTTATCTTGACACGCGAGCCGGGTGGTACCCGAATTGGAGAACTGATCCGCCGGATTTTGATCGATTTGCGCCATACGGAAATGGCTCCCACTACCGAAATATTGTTGTTTTCGGCAGCACGTGCACAGTTGGTCAGTGAATTGATCCGACCTTATCTGGCGACCGGTGGGATTGTAGTGTGTGACCGGTATGCCGATTCGACATTTGCGTATCAGGGCTACGGGTTGGGGCGTGATCTCGAAGAATTGCGGGTGATTACCGAGGTAGCGACCGGAGGGCTTAAGCCCGATCTTACGTTTTACCTGCAAATTGATGTGGAAATCGGCTTGCAACGCAAGCAAAATGCCCGTGAGCGTTCGGAACGAGGTGGGCAGTCGGCTGAATGGAACCGTCTAGATGCTCGTGATTTGGCTTACCATCGGCGGGTTGCGCACGGATTCGTTGAGTTAATGAAACAGGAACCGGAACGCTGGCATGCACTCGATGCCGATCAGCCGGTTGATGAACTGGCTGAACAAATTTGGCATGCCGTGATGCCGCTATTGGCTCGGATTACGCCGCTTGCTACGCGATGATGCGTAGCCTGAGAACTAGGGTGGACGCCATGCGCCTCATTCTGGCTGTCGTTCAATCGCAAGATGCAACTAATTTGGTGGAAGCGCTGACCGAACATGGGTATCGCGTGACCCGCCTCAGTAGTCAGGGTGGATTTTTGCGCGAAGGGAATGTGACACTGTTGCTTAGTGTCGAGGATCAGCAGGTTAATCCGGTCATCAATATCATCCGTGAACATTGTTCGACCCGCACACGTTACGTTTCGCCAATGCCACCGATTGCCGAGTCGGGTGAGTTTTATCCGCCAGCACCACTCGAGGTTCAAGTGGGCGGTGCCACCGTGTTTGTGTTGCGTGCCCAGACTCGTAGGTTATAATGCGGGACACTTGTCAATCGGTTGAGGCGCGAGTCGATTGAATTGAATAGCTTCAGTCAATACGGATAGAAGTTTTACCGTTTAGAAACGGCTTTACTTTTTATGGAAGCAATCCAGGAATTTATTGCCAATATTTTGCCCTTGCTACGCCTTGGTGCGATCGTTTTAGGGGCATATGCAGTGCTGCTGTGGGCAGCTTCTGTGTTGTGGGCCTATCGCGACATTCGTCGTCGTACCGAGGATGTCTCAGTCCAGGTGTTAGCAGTCGGTATTGTGCTGTTGTTGCCATTCCTCGGTATTCCCCTCCATTTGATCCTTCGTCCACCACAAACCCTCGCCGAGAAATACGAACGCACGCTCGAAGAGGAGTTTCTCCGTCGCGATCTTGAAGATCAACTGGTGTGTCCCGAATGTCAGCGTCCGATTGAGCCGGATTTTATTATCTGTCCTCACTGTCATACCCAGTTGCGCCGGCATTGCGATACGTGCGGTAGAGTCATCGATTTGACATGGCGTATTTGCCCGTATTGTGGATCAAGTCAGACCCGTGGTGTCGCTACGGTGCGGGCAGAGTCCCAACCCGTGGTACCATCGGTAGGAGTAAGTAAACAATGAAGGTACCGGCTATTACCGATGTGAAAGGCGTATTGGTCGGTCACGCTACCGATACTGCTGCATTGACCGGTGTGACGGTTGTGTTGACACCAGATGGTGCAACCGCAGGTGTTGATGTGCGCGGTGGTGCCCCCGGTACCCGTGAGACGGATCTGCTCAATCCGGTGAATCTGGTTCAGCAGGTTAATGCGGTGGTATTGACGGGTGGTAGTGCGTTTGGGTTGGCCGCCGCCACAGGAGTAGTGTCGTGGCTCTACGAGCGGGGGTACGGTTTTGATGTTGGCCTCACCAAAGTGCCAATTGTCCCGGCAGCAGTGATCTTCGATCTCGGTATCGGACGTGCTGATGTATGGCCCGATGCGACAATGGGCTATGCAGCTTGTGCTGCGGCTGATACGAGTGTAGCTGAAGGTAGTGTTGGCGCCGGGATCGGAGCAACTGTGGGTAAAGTTGGTGGTATGAACACGGCAATGCGGGGTGGTGTGGGGACGTGGAGTGAAACGCTTGCCGATGGGGTAACGGTTGGCGCATTGGTGGTCGTGAATGCGTTTGGTGATGTGGTTGATCCACAAGGACGGATCATCGCCGGCGCACGCGGCCCTAATCAAACATTGGTAGGTACCGGTGCGTTGTTGCGTGGAGGGTTGAGCCGACAATCATTTGCTGATACCACCGGCCAACATACGACGATTGCGGTTGTGGCAACCGATGCTCGATTGGATAAAGCTGCGGCAACCCGCCTGGCAATTATGGCGCAGGATGGGCTGGCCCGCGCTATTCGTCCGGCTCATTCGCCGTTTGATGGAGATACCGTGTTTGCCCTTTCTACCGGTGTCTACGAAGCGCCCCCTTTGGTAACGCTCGGTGCTGTAGCTGCCGATGTGCTTGCGATCGCGATTGTACGTGCTGTCCAAGCTGCAACGACGGTAGCCGGTGTTCCGGCAGCGCGTGATGTGCCATCAGCCTGATTGTTGCGTATCACACGCAAAAACACAATCACAATGACGTTAACGTGTCATCGTCTTGGCCCTCTTAGGCTAGGTTGGGATGTCACGGATTATCGTCTCGATCATCAACTACCGTTTTTAAGCGAATGATATACGCCATGAAGCGTTTACTGATAGTTATTGTAGCCCTTTGGGGGTTGGTAACAGTTGCCGGATGTCGGGTCGAGTTAACCAATCTGGAAAATACACCGGTTGTAATGGTGACACCGACACCGACAGGAACGCTATCCGCCGAGCGAATACTACGGATCGGATTGGTTGCCGAACCTCCTGATCTATTGCCGTACCACAGTACGCCAACCGATGAGCGGTTGAGTGGGGCGATTACCGAGTTGATCTTTCCTTCACCGCTTTTACCGGTGAATTTTACGCTGCAAACTACCGGTGTATTAACGGACTTGCCCAGTTTGGCCAACGGTGATGTCGTTACAACAACGGTGACTGTTTTTCGTGATGCACTGGGCCAGATTACCGATACACCGACTGAACAGACCGATGAAGTAACCCAAGTTAGTGTGACTTTTCATTGGAACGCTGAACTGCGTTGGTCTGATGGTACACCGGTGACGGCTGCCGATTCGGTCTTTGCCTATGAGCTAGCACAGAGCGCCGATCTCGGTCAAGCGGCTGCTAGTCGGTTGGCGATGATTGCCCGCTATGAGCAAGTTGATGAGCATACGACCCGTGCTGTGCTCAATCCTGATGTTACCGATCCGGCCTATCTGACCAGTTTCTGGATACCGCTACCTCGTCATTTACTGAGCGATGTCGATCCGAAACAAATCTGGCAAAGCGATTTTGCCCGCCGTCCGGTCGGCTATGGCCCTTATATGATCCGCAGTTTCGACGGCGGTTCGTTGGAGTTAGTGCGTAATCCCTATTACACCGGACCGAAAGCTCCATTTGATACGATACTCTTCGTGTTTCGTAACGATCCGGCGCAGTTGATCGAATTGGTCAACAGTGGCAGCCTTGATCTTGTCTTCATTGAGCAGCCGACGCCGGAACTCTTAACCAGCTTATTGCAGAGCGATAACCGTGGGTTTCAGATCAGCACATCACCGAACCCAATTTGGGAGCATCTCGATTTCAACCTTGATGTACCGCTGCTGCAAGATATTCGCGTGCGGCGAGCGATTGCGTATGCGATTAACCGCCCGTTGCTTGTGGAGCAGTTGTTAGGTGGGAAGAGTAACGTCCTCGAGAGTTGGATATTGCCCGGTCAGCTTGGGTATCCACCGCTCGATCAGATTACGCGCTACCCGTATAATCCCGATGAAGCACGCCGTCTGCTTGATGAAGCAAAGTTGGTCGACACCGATGGGGATGGTTGGCGGGAGTATGAAGGTTTACCGTTGTTACTTTCGTTGGTAACAAGCGCCAACTCGCCGCTACGTCAAGCCGTCGCCGAGCGGATTGCCAACGATCTGGCGCAGGTCGGGATTCAAGTTGAAGTGACGTCGTTGCCGGTGAACGAGTTGTATAGTGTCGATGGCCCACTTTACCGGCGCACCTTCCAACTGGCGTTGTTTGGTTGGATTGCCGGTCCGCACCCTCGTGGTTGGGAGCTGTGGAGCTGTGCCGGTGTGCCGGGCGAGGCGAACAATTGGACGGGCAATAATTTTGCCGGTTGGTGTTTCTTTGAGGCGAATGAGGCGATTAATACGGCAACGACGGTGCTTGATCCAGAAGTACAAAAGGCGGCGTATTTACGCCAACAGCAGTTGTTTACCCAAGAGTTGCCGGTGCTGCCGCTCTTTCAGCGGATTGATGTGCTCGTGGCGCGTGATGGTTTGTCGGGTTGGCGCCTTGATCCGATTGCACCGTTTACGTGGAACATTAGCGAGTGGCAACTCAGGTAACGCAAAGAATGCCGAGACGCAGAGAACGCAAAGCGAAGTGTGATGATGCCGTGCGCCCTTTGCGCCCTTTGCGCCCTTTGCGCCCTTTGCGCCCTTTGCGTGATCAGGTTTCCCAAAACGGTTTGGCCCAGCCACGGCGGGCGATCTCGGCGCGGAGGTCGAGCATAGCGGTATAGGTCGGTAGTACGGCGAGGGTTTCGCCAACGGGTAAGGCTACCAATGCTGTATCGAGGGCTGTTGGCAGATCATCGATAACCGTGATCGCGGCTCCATCAACCCCAGCATAATCAAGACGTAAGGCCATATCGGCGGCGCGCGTACCGCTGACTGTCACGCGGGCGACCCGTCCAGCCAAAGGCTCGAAATCGGCATCCCACAGCCACGAAACGTCGGTACCGTCGGCGAAGCGGTCGTTGATCGCGATCAGGAGGTGTAATGGTCGCGTCGTTGTGGCCGTAAGCATCCGCACCGTCTCTGAAGCTCCCACCGGATTTTTAATCAGCGCAATCAGCATTGGTGGGCCATTGGGGCCGGCAGTGATCCGCTCGATGCGACCAAAAGCGGCCTGGAATGTGGTTAGGGCTGCACCAATTGTTGTCGGCGCAATGCCGAGAGCTAATGCGGCGGCGGTTGCGGCCAGTGCATTCTGGGCGTTGTAGAGGCCGGGGAGTGGGAGGTGTATTTGGAGTTGACCGACCGGATGTCTGATCTGAAGCTCACTGCCGTCTAATCCACGTGGTTCAAGCGCAGTCAGTGCAATCTGCGGATCGGGTCGGTGGCGTCCGCAGTGGGGGCAGGTATAGTGACCGATGTGGGCGTAGAAGATGTGCCGGTAGTGATAACGGTGACCGCACGTCTGGCAAAATTGTGAGTCGGCGATGTGCGTAGCGGCAGCGACTGCGTGACGAGTGTCATTTAACCCAAACCCGATTACGCGTGCAGGAAGGTGTTCGGTGAGGCCGGCAATAGCCGGATCATCTGCGTTGAACACGACAGTACTGGTTGCGGGTAAGGTTTGCAATGCCCGCCGCCAGTTGCCGGCAATAGTGTCAATCTCGCCGTAGCGGTCGAGTTGGTCTCGGAATAGGTTGAGCAAGACAACGAGCCGTGGGCGGGTTTCGGCGATAGCTTGTGGTAACGCAGCTTCATCAGTCTCGAACAGGGCGCGACGGGCATGGGGGCGTCCGCGCCAATCGGTATCGGTGATGGCGACGGTGGTAAGGCCGGGAAGCAGGTTGGCGCCGGCGCGGTTGTGCAACAGTGGTTCGCCGGTATGTTCGAGAATGGCCGCTAACATGCGACTCGTCGTGGTCTTCCCGTTGGTGCCGGCGATCAGAATCACACCATCGGGTAATGCCGTGCAAATGGTGGTCAAGATTGCCGGTTCAATTGAGCGGGCGATTTGACCGGGTAAGCTCGTCCCACCGCCGAGATGGAAACGACGGGAGAAGATTCTGGCGGTACGTCCCAAAACTAATGCGACAGTAGTGCGTAAATGGTTCATACGGTAGGTAGTCACGGTGGAGATCGGGCAATAGCAGAACTTGTCTGACGTAGTTAGCGTAATCCAGCCTTGCGCAACGCGGCGGCTAGTGGATTATCATCATCGTTATCGTCATCGTCGCCGCTACTGGCAAAGAGAGTCGTGGCCGGTGGTGGTTCGTCGTCCAATTCGTCGTAGAGATCGTCTTCTTCCCAGTTCAACGCTAGATTCTCGGCTCCGACCAGCGCGATGATGTCGTCAACGCTAAACAGCATGAGGTTGACCTGATCGTCATCGGCCGAGCGCACCGCCAACGTATCGATGATCTGAAGTTGGGGCAGCGCGGTAAGTACTTCGGCAAGAGGTTCGGGTCGGCGTGGCGGTGGTCGATCGCTCTGCATCAATGCGTCAGCAGCAGCGCTATCGACGGGAATGCCGGTATCGACCAGCAGAATCGTTACGCCGACGCGGTGGAAAAGCAGGTGCAAAATCTGGCGTGTCTCGTTCAGTTGCGCAACAGCACGACGTAAAGCACTGGCCGTGCGGCTGGCTTTGATCTCGAATACCCACGCCACACCGTCAACAATAGCTAAGGCATCAAGTTCGCGATACTTAATCTGCGCGGTACGATTGCGCCGTTCTTCGTATTCGAGAATGCGACGCTCGTCGAGCGATACCTGCGTCGCCAGCCAGTCGCGTAGGGCAGCTTCAGCTTGCCCACCAAAAATGTCACGTTGGCGGGGGGGGCGGATCGCCTTCTGATTTTTGCGTTGGAGCTTAAATTTCTCGACATAAGCGCGGTAGCGCCGGTCGTCTTCGGTCGTTAATCGTACACGTGCATAACTTACTGCCATCTAGCCCTGCCTTCCCAATTCAACCGAACGACGGTAAGCAGCCCAGATCGCATCGGCCAGCACTGTCCGTAATCCACCCCGTTCAAGTTCGCTCAGTGCCGCAGCGCTGGTGCCGCCAGGTGAGGTGACTGCATTGCGCAACTGTGCCGGATGGAGACCACTCTGCATTGCGTACTGTACCGAACCAAGCATCGTCTGCTGGACCAGCTCCTCGGCGATGCGGCGCGATAAGCCGAGGTGGACGCCGGCGTCGATCATCGCTTCCATCATCAAAAAGACGTAAGCTGGCCCCGTCCCGTTAATCGCAGTAGCCATATCGAGATACGTCTCGTTATCAACATACAGCTCACGTCCCAGTGCACCGAGTACTGTCGTTGCCCACCTCCGCTGATGCTCGGTCACGGCGGGCGCCGCCGTCCATACCGTCATACCGGCACCGATTTGGGCAGGCGTATTTGGCATGCTCCGCACGATAGCTTGGTGATCGAGGGCCTCGGCAAATGTAGTGATGGTGACACCGGCAATCACCGAGATCACGAGATCTTCGTCGCGGATTGCACCACGTAATGGCGGTAAAATGCGTTGTAACTGTTGTGGTTTGACGGCAAAAATGACAATCCGCCCCCATTTAGCTGCTTCGAGATTGTCGTGGGTTGTGTGAATCGCGTAGCGATGAGCGAGGTCGCGCCGGCGATCGTCGCGGGGATGGCTGGCTAGTATCTGATCGGGTGTGACGAGTTCGTTGCGCAAAAGACCGCCGATGATTGCTTCACCCATTGCACCGGCGCCGATCACGGCAATTGGCAAGTCAGTAAGCATACATGATCACCTGTGCAAACAATTGGTCACTCTTCCATCACATGACCGACAACATCTGTAGTTCTGTGGGGTATGATACCATAGTAGCCGATAGGCTTGATGATAAGCGATTGCTCTGAAGAAGGCTCTCATCTCTCTAGGCAACTATGCGTTCACAACCAGAAACGATAATCCTGCGACCCACAATCATCGATACTCGTCCCACATTATTAGCCGTTTTTGCTCACCCTGACGATGAAAGCTTCGGTCCGGGCGGTACATTAGCATGGTATGCGTGGTCGGGGGCGGCGGTGCATCTGATTTGTGCAACCGGTGGCGAAGAGGGTACTGTCGATCCAGCACTGCTCAACGGCTACCAATCGGTGGCAGAATTGCGACGCGCTGAACTATTGCGGGCAGCCGAGGTGCTTGGTCTGAGCAGTGTGACGTTATTGGGCTACCGTGATTCGGGGATGCCCGGAACCGCGGCCAATACCCATCCTGACGCGCTGATCAACCAACCGCGTGAACAGGTGGTTGAGCAGATTGTGCGGCGTATTCGCCAACTGCATCCGCAAGTCGTGATCACCTTCGACCCAATCGGTGGGTATCGCCACCCCGACCATATCGCCATCCACGAAGCGACCGTTGCTGCCTTCCACGCTGCCGGCAATCCGTCGGCTTACCCATCGGCAGGACCGGCTTACGTGCCACAGAAGCTCTACTACACTACCTTTTCGCGCCGTCTCTTGCGCCTAGTCGTGCGGTTGATGCCGCTGTTCGGACGAGATCCACGTGCGTTTGGCCGTAATCGTGATGTCGATCTGACCAAACTGGCAGACGTTGCGTTTCCGACCCATGCCCGGATCGATACGACCGCTGTCCGTGAGCAGGTACAGGCGGCGGCAGCAGCACATCTGAGTCAGGGTGGTGGTGGACCGTTTACCCGTGGCCCGTTAAGCACTATTGTGAGGTTGCTCGGCAGTGCTGATACGTTTATGCGGGCGTATCCACCGGCCACCGATGATGTGCGCGAAGATGATCTGTTTGCCGGCGTGGTGTGGTAGGACGGCAAATTTCCTACCTGGCGGTGATACATACGCTCAATGATTGTCAGATGACGCTGGAGCTTGGCAGAACGGTCATCGGGAATAGGAATATTGCGCAAATGGTCAAGACCCGGTCACTGTCACTGTCTGTCGTGGAAGCCAATGCTCGGCGAAGGGGCGGAACCCGTCACCGTGTTGATCGAGCCGTAGATGCTGTACGCGCGCACCGTCATGCTCGATGGTAATCAGATTGCAGGTATTCATGCCGTGCTCAAGGCCATAGCCGCGTCGTGAAGTGGTGGTGCCACTCTGCACGATATAGGTGCCGTGACGTACATTGGGCTGGAAGTCACGGGTATTACCGACGAAGCTGATGTGCAAGTGACCACAGAGCAGGAGATCGACGGCCAACTCATCAAGCAGACGAATCGCTTCATGGGCGTTGCTGATCGTTACCCGCTTACGCCGATAGGTGGGTGGCAACGCGACCGGATGATGCCAGACCACAATTTTGTAGACATCAGGGCCGAATTGGGTGAGGCGCTGACGCAACGCCATCATTTGGTTGGGGTAAAGCTTCCCGCCGTCTACTGTCCAGCCATGGGCAGTACACGCACCGACAACTGCGAGGCCGGGTGCAGTAAAGACAGGGTTCAAGTCAGGTGAGATCTGTTGTCGATACCGGCGTAACGGATTCAACAGGCGTTCGGGCAAGTTAAAGAGCGGCACGTCGTGATTCCCGGCCACCACCAGTTGCGGTTCTGGGAGGCGTTCTCGCAGGATACGGGCAGCACGCCACTGAGCGGCAAAGTCGGCCCGTTGCACGAAATCGCCTGAAATGACCACCAGATCGGGTTTGAGAGTGTGTGCATCGGCAATCAAGCGTTCGGCAGCGGCAGGGTTGAACGGCGGGCCGGTGTGAACGTCGGAGATATGTAGGATACGGAATGCCACAACCTTACTCCTCGACAGTCGATGATGGTGTAGCCGCAGCACGTGCTTTCTCGCGGGCGAGGGTGATGATAGCACGTAAAATTAATACGCCTTCAACGGCTACAACCGCTACAAAGGTGTATTTGAGCAGGGTAGGGATGATTTCCATCGGAAAAGCCTTTCTTGATGATTGCACAACGCCATTGCACAACCAACATCATTATACGAACAATTTCATCAGTTAGCGTAGAACAGCGTCTATAGATGACCGATTGCACAGCGTGGTGATGGGTAATGCGGCAAGTTACTTGCCACAATGATATCAGCTTAGGCCTTAGGATCGCATTACCCGCGCAATTCCCACCGACTACCGGCAGGCGTCTTGCGGATTTCAAGCGTTGCCGGAAAGCGATCTTTGAGATCGTCGATGTGGGTAATGACGATAATACGGGCAAAATCTTGTTGAATCGCCGTAATTGCTTCTACCATCCGCTCACGGCCATCGGCGTCGAGAGTACCGAATCCTTCATCGATCACCAGTGTTTCAAGGCGCGCACCGGCGCGGTGAGCAAGCAGACGAGAAAGCGCAATCCGAATGGCGAAGTTGACCCGCATAGCCTCGCCGCCGCTGAACGCCTTGTAGTCGCGTGTACCGAGGGCATCGGCAACACGCACATCGAGCGTCTCAACCGTATCACCCTTTTTGGTGTCACGCTGCATCTCGAAGCGCAGATGCATCTGCCCATCGGTCAAGCGGGCCAGCAAGCTGTTAGCTTCGTCTTCGATTTGGGGGATGGCGGTTTCGATCAACATCGCCTGCACCCCCTTTTTGCCAAAGGCTTCGGCCAGCTCGGCAAAGAGTGCGCTGCGTTCGCGAAGCTGTCGTTCCTGAGCTTGCAATGTCTCTAATTGCGCAGCGGCAGCCTCTGCCTGTCGGAGGTACGTCTGCTTTTCGGTCAGATCGCGCTCAGCAATCTGCAATGCACGTGCAGTTTCGTCTAGACGTTGTTTGATCTGGGTAACGGTGGTTTGCACGAGCGGCAGTTTGGTCAGTTCGTTAGCTAATGTATCCGCCTCTGCTTGCAGTGTTTGTCGCTTATGCTCGGCGTGATCGCGCAGCGTTTGCGTCTGCGAACGAAGTTTTAGTTCGCCGGAGTAGCGTTGTTCAGCCAATATCAATTCCCGTTCTTCCTGTTCCCAATGCGTTAAAGAACGAATCTTCGCCTCGGCCATCTCGAGTAATTCGGGTTGGTAGTTGAGAGCTGCGATCTCGGCTTCCACTTGCCGTCCGGCGCTCCGAATCTCGTGGGCGAAGTCGTTAGTCTCGATTTGGCGTTGGAGTTCGGCGACGACTGCCTCGACGTCGGGAAGTTTGGCCGAGGCATCTTGCAAGCGTTCTAGCTCGCGTTGACAGCTATCGAGTTCACCTTCGAGACGGCTCTGTTCACGCAGTTGGCGCTCACAGGCGGTTAGTTCGTCGTTGATCATCGCCAAGTCGTTTTGGAGACCGGTTATGTGGTCAAACTGTGTCAGTTGTGCGGTGACCGCAGCGAGTTCGGCTTGGAGCGGCGGATCGATCTCGTCGGTGGCAAGTTTCGCTTCAAGAGCTGTGAGTCGCTGGACAATATCGTTCCGTTCTTGTTCCCAAGCAGTAGCTTGCGCCAGTTGACGTTCCAGCGTCTCGATAGCGGCAGCTTGTCGGCGTAACTTGGCCAGTTCTTGCTCGTTGTCCGCAATCGTGGCGCGCACGGTTGCCAATGCTTGTTCGGCGGTTTGCGCCGTTGCCAATGCACGTGCTTCCTCGTGCTGAAGCGCTGCTAGCTCGTGGGCATAGTGAGCCATCACGTGTTCAGTTTCAGCAGGATCGAGCCGGTGGCGGCAGACCGGGCATTCACCACTACCGGTAGCCAGCAGAGCCTGATTTGCCCGTAGTTTATCCATCGCTTGTTGTGCCTGCACCGCAGTAGCCCGTGCCTTCCCAAGTGTTTCGACAATCTCTTGTTCACGCCGACGGTGCAGCAACTGCTGCTCTTCCAGAGCACGTAACGCGGCAAGGGCCGTTTGCGCTTCCTGAAGCGCAACCCGCCACCGGGCAACGTCGGCGAGTTGACGGTCGAGGCGTTGCCGATCTTGCTGCAAACGATCCTGCTCGTTCTTGAGCGCAACGCGGCGCTGGTCAAGCTGGTCTTTGAGCATCGTTTGTCGGTATGTGAGTTCTTTCAGGTGCGACAGTTGTTGTTCAATAGCGATCCGTTGGTCTTGGAGGTGTGCCATGCGCGCATGCACCGGTGCCAATTCGTGTAGACGGTGCTGCAAGGTAGCGACTCGCTGTTGTAATTCGGCGAAGCGGGTTACCGCAGTGTACAGGCGTTCACGTTCTTGTTCGGCACGAGATAGACGCTCGCGCAATTCGTAGAACGCCGTCTTGAGTTCCTGTTTCAGCTCGGTTCGGTGCATCATCAGCGTATTGTACTGGTCGCGCACTTGCCTGAGACGTTCCAATTCGGCACGAGCGGTTGTCAGTTCGGCGAGACCGGCTTGGATCACTGAGCGACGGGCGATGATACTTTCGTCATGAGCGATCCGTTGGTCTAATTCGTGCAATTCACGGTTGTAACGCTGAATGTCGGTATGCAAAGACGTAATTCGGTCGAGGAGTTCACGATGACGTTGGGCGAGGGCTTCCAACTCGCGGAGCCGATTGACGGCAACGGTATATTCCGCCTCTAACTCAGCGTAAGCCGCTTGCAAACGCAGCCGTTGTTGTTCGGCATTGATCACCGCCTCTTGCCAGAACGGTACTTTGGCAGCAGTCGGTTGCAACGATTCAAGCTGACCACGTACCCTGATCGTCTCAGCCTCGAGGGTACGCACCCGTTCACGGGCACGTTGTTCAAGCTCGGCATATTCGTCTAGACCGAGAATCTCGGCCAGCACCTGTTTACGCTCGGCGGCTGAAGCACTGGTGAACTTATCGGCCTGACCTTGCAACAGAAACGACGCATTGATGAAGGTACGGTATGACATCCGCAACAGAGTGTCGATCTTGGCCTGCGTCTCGCGGATGGTATTTTCGCCGATTGGTCGCCACTGCGTGCCGTCTAGTATTTGCAGATCGAGCCATGTCTTTCCGGCACTCGTACCTTTGCCGGTGTTTCGCCCACGTTGGCGCTGACGAATCACCCGGTATGTGCGACCATCAAGGGCGAATATCAGCTCGACCATCATCTCGGTCTCACCTTGTGTGATCAGGTCATCGTCGGCACTACGGGCTTCCCCCCACAAAGCCCACGTGATCGCGTCAAGTAGGGTCGATTTGCCTGCCCCATTCTCGCCTGACAAACACAGCACGTGGAGACCATCAAGTTCGAGGCGGAGTGGTTTACCGTCGTCGTCGGTACGGTAACACATAAAGTTTCGCAGTGAAAGCTGGATTGGAATCATACCGATACGTGTTTTCTCACCGTACCATTGTGCAGCGTATGATCAACGAAACGAACGCTTTTCCTGTATCAATTCCGGTTCAACGCCGAGGGCTTTCGCAATCGAGCGAATACTGCGGTCGTTAAAGCTCACCAGATAAAACGGCGCGAGTGGTAGTCGTTCACCCGAACGTAAAGCCACCAGCAGCCGATACTGGGCACGCCGGAGCAAGCGCACTTCTAATCCTTTAACGTCGGCCAGCGGACGTTCTTGGTACGAGCGACCGAGCAGCCCATACGATGTCACGGACAAGAGACCGTGTCGGCGGTCGATCCGACACAGGCCGAATTGCCCACCGGTGATCAGAGTAAAGATCATCATGCCAAGTAGTAAAACAAGCGTTACTATTTCACCGGTCGTAATGCCTTGCCCGCGTGTAATAATCGATTGCACAATCGTCGTTACGCCGTAGATGACGAGAGCCGCAAAACTCCATGTGAGCCATGGAATAAAGCGCACAGTAACAAGATCAGGACTGCCTTGAACTAATTGCCACGTCATAATCTGTTCCTAGATCCAGTATGAAACTCAAGATTGTTTGAGGTAAGCACAACCAATAATACCTTGATATTCGGTGTTCGGTACAGCCCTTACCGTCTAAGTCAGATGTGTCAACGCCGGCAGACCAACTTTGTGTCACCGTCATTATACCAATTCGCGATCGAACGTTGACCGGTCGGTTGCTGAGTGCTACCATATAGCACGGTGTATGGTGAATATAAGATGGAAAAGGTGTTGCAAACAATTATGGAAACTATCTTTTCGGTCGAGAATCTCTTGGCGTTGATCACACTTACCGTTATGGAGATCGTGTTGGGCGTTGACAATATCATCTTTATTAGCATTTTAGCAGGTAAACTCCCAATGGAACAACAACGCCCGGCGCGGCAGATCGGATTATCGCTTGCGCTCATCACCCGATTACTGCTGCTGTTGTCAATCAGTTGGATTGCCAGTCTCACACAGCCTCTCTTTGAGGTCGGTCCGTGGCATGTCACCGGACGTAGTCTGATTATGTTGGGGGGTGGTTTATTTTTGATCTACAAAGCCACTACCGAAATCCACGAGAAGCTTGAAGGCACTGAACACGGTGAGCAATCGGTCGCCGTGACGACATTGCAGGCGGTGGTGATCCAAATTATCCTGATCGATATTGTTTTTTCGCTCGATTCGGTGATCACTGCTGTAGGTATGGCCAATGAGTTATGGGTAATGATGACAGCGGTGATCATTGCGGTTGGAGTTATGCTCTTTCTTGCCGAAGGAATTGCCAAATTCGTCAACGATCATCCAACCGTGAAGATGCTCGCCCTCAGCTTTCTCTTATTAATCGGGTTTTCGCTAGTGGCCGAGGGCTTTGAATTGCACATCCCCAAAGGTTATATCTATTTCGCAATGGGTTTCTCGGTGATGGTCGAGATGCTCAACTTGCGGGTAGCGGCAAAGGCCAAAGCACGGCAACCGGTCCAGTTACACCAACGCTACGATGCGACGAAGCTCGGTCATTAAGGCGATGTTGAATACCGTTCATCTGCAAACTTTTTTGGCCGTCGTGGAAACCGGTTCATTTTCAGCGGCAGCTAAACGTCTGCATATGTCGCAACCGGCGGTCAGCCAGCAAATCCGTACCCTTGAGGAGCAGATGGGTGGGGTGCGCTTGTTCCGGCGTAGCGGACAACAGATGGTGCTTACACTGGCCGGTGAGCAGTTACTCAGTAATGCGCGGGAACTGGTAGCTATGGCCGAACGAACGGTGCAGGCCGTGAGCGCACTCCGCGGTCAGATCGGTGGGCGGGTCAGGGTGGGGTGTGTCGCCGGTGGGGCTGAAGCATTTCTGCCGTATGCACTGGCGGTGGTTCAGCGTCAGTACCCGGCAGTTACCGTTGAAGTTGCGGTACAAGCCGCTGACCAATTGTTAGAAGGTCTTGGTGAGCGGCTCTTCGATCTGGTGTTGGTGAATGATACACCGAGACGGCGTGGCTTCGAGACGCGATTGTTGGCCGTTGAACGGTTGGTGCTGGTTGCGTCGACCGGGCATCCGCTTTTGCCGGCGGAGCAGGTCCCAGCCGGTATCTTACACGACTACCCCTTGGCCTTACCACGTGTCGGTCATCCGTTACGGCGCGTGCTCGAAGACGGCTTACGCCGTCGTGGTGTTAACGTGCCCGATCTCCGCATCGCCTTGGAGGCTGATAGCCCCCTGCTCCTACGGGCCGCCGTTGAGGCTGGCATAGCGTTAGCGTTCTTACCGGTTAGTCTGTTGCCCGCTCGGCTTGAACGGCTGGGCATTATCGCATTGGCCGGTCAACCGGTGGCCCAAGAATGGCATCTCGTTCGGCTACGTGAACGCGCACCGGCACACGTTGTCGATCTTATGTACGAGACGTTGTTGGGTGAAAAAACGCGCTCAGTGCTCTTGCAGTTGGGATTGACGACGTAATGCCGAGCTACAGCAACCTGATAGTATGAGGTTTTATGTACGATGTGATCATTATTGGCGCCGGTATCGCCGGTTTAGCCGCAGCCCATGCCTTGCACGCCGCCGGCTGCAACGTGCTCGTCGTTGAGGCGCGGCAGCGCATTGGTGGTCGGATCTGGACCGACCGGAGCTACGGGCCGGTTGAGTTTGGCGCCGAATTTATTCACGGTCATCGCGCTGCGACGTGGGAACTGGTGCAACGGATCGGTCTTAGCACGTCACGCTGGGGACGCGACCGTCGGTTTGCGTTAGACGGCCAGATGCTGACCGATACCGATCCGGTCGTGCAAGCGGTTTATCAACTGTACCGGCAAATCTGCCAATATCGTGGCCCCGAAGTGAGTGTCGCCGACTTGATTGCGCGACTGTCGCCGTCACCATACGTGCAGACGCTCATTGGGCGCTGGCTGGCAAATCTCGAAGGGGCCGACTTAACTCGTTTGAGTGCGACAGCTCTCTCCCGTGAGCGTCGGCTGAGTACTATGGGTGAAGATAACTTTCACATTGATTGTGGCTATGACCGGTTACTCGATCCGCTCTGTGCCGGGATTGCGATTGAGCTAGGGGCGGCCGTGACGAACGTGGTTTGGTCGGCCAAGCAGGTTGACGTCATCCTTGCCGATGAGCGCCGACTTCAGGCTCGCCGCGTGGTCATTACCGTACCGGTGTCGCTGTTGCAAGCCGGTCACCTGCGGTTCGATCCACCGCTGCCGGCTGACAAGCAAGCTGCGATTCACGCTATTCCAATGGGCCACGTCACCAAGTTGGTCCTTTGGTTTGATCGGCAGTTTTGGACATCTTTCACTGTGCTTAGCACTAATAACACCATTGCCACGTGGTGGCCGGTTACGAGTGCGCATGTACCGACATTGATGGGCTACACGGGTGGGCAGCAGGCGGTGGTGGTGTCCGAGTTAGGTGAAGCCAGAGCAATAACAGTTGCCCTCGAAGAACTGAGCACCTTGTTTCAAGTTGACGCGGCAGCCTACTATCGTAATGGTCGGTTGATCGACTGGTCAAACGATCCGTGGAGTCGGGGGGCATACACCTACAGTGCAGTGACAACACCGGCGGCACGTGCCGTGCTCGCTACTCCGCTCGATCCAATCTTCTTTGCCGGCGAAGCGACCGTCACCGGGGCTGAGATCGCTACCGTACATGGTGCGTTTGAGAGTGGGCGCCGGGTGGCGCGTCAGATCTTGTTGGCCCGTCAAGCGCAGATTCAAACACACCTCTAACATCCCGCTAGTGTATCGTTGCTAGAAAATAGGTACACTACACACAGAAACAACAACGCCCCGTAGGGTGTACGACAACATTGCGATGGGAGGCCATTACTATGGGCAAGATTGTGGGAATTGACTTGGGCACGACCAACTCGTGCATTGCGGTGATGGAAGGCGGTGATGTAGTTGTCATTCCCAACGCCGAAGGCAACCGCACGACACCGTCGGTCGTGGCTTTTACGAAGAACGGTGAACGGTTAGTCGGTTTGACTGCGAAGCGTCAAGCAACGATTAACCCAGAAAATACGCTCTATTCGGTGAAGCGGTTTATTGGTCGCTCGTTTGATGAGGTAACTGAAGAGCGTGAGCGGGTACCCTTCAAGGTTGTGAAGGGGCCGCGTAACGACGTGCGTATCTATGTACCACAGACCGGCAAAGAGTATGCACCGCAGGAGATCTCGGCAATGGTCTTGCAGAAGCTCAAAGCTGACGCCGAGGCCTTCCTTGGTGAGCCGGTGACTCAGGCGGTGATTACGGTGCCGGCCTACTTCAACGATAGTCAGCGCCAGGCGACGAAAGACGCCGGTAAGATTGCCGGGCTGGAAGTATTGCGCATCATTAACGAGCCGACGGCTGCGGCACTGGCCTACGGCCTTGATAAGAAGAAAGATGAGACCATCCTCGTCTTCGACCTCGGTGGTGGTACGTTCGACGTGAGTATCCTCGAGGTTGGTGATGGTGTTATCGAGGTCAAGGCTACGAGTGGTGATACCCATCTTGGTGGTGACGACTACGATGCCGCAATCGTCAACTGGATCATCGATGAATTCCGCAAAGATCAGGGCATTGACCTGAGCAAAGACCGCCAAGCTTTGCAACGGCTCAAAGAGGCGGCGGAAAAGGCCAAGATGGAACTCAGCTCGATGATGGAGACTGAGATCAACCTACCCTTCATCACGGCTGATGCCAGTGGGCCGAAGCATCTGGCGATGAAGTTGACGCGGGCTAAGTTCGAGCAGTTGACGGCGCACCTGACCGAACGTCTGCGCGAGCCGGTGTTGCGCGCGCTGAAAGATGCCGGCTTGCAGCCAAGCCAGATTGATGAAGTGGTACTGGTTGGTGGTTCAACCCGCATGCCGGTCGTGCAAGAGTTGGTGCGCAAGATGCTCGGCAAAGAGCCGAACAAGAGTGTCAACCCAGACGAAGTAGTGGCGGTTGGCGCTGCGATCCAGGCTGCCGTGCTGGGTGGTGAAGTCAAAGACGTGCTGCTGCTTGACGTGACGCCGCTGTCGCTCGGTGTGGAGACGCTCGGTGGCGTGATGACGAAGCTGATCGAGCGCAACACGACCATCCCGACCCGCAAGACTGAAATCTTCTCGACCGCAGCCGATGGCCAGACGGCGGTTGATATCCACATCTTGCAGGGTGAGCGCGAGATGGCGGCTGACAATATCTCGCTGGGTCGCTTCCGCCTCGAAGGTATTCCGCCGGCGCCGCGTGGTGTGCCGCAGATCGAGGTAACGTTCGATATTGATGCAAACGGCATATTAAATGTGAGCGCGCGTGATAAAGCGACCGGTAAGGAGCAGCGGATTACGATCACCGCCAGCACTAACCTCTCGAAAGAGGAAGTGGAGCGGATGGTTCGCGAGGCGCAGCTCCACGCTGCTGAAGACAAGGCACGCCGTGAGCTGGTTGAGCTGAAGAATCAGGCCGATAGCCTCGCCTATCAGGCCGAGAAGTCGCTCAATGAGCTAGGTGACAAGATCGATAGCATCGAGCGCGGCCGGATCGAGAACCTGATCAAAGACCTGCGCGAGGCTATTGCTAAGGAGGAGCGCAGCCGCATTCAGCAACTCTCGAACGAGTTGCAGCAGGCGGTGTTTAAGATCTCGCAGGCGGTTTACGGTGACGGTGCTACCCCAGGCACCGGCGGTAGTGGCAGTGGCCGTAAGGATGATGGGGTCGTCGAAGGTGAGTATACCGTGAACTAAGCGACGGTACGCCGCTCGGGACGGGTCATCGTACCCGTCCCTTTTTTTTGCCCTGTTCACTCGTGAGCGGGGTGGTTTTCGTCGCGATTGGGAAGAATAATCCTACTTGCCAGCGAATGAGGCGTGCTTCCCAGCGTTTTCGCCACGGTAGTGACATTTGGGCTAGCGCTTCATAGCTGCGCAAAAGGTAGATTGCCAGGGGAGGAGCTTGATCGATTTGGTCGAGGGCTTGCAGCGCCAATTCGTAGGCTTGCTGAGTTGCGCTGTTCAGCAACGCGATCCGGGCAGCGAGCACAGTATGCCAAATCTGATCGGCACGGCTAACTCGGTTTGGATCGGTAAACAAATTGCTCGCCGCTTGCCATTCATTGATCGCTGCCGGCAGATTACCGGTAATCAGATAAATCTCGACGGCGCTTAAGCGACCCCAAATTTGCACCTGATGATCACGGCTGCGTTCGCCATAGGCCAAAATCTCGGACGAACCGGCCAGCGCAGCGGCAATCTGACCGGTGCGCACCTGTACTATGCTCAATAAGGCGCGACATTCGACCCAGCGGCGGGTATCGCCGATCTCCTCGGCAATTGTCAAACCAAGTTGCAATGCGGCCTGTGCTCGCTTCCAGTCCCCACGGCCAAGCGCAGCTAACCCGTGGGCTTGCGCGATCCACGCGACGGTAGCCGGATCACCTAACGCTTGGGCGAGCTGCATCGATTTTCGTCGGTACCTACCGGCAAGAACCGGCAAGCGGTTGAGGATGATGCTCATATGCGCATATGCCCGTGCCCGTGCGTGCGCTAAGCCGATGGCATTGGCGAAGGTTAATGCTCGCAAGGTACTATGAACGAGGGTGATCGGATCACGTTGATAGTAGTCAAGCTGGACGAGTAAAGTGGTTGCTCGTGCAATCTCAAGAAGGTGTATGCCGTCTGGTAGCAGTTGCGAACGGATGTCAAACAGACGCAAACTCTGCCGCATAATTTCTGCTAATGCTGGCCAGAGCATTGCTCGTCGTGCCTCCGGTAACGGCAACCCTAGGTGGGTAAATGCGCTCTGTAAACAGCGATAGCTCTCGGCTAGTCGCCCTTGCCCGTAAAACGCTTCCGCAAGCATTCGTTCGCGTCGCCCACGCACTTGCGGTTGCAGATCATTACCGATCTGATTGGCTTGACTGAGCAGTTCGATAGCCCGTGCATAATCACCGGTATAGAGGGCTAATTCACCCGCACGATCAAGATACGGACGAGCACGGATCGGCTCACCGGCTGCTTGCCAGTGATACGCAATCGTTGTCGCTTGGAGCGGATCGTGACCGACGGTTTGCTCAAGATACTCTGCCAAACGTCCATGAAGTTGTCGACGCTGCGCAAAACTCATGAGGTTGTAGATCGCTTCGGCAACCGCTGCCGGACGAAAAGCGTAGAACGGATGAGGTTCAAGGCGTTCGAGCAAAATGAGACCGGACTGTTGTAACTCGAAGAGCTGCCCGATCAGTTGCTGTTCGTTCAGATTGGTCGGGTGAATGGCAGCTAACGTGGTCGTGTCAAATTCAACTCCGATAACACTGGCTGCTTTGAGCGTCAATTGCTGATCGAGTGCTAACTGATCAAACCGGCTGGTAATCAATCCCTGCACAGTTGCCGGCAGGCGTACCATCTGGTTGGCCGTACTGCTCGCACCTGGTACAAATCGGCAGATACCCTGCTGGCGCATGACTAATCCCGCATCACGCAGGGCTTTAGCCAATTCGATACTGAAAAACGGATGGCCTTGCGTCTGGTCGGCAATCATACGCCAGATTGCCTCATCGACATGCTCAACACCAAAGATTTGAGCAAGGAGATCGTGAACCAACGGTGGGCTCAGGCCGCTTAATTTGATATGCTCGATCAATGGGTGATGAATCAGTCGGCGCTGCACTTCCATCTGGTTCAGTGGTGGTCGTCCGGTGGTGACCAGCAAGATGGGGGGACGCCGATCGAGCAATGCGGCCAGCAAAACCCACGTCGCTTCGTCGAGCCACTGAATGTCTTCAATGACAAGGACAAGCGGTACACGAGTGGCAGCACTGATGAGTAGGCTGATCAAACTCTCTCGTAATCGCTCGGCGTGGGCCGGTGCTAAGGTTGTTGGTTGGATTGCCTGGCCGCTTAACGTGGTCGGCCACAATTCGTTGGCAACCTCGTAAACCGTATCCGTCAGATGGGTTAGACGTGGATCACCGAGGAGGCTGGGGAGACAGGTCCGCAGGGTGTTATACGGACTGCGATCGATGGGTCGGGCGATGCCGCTCAATACAACCACATCCTGGCTTTGTGCCTGCACGAGAAATGTCTGTACGAGATGCGATTTGCCGATACCGACTTCACCGGTGATGAGAACACCACCGCCGCGTCCTTGGCGTAAATCTGCGAGTCGGTCCTGGAGAAATGCCAACTCGCTTGCTCGCCCGATCAGCTTGTCGCTACGCCGGCCAATCATCGTGATCTGTTGATGATGACCGTTCGGTGTCGGCGGTAGCGGTTGGAAGACGTTGACCGGATCGGGAATCCCGCGGAGGTGCAATGGCGGCAAAGCGCTAAAACTGATATGTTCACGACACGCAGCGACCGTCTCACCGTCACACAAAATTGGTACGTTGTGCTGACGGGCTGCCTGCATCAGTCGTGCGGCTCGATTGACAACCGTACCCATCATCGTATATTCGCGCCGTTCTTGCCCTCCGACCGAACTGCACAACGCTTGCCCGCTGGTTACACCGATTGCACAGGTGAAGCCCAGATCGGTCAATGTTTGCACAATGTCTTGAGCCGCTAATACACCGCGCAGGGTGTCATCTTCGTGCGCAAACGGTGGTAAGCCGAAAGCCGCCAATAATGTCGGCCCCTTACTATCGGTACCAAGCCGATTGATACTACCTTCGTAGCGGTACAAACAGGTCTGAATGGCCCGAATCACGACTTGTGCTGCCGGGAGGGGAGTCTCGGCGGTGAGGCTACCTAAATGGATAAAGAGAACGGTCACGTACCGTAGCTCGGCGAGCCATGCGCTCTGCCCGGCGTCGATGCGCGTGAGGATCGCTTTGGGAACGTATGCGCGCAGAAGTTCGATCTGTTCCGGTACTATTTCGACCTCGCGTAACGCCTGTAACGGCACATCATCGAGCAGGGCGGTTAGCTTCCGATGTCCATTCGGCAGCGGTACGGTTTCACACCATTGCCGCACGAGTTCCCACGCAGTGTTCGTTAAGGCCACCTCACCCGGTGGTGCTGCTGCTTCCGCTGCTCCCGCTTCTTGAACTGCGTCGCCGGTAATCAGTAATTCCCACCGCCCAAATACTCCACCGAGATGCATGATCGTGACTTCGCCTGCACCAATCCCGACCCGGGCACGCAGTCGGCGGGCTTGCTCATCAATCACTGCCGTGCTCCATACTGCCGGCGCCATCATCATCTGAATTGCCAGTCCACATTGCACGGCACGTCGGGTAAGGATCGTCAACGACTCATCGCCGTACCACAGTGCAATCAGACCATCACCGGAAAATTTGATAACATCGCCGCCATGCGCCGTGACAATCCGCACCAGATGCCCAAAGTAGAGGTCGAGAATTTGCGTCAGTTCTTCTGCACCTGCCGGATTCGTCTGCGTTAAGTGTTCGGTAAGCGCAGTGAAACCCGATAGATCGGCCACCAGAATGGCTGCTGAACATGTTTCTAGCGCCGGTTCGAGCTGCCCATCGACCCCCAGACTTTGCAGCCGGCGTCGAATGAGGCCGGGAAGATAGCAGGCGAGTTCACTGAGGTGAGCAAGCATCATGGCCGATCATCCACACCTTCGCTTACCGCTTCTCAAATAAGTGATCATCGGTGGAGGTCGATCTGGATACATTTTGGGTCGCAAATCATTGTTTGATCTATTTGATTATGGATCAGAGTAGGCTGCAACGCAAGCGAAGATGATCGATTGGTCACAGACCACCTTCGCCGAGGGTGTATTGAGTGATGAACGAATATTGTGGAGCGATGCAGCCCGATCAAGCGGAAGCAGGAACCGCTACAACCGGCTGCGATGCTGTTTCGGTGAGCGAGTAAACCGTAAGCGGGTGCGCCTTTCCCTTCACGTGAAGCTGACGTGAGCGATCGCTGGCAAAGATGGTTTTAACATGCTGATACAGCGGTTCCGAGATCAAGATTTCGCCCTTACCGGCAGCACTCTCGATTCGTTTAGTGGTATTGACTGTGTCGCCTATCACGTCATAGAACTTAATGGTGTCGCTGCCCAACAATCCTTCGACCACTTGACCACAATGTAACCCAATGCCAGCACCTAACTGTTCGGGCGCAAGGAGTGGTGTGATCTGTTGTTGGATCTCGGCAGCAGCCCGTACTGCTTCAAGGGGCTGAGTAAAGATTGCCATCACCTCGTCAGCCGATATTTTCCATTTAACGACCTGATATCGATCTAACACATCTTCAACTGCACAGTAATACTGACTGAGCAGCGTAACTGTTTCTTCCGGTGAATGGGCTTCACTCCATTGCGTAAAGCCACGAATATCGATAAACATAATCGTTCGCTGTTGACGTTGCTGATGCAGCAATTCCGGTTGAGTAAGGGAGGTGTTGAGCAGCTCACGCCCAAGCAGCCACTCCGAAAAGGTCTTTAATTTGGCCGTGGTATCACGGAGTAGACCTAGATAATGTTGGCTCGTTGCATTGGCTAAGCCGATTGCCACACCGAAAAAGAGCAGGGATAATCCGATGAACTGGTGACTGGTATCGGAAAAAAACATGGTGAGGTTTTTCGTCTGATTGGGATTGGCGTGCGTTTCAAAAATATAGTACATCAAAAAGATAATTCCGGTACGGATGATGTTCTCAATAATAATCAGAAAATCTTTGATCAGTTTACGGTTGGTAACCCCTTGAAGTAATTGAGTAAGGCCGATCAAGGCTCCAAACAACGGATAAAATCTATGATTAAGATCATTCCAAAAATTCACGCCTTCGATTGAAAGCTCGATGGTGATGTATAGTGATGGGGCAATGAGATTGCCAATGAAGCGGTAGAAAGGCGATTTGGTGCTATATATCGTCAAGAAATACCCTTGGATCAAACTGCTGAGGAGAAGAATGTACGGATCAAACGAGAGGAAGTAATCACTTTGATAGTCGATAAGCGATTCAAGTAAAATGTTAGCAAGGGCAAAATGAATGGAGTTTCCGAAGAGTTCGAGCATATAATGCGTAATGAATGAGCCATTGAGTCGACGTTCGACCAGATTTGGTACGGTATGCATAGTAGGTTCTCTTGGTGAAACGAAGGATACCGCACAAACAAGTGATGAATCACTCGTTGTTGTCGGTTAAGATAACACAATATTATTGGGTTTTTCTTAAAATATAGTGAGAGTTCGCTTTGATCCTAACCGTATGGCGGCGCCCCCCTCTCTCTTTCACCTGTTTCTCTTAAAATATAGTGAGAGTTCGCTTTGATCAAAGCTTCTCCAATTTGCTCTAGCTCGGCACAATGTCGTTGCCACGAAAATTCGGCAACGACGCGCGCTCGCGCACGTTGCCCCATCGCAAAGGCAGCAGCAGGGTCGGCCAGCACGCGCTCGATGGCGGCGGCCAGATCGGCGATATCGCCTTCCCGGAAGAGTGCCCCTTCCGTCCCTTCCCGGATGATAGTGTTCAGCGGCGGGATCGCCGCCGTGACGACCGGCAGACCGGCGGCCATGTATTCGTAAATCTTCAGTGGCGACCAGAAAAAGCCGGCAGCACGTAAGGCAGGATGTGGTGCGGTATTGAAGGGTGCAACCCCAAGGTGGGCCTGCGCCAATAGTTCCGGCAGCCGTTCGTGTGGCATCGCGCCGGTGAAGGTGAACCGTTGCCGGTATGGTGCGGCCAACGTCTCGGCGGCGGCGCGTTCAGGGCCGTCGCCGATCAGCGTGAAGCGGTAGGCGTGCCCGCGTTCAATCAAGAGCCGCGCCGCGTGCACGAAGTCTTGCACGCCGTGCCACGCCCGAAATGAGCCGATAAACACAATGTTGGGCGGGCCGGGGGGCGGCGCCGCCGGCGGCATGAACATCTCGACGTTTGCGCCCCAGGGCAATTCAACAATCTTTGTCCGTGGAATACTAGCCGGTACCGTTGTGTGCAGCGGCGTCACAATCCGACTCGCCCAACGACACTGCTGTTCTGCCCAGCGTCGAAATGGCCCACCGAGCGCGTCATCGATCCGTCGTTTGAGAATCTCCGGCGGATCAACGATCAAGGCGTTTACTTCCAACAGTGCCGGGATGCCGAGTCGGTGGGCAGCGATGAGGCCGGCGCCGGCAAAGTTGTAGTAGCGCTCCATTATCAGATCGGGCCGGAGTTGCTTTGTGAGCTTGATAATTGCCGCCGTTCCCAGTAGGCTAAGGGCTTTGGGGATGTCTTGATGGTAGAGAGTAAAACCATTCCACGACTGTGCGGTGAGTTGACGCATTGGCCGGAGCCGAACATGACTGAGCGGCAGCTCATGGCTCGCTGCGACCACGTGAACGTCATGACCGCGTTGAGCCAGCCCACGCGCAACTTCCAAGGTGTGGATGCTGCCGCCCAATGTCCCCGGTACCGGAATGCCAGAGGCTAAATAGAGAATGCGCACAGGCTTACAACCGCTCGTAACGCTCAAGATCCATCGTAATGGCAAGGGTGCCCGGTGCAGTGCGCTGCATAATTTCGTGGGCGCGATCTACTTGCGAGTCCTCCACACCAACTAACAGAGTCGTATTCCCACGCCGTAAGAAACCACCGGTCGTCGCCAGTCGGGTTACACGAAAACCGGCAGTGACAAGCGCATCAACACCGGCATCGGCGTGAGAGTCTTCCACCACAAACACAATCAGTTTCATACTGAACCTTTCCCGCTCGACCATCTACTGCTGCCGAGATTATACGGAGACGCTGCCACATCGTCAATTTGTTGTATTGTTGGGCAACAGGCGGTATGCTATGATCGTGGTAGCCGGTTTGCTGTTGCCCGCTGAAAGGAGGTGGTGCTATGCCGGCTCCCGTCGTGTCACAGCGGTTTTTCGATCGTCGCGCCGCCGGACGTGCTCTGGCATGGGCTTTGAGCCACTACGCCGGTCGCCCGCATTTGCAGGTGTTGGCCTTACCACGCGGTGGTGTTCCCGTAGCGTATGAGGTAGCACAAGCGTTGTCTGCACCACTTGATGTGTTGCTGGTGCGCAAGTTGGGGGTGCCCGGTCAAGTAGAATTAGCCATGGGGGCAATTGCCGAGCAAGGTGCGCGCGTCTTGAATCACGATATCATCGCTGAGTTGAACATTCCTCCTCATGTCGTCGAGGAGGTGACAGTCCTCGAACAGGCCGAGATTGAGCGGCGTACTCGTGCGTATCGCGGTTCGAATCCGCCACCTGAGTTGCAGGATAAGACGGTGATTCTGATCGACGACGGTTTGGCGACCGGTGCCACGATGCATGCAGCAGTAAAATGTGTGCGATTACAGCATCCTCGTTGGATCACCGTAGCCGTGCCGGTCGCCAGCAAAGCAGCCGTGCGGATGTTACGCGCGGTGGCCGATGATGTGATCGCGGTGATGGTGGTTGAACCGTTTTATGCTCTGAGTTATTGGTACGAAGACTTTAGCCAAACGAGTGATGATGAGGTGCGACGTTTGTTGCAGGCTAGTCGTTCGCTGAGTACTACATCATCGCCAGAACATGCATGATTACTGTTCAGCTTTTTGGTTCGCCGCTGGTATTGCGTAACCATCAGCCGGTCGTATTGTCACGCCGGCGCAGTCGGGCACTGCTCTACTACCTTGCAGCACATACGCAGCCGGTGCGGCGGGAGCAGGTGTTGATCTTGTTGTGGCCCGACCACGAACGCAGCTCTGCTCAACAACTGCTGCGTTCAACGCTCTACACCGTTCGGCAAGTCCTCGGTGATGCGCTAGTTGCCGATGATGAGCACTTGGCGCTGACGGCAACGGTTGATCTGCGCACGCTGCAAGCCGTACTTGCCGATCCGCACGCAACGGTACAGATGTTAACGTCGGCATTGCCAACACATGCCGTCGAGGTGTTAGCCGGGTTTGATCTGCCCGACAGTGAGCCGTTTCAGTCGTGGCTCACCGGTGTGCGTGAACAAGCGCAGGTGCTGGTTGGGCGTGGTTGGTTACGGCTGGCCCGTTTGTATGAACAGCGCAGCGATTTGGCGGCTGCACTGCATGCGCTTGATGTGGCGTTGAGTATCGATCCACTACAAGAGGATGTGCAGCGTGATGCGATGCGTTTGGCGTATCTGAACGGTGATCGGGTAGGTGCTATCCGTCGGTTTGAGCAGTTTCGCGATCTGCTTGACCAAGAGTTGGGTGTGTCACCGATGCGCGAAACGCAGGCGCTGTACGATGCGATTATTACCGATACTCTTCCCGGTACGTCGGCTCCGGTGCGTTTGAGTGCGGTATCACTGAACGGTGTGCTGCCCTTTATTGGCCGTGATACCGAACTGTCATTGTTACAAACAGAAGCCCAGCCCGGTCGTTTACTGCTGATTGAAGGTGTGCCCGGAATTGGTAAGACGCGACTCGCCGAGGAGTTTCTTGCCCGTTGTGGTGGGCTAGTGCTGAGCGGGAGTGCCCGTGAACTTGAGCAGAATTTACCCTACCATCCTATCCGCACTGCTCTTGCTGCGTTTGTAGCTCGGCCTGAATGGCCTGCGCTGCATAGTCGACTACTGTTGGCGCCGATCTGGTGGCATGAACTAGGGCGGTTGGTGCCCGACCTGGCGCTACCGCCGACTACACCACCCGATGAAGCGCGGTTGTGGGAAGCGATTGCCCGCTTCTTAAACGAGTTGGCCCGCCAGCGGCCGGTGTACCTCCTGATCGATGATCTTCAGTGGGCTGATACAAGTACCTTAGGCTTGCTCGGCTATCTGTTGCGGCGTAGTACCGATGTCGCATTAACGGTTATCGCTACGACTCGCCCTCCCGAACCGCGTAGCACCCTTGCTCATCTCATCCGTGTTTTAATCCGGGAAGAGCGCCTCGTGCGTGTCGTACTTGAACGGCTGGCACCGGCTGCAATTTTGACGATTGCCCGCCAGCTAAGTCCGACCTTTGCCCATCCACTCGCCGATTGGTTAGAGCGTAATGCAGAAGGAAATCCCTACATCGTTTCCGAACTGGTGCGCTACGCGCGTATTGCCGGTTGGCTGACACCTAATGGCATGGTCGATCTAAGTGCATTCTCAGCTCAATCGGTGGTTCCGCAGAGTGTGTATCATCTCATCGAAGCGCGCCTCAGTCGGTTATCAGGTGCGGCCCGGCGCGTGCTCGATGCAGCGGTTGTCGTAGGTCGTGATTTCGCCTTTACTGTTGTCACGAAGGTCGCCGCGCTTTCCGAAGAGGCAACGCTGGACGCACTCGATGAATTGCTGGCCGCTCGTTTGGTGTTGCCGCTTAGCGATGGTCGGTTTCGTTTCGATCATCCTTTGACTATGGAAGTGGTCTATCGGAATCTCGGCGAGCTGCGTCACCGTATGCTCCATCGGCGCGTAGGTGAAGCTTTGGAGGCGTTGTATCGCGATCGGATTGACGAGGTAGCCGGGCAAATTGTGTTTCACTTTACTGAGGGTGGTTGGCCGGAACGGGCGGCCGGCTATGCGTTGCGGGCCGCCGAACGAGCCGCTGCGTTGGCAGCGTGGCCGGAAGCGGCAGAGTTTTATCTCAAAGCTTTAGACGGTGTGCTACCAACTCAACGTTCAACCGTCTTGCGTAAACTCGGCTATGCTCGGCTATACGCCGGTGCAGCGGGGTTGGCTACCGAAGCCTTTCGTGAAGCGATGGGTGTGGCGTTAACCCCGCATGAAGCCGTTGTCGCGCGATTAGCGCTTGCCCACGCCCTGATCCCGCAAGGTCGCTACGCCGATGTGATTACCTTGGTGAGCCAGATCGATCCTGATATCGATCCACGTCAACGGGCAGAAGCTCTTTTTCTCTGGGGGACGGCGCTCTCGTTGGAAGGTGCCGATCTCGGTGCTGCCACCGAACGGTTAATGATGGCCGAAGCCGTGTTACGTGCTTGCCCGACGGCTGAAGCAGCCGCTCTGGCTCAAGTCTCGTTTGAGCTAGGCAATATTGCCGCCCAGCAGGGAGATCTCACTACTGCCATTGCCCGCTACGAGATGGCCCAACAGGTCGCTGACGAAGCCGGTGATAGTGCGCTGACGTGGCGGGTATTGGCTCGCAATAATCAGGCGTATCATCGTCTGCTGCTCGGTGAAATCACGGCTGCCGAGTCCCTGATCACTGCCGCATTAAGCCTGGCTGAAGAAGGTGGTTTGCTTTCGGTTATGCCATACCTGCTCTCGACCGCCGGTGAAGTGGCGTTGGCGCAAGGTGATCTGGAGACGGCTACCGCTCGCTTCCAACAGGGATTGGCACTCGCCACTCAATTCAGCATTCCTGAACGGGTAGCCGGTATCACGGCCAATCTTGGCTTAGTCGCGTTACAACATGGTGATACGACCTGTGCTGTGCATTACCTCTCGACGGCATTAGCCCAAGCCGATACGCTTGGCGCCCGTCATCTGGCTGCCCAGATTCGGGTTTGGCTGGCACCGCTCTTACCACCGACTGAAGCGCGGATACGGCTGGCCGAAGCCCAAGCAATTGCCGAGGCGGGCGGCAGACAACGCCTACTGGCGGCAATTGCCCAAGTTCGAGCGGCGTTATCCAATCAAGCGACTGTTCCGCGTTGATGATACATATGCCGTCGTGCAAAATGCCGTTGCATGTTGACGGAGACATCGTGATCGCTCGCGTAGCGGGTTTGGGTAGGTGTAGATCGGCAGTCGTTCGAGAGTAGTAAACCTGTGGCACTTTGCACCGAATGATAGTGGTGGACAAGGGGCTGCTAGTGGTAAGAATATGGTTCAGCTACAGGTGGGGGATACAATCGGTCATTCCCAGATCGAAGCACTTATTGCTTCCTCGATGATCAGTGATGTCTACCGGGCCATTGATTTGAGGAGCGGCCACCGCTGTGCGGTACGAATCTTTCGCACCTCGTTTGAGCATGTGACTGACTTGCACGTCCTGTTTTACCACGAAGCGCGTATCGCTGCTGCCCTCCACCATCCTCACATTCTCCGTATTAATGAGATCGGCGAATGGCGTGGTCATGGGTACATTATCAGTGAGTATATGGCCGAAGGATCGTTACCGCTATGGTTGCGTCGGACGAGTCCGTCACTCTTAACCCTGTTAGATTTGGCGCGCCAGGCAGCACTTGCGTTAGTGTACGCACACCGGTTCAACGTCGTTCACGGTGATTTACGTCCGGCATCCCTCTTGCTCACGAACGATATTCGGTATCGATCCGGATTACGATTAGTCGTAAGTGGTTTTGCGCTTGGTCGGCTCAGTAGCGAAGTGTTAGCGATTGGCGGCATGACACCGAGTCGTTATCTGGCCCCTGAACGTCGTGAAGGTGCCGCTCCTTCGCCTGCCGCCGATGTGTTTGCCTTTGGGCAAATCCTCAGCGACCTATTCATCGCAACCGTTCCCGATCCTGACATTGCTCAACTATGTGCGGCTTGTACCACGCTCGATCCGGCAGCTCGGCCACCGGCCACCACCATTGCACTTGATCTAGCGCTGCGGATGCACGGTTCAAGGGCATGATAGTTGCGGACCGGCACAAGGTTTCTCAAGCAAGCCTTCTGCAGCCAGTCCGTGTCTGTCGTTAAGAGTGAGAAATCTGCTTGACCTTTTCGGCATCAGCCGCGATACGTGCAGCGACCGCTTCAGTCTGTTTACGCGCCACTTCTGGCATCAGAGTCACACTCTCACGCGCTCGCCAGCAAGCGGCAAAGTGCCCATCACCGTAGTCGATGAAGGGCGGCTCTTCTTCTCTGCATTTCTGGATCGCAATCGGGCAACGAGTATGAAAATGGCATCCTGATGGCGGGTTCAAGGGGCTTGGGACATCACCCTCGAGAATGATCCGGCGTCGTTGCTGCTCAATCTTTGGGTCGGGAATCGGCACCGCCGACAGCAGGGCCTGCGTATACGGGTGAAGTGGCATCGAATAGAGTTTCGACCCCTCGGCCAGTTCAACTACTTTACCGAGATACATGACCGCCACCCGGTCGGAGATATGGTTAACCACACTCAGATCGTGGGCAATAAACAAATACGTCAAACCCAACTTGTCTTGGAGTTCTTCCAGCAAATTGACTACTTGCGCCTGAATCGACACATCGAGCGCCGACACCGGCTCATCACAGACGACAAAATCCGGTTCTACTGCTAAGGCGCGGGCAATCCCGATGCGTTGACGTTGACCGCCGGAAAATTCGTGTGGGTAGCGGTTGGCAAACGCCGGGTTAAGCCCCACTAAATGCAACAGTTCTTCAACCCGCTCGCGTACCGCTCGTCCCTCGCGCAGCTTATGCACCCGGATCGGCTCGGCAATAATGTCGCCAACTGTCATCCGTGGGTTGAGCGAAGCATACGGGTCTTGAAAAATCATCTGCACACGACGGCGCATTTGACGTAATTCATTCCCACGTAGTTTGGTCAGATCAATTCCTTCAAACAGGACCTGCCCACCGGTTGGCCGATAAAGCTGTAAAATCGCGCGCCCCGTTGTACTCTTCCCACAACCCGACTCGCCGACCAGACCGAGCGTTTCGCCGCGCTTAATCGTAAAATTGACCCCATCAACCGCCTTTACCGTACCGACGCGTCGCTGAAAGATAATACCGCGTGTTACCGGGAAGTGCATCCGCAAATCTTTGACTTCAACTAAGGTAGTATCTGAGCGTTGAGTTGCCATGCTACGCCTCGTGTCTTACACTGCTATATCGGAAGTGGTCTGTTGTGGTACCGGAGTTTCAATCGTAATATCGAAGTGGCAAGCGGCTCGGTGATCGGGGCCAACCCGGCGCAACTCTGGCACTCTCGCTAAACATTCTTCGCGAGCATAATCACAGCGGGGGCTAAAGGGGCAAATCGGTGGTAAGTCGATCAGATTTGGCGGCAAGCCGCGAATTGGTGTGAGTCGGCGACCTCGCTCTTCATCAAGCCGCGGGATTGAGCGCAACAGACCGATCGTATACGGCATACGCGGGTTAGCAAAGATCTCGGCCGTTGGTCCCTCTTCGACCACCTTACCGGCGTACATCACCGTCACTCGGTCGGTCATCCCGGCCACGACACCCAAATCGTGGGTAATCAAGATAACCGCAGTTTCCAACTCCTCGCGTAGCCGGTTAATTAATTCAAGAATTTGGGCCTGAATCGTCACGTCGAGCGCCGTCGTCGGCTCATCGGCGATCAGTAATTCAGGGTTGCACGAAAGTGCCATCGCGATCATCACCCGTTGCCGCATCCCGCCCGAAAACTGATGCGGATAGTTGTCAAGACGCTTGCTCGGTGACGGAATCCCGACCATATCAAGCAACTCAATTGCGCGGTCACGGGCTTCTTTTTTGCTCAACTTAAGGTGTAATTCAAGCGACTCGGTAATTTGGCGGCCAATCGTCAATACCGGATTCAGTGACGTCATCGGATCTTGAAAGATCATCGCAATCCGATTACCACGGATACGGCGCATTTCTTCTTCACTGGCCTGTAACAGATCCTCACCATCAAATAAAATTTGACCACTGACGATTTTACCCGGTGGGTTAGGGATGAGCCGCATAATCGAAAGTGACGTCACCGATTTACCGCAACCTGACTCGCCGACGATACCGAGCGTTTCTCCCCGATTAACATAAAAAGAAACACCGTCAACTGCTTTGACGATGCCGTCTTGCGTATGGAAATAGGTGCGTAGATCGCGAACTTCGAGCAATGGGGCCATACGAATCCTCTGTCTCGTTGCCCTCATCATGTGCGGGCATGGTCGTTCCGTTGTTATGTTTACCTTTGATAGTGCGGATATGAGGGATAGTACCACAGAAAACCGGTCGGTGTCAAGAAAGCTCGGAGTACCGCACAATCGTGCGGCGCTCCGATGCGTTCATGGGAATGCGCGCACTCGTTACCAGACCCTGCGACCCGGCACATCGAATGTTGCTGTGTTCAAGATGTCAAGGATCGTTGGGAGGTAGTTGATAATCAGAATAATTGCCGCAACGGTGACCCACACCAACAACCGATCAAGGATTTTGGGTGCGTCTTCAGGGCCAGAGAGCGTCTTGGCGAAGTTGAAATCGGGTGCTTCGGCCAGCTTCTTGCCGCGGGTCAGCGTCATAATCATGTTGAGGTAGTAAAAGATGGCGCTCACGAACATGATTAGACCGCCGATCATGGCAAAGAAGAGGAAGAAGCGCCATTCATCCTGCACATAGGGTGCACCACCGATGTCGGTTCGTCGTGGCATGCCGCGCAAGCCTAGCTCGTGCATGAAGTGCGAGAATAGTCCCATCCCGACAAACCACAGCCATGCTTGGGCTACGCCCAGGCTACGGCTCCACAGTTGCCGTCCGGTGAGGTGGGGCACTAACCAATAGGTAATGCCCATAAAGCTCAGCGCTACTGCCGTACCAACCGTTAGGTGGAAGTGACCCGAAATCCAAGATGTATTGTGTACCACCAGGTTGACGTTGTATGAAGCATTGACCAGCCCACTAATCCCACCGAAGGCAAAGAGCATCATCGCCACGATCTGGGCCGAAATCTCCGGTTTGCCCCACGGCAAGTTAAAGATCCACGCCAACCAGCCCTCACCGCCGTTGCGCCGTCCGGCGTATTCGAGTGATGCCACCACGTTAAAGAAGGTGAGTAAGCTGGGGAAGAAGACACCAAACGTGAAGATAGCATGCACTAGTTTCCACATCTCGGAAATACCCGGATCGGCGACTTGGTGGTGCATGCCAATCGGTAATGACAGGATCAGGAAGAGAATGAACGAAACGCGCGCCATCGGGTCGCTAAACAGCTTCCCACCGGCTTGTTCTGGTACGAGGGTGTACCACGAAATGTACGCCGGTAAGAGCCAAAAGTAGACGATGGGGTGACCGGTAAACCAGAACAGCGTGCGTGCTAGTACCGGATCGGTGCCACCGACCAGTCCGAGCGACCACGGAATGACGAGAAAGATCATCTCACTCGCCACACCGATGGTCGAAATCGTCCACATGAGCATGGTGACGATGGCCATAAACGCGGGGAGTGGTGTGATTTGGTCGGGGTTGTCGGCTTTCCACGCGTTCCGGGTAATAATCATGTTTGCCAACAAGAGCCATGTACCGGCTACTACCAATGTCAACCCGATGTAGAAGAGCGAATCGGCCTTAAGGGGTGGGTAGAAGGTGAACATGACTGTTGCGTTGTTGGTCAGCAGTGGGATGGCCGCCAATACTAACCCACTGCCCATCACCCACAACGTGGCCCACGCTAGTCGGCTGCTGGCTAAGGGCCGACCGAGCGATTTGGCGAAGATATAGGTTAAAAACCCAATAATGTAAAAGGTTGTGAAGACAAGCACGTTTAAGACGCCGTGCACGGTCAGCCCTTGATAATACCCGCCGGGTAGTAGTGGCTTGGCCGGTGTATAGAGATCCAGTCCGTTGTAACGGAGGATCTGCAGTACGCCCATTAAGCCACCGACAGCAAGGGCGGCAAATGCGATGAAAATGTTGATCCCGGCAAGCTTGCGCTCGACACTGAGGTCGGTGCTGATAGCTACCGGTCGGGCGCGTGCAGCAATGCTGGCCATTCTCTCTCTCCTTCTTGCTTCTCTAGGGTAGCGAGGGTGCTACTCTTCCATTGGGGGACACCGGACAGTGTCACGTTAGGCTTTGGTTAGTTCACGATGATCTTGCCCGCCATGACATGGTGTCCGGCGCCGCAGTATTCATGACATAGGAACAAATACTCACCCGGCTTATCGAAAGTGGCCGTTACCCGTGAAATTTGACCGGGAATGACCATGACATTAATCGGTACCCCTTCGATCCTAAAGCCATGGATCACATCCTTGCTGGTCAGAATGAAGGTGACTTTCGCGCCGGCCGGGATCTCGAGAGTGTTAGGCGTGAACATGAAGGTCTGGGCGGTCAAAATTGCTTCATAGCGACCGGGCGCAATCTCGCGTAAACCGGGTTGGCTGAAAGTGGCATCGGTTCCGGCAGCGACGGCACTCACACTCACGCGCCCGGCTGTAGTCGGTACCCGTACCCCGACGGCAAATGCCGTCACCAGAATGGCAACCAACATCGATACAGGAATTGCAACGCTGGGCAGGATCCACGCCACTTCAAAGAGATAGCTAATAAACTTCTTGTCTTTCATGATGCCGGTATCCCTCCGTTAGCTAGCAACGTTAAGTAGACTTGCATCCACAGAATACTGAGTGCAAGCAAGAATCCGAGCGTGATCATGAGCGCACCGCGTGGTGGCTCGTGATCGTCCTCATGGTCGTCATCTGATGGGCGGCGATAGTTTGCCATTCACTCCTCCTTTACTTACTCCGGATAACATACAAACAAATGCGACGCTTCGTACACCAATCGCATGGCACCTTGGCTGCCCATTTCACGTGCGATCAGATCAACATCACGCAGTGCGATGGTGAGCGGTGGACCGTCGGCAGGGTACGAGGTGCGGATGTTACCAATCGGATCGATGAGAAACGTGCGGCGTTCGGCGTAGAGTTTGCCGGTTTCGTCTGGTTCGGTGTAGTACACCCCTAGCCCGCCACCGACGAGCATCTTGATGTCGCGCGGATCACCGGTGACAAAGCGCCAACTCTGTGGATCGACACCTAACTGTCCGGCCAGTGCCGAGAGATCGGCCGGTGTATCGTGGGCCGGGTCGAGGGTAATAGTGAGAAAGATGACTTCACTGCCCAATCGTCCGGCGGTTTGCAAGGCTTGGCGCAATTCGAGGAGCCGTCGGTTTTGCTCGGCACAGTCGTCTCCGCAGCGGCTATACATGAGGCTGATGAAGACCATCCGTCCACGCAGGTCGCTGTCGAGTAGGCGGTTCCCACGCTGATCGGTCAGCGCAAAGGGTGGTAGTGGCTCGCCGCGCGGGAGAACTTTCACCGGACGAGCAATCACAAACCATAGGAAGGCCGCGATCAGGCCACCGATGAGGATGATGCCTAGCCCGAACAACAAGCGGATGATGACCCGTCTGCGTGCTGTTAACTCATCTGTCGTTACAGGGAGTGCTATGTCAAGCCGCATCGTGCGATCCATCTAGCTACAATTGCTTGCAAGGCGAGTATACCGGGCAATAGTTGCTAGTGGAGTAAAGCGGTTATAACAAACAGTTGCAGTCTTACAACTTTTTGCGGTTGTATTCAAGGTGAATACACGCACGATATTCACATAATTCCTGTTAGACAATCATAAAGTAGCTGCACAAAATTGTTAGTCGGTTAGGTCCACATCAACCGCTCATCGTTGCTATCTGGCTCGGTTGTCTGTTCTTTACGCTGCATGAGGGAACTCTTTCCTCATCGGTCGCAACCGATAGCTACAATTGGCATGGCCGGCTGCGTTATCGCGTTCGGTATGCCGTTTTGTTGAGTTGATGAGGTGTTGCTGTATGACGCAAAAGAAGATTGTCGTGATTGGAAGTGGGTTTGGGGGGCTTAGCGCTGCTATTCGGCTTGCAGCACAGGGCCATGCGGTGACGATTCTCGAACAACGTGATCGCCCCGGTGGTCGTGCCTATGTCTATCAAACGAAAGGCTATACCTTTGATAGTGGGCCAACAGTGATTACCGCGCCGTTTATGTTTGATGAACTGTGGCAGTTAGCCGGTAAACGACGCGAAGATTATGTGACGTTCGAGCCATGCCGACCGTATTATCGCCTCTTCAACCATGAGGGTCGCTGCCTTGAATATGGTGATGATGAACAGGCTTTGCTTGAGCAGATCCGTCAGTGGAATCCGGCTGATGTGGAAGGGTATCGCCGCTTTATTGCTAGTACCCGCCCAATCTTTGAAAAGGGTTTTAGCTTGATCGATAAGCCGTTTCTTCACTTTCGCGATATGTTACGGATTACCCCCGACCTGATCCGGCTTAAATCGTATCAAAGTGTGTATCAGTTTGTCTCACAGTTTTTCCAAGATGATTTTCTCCGCCGTTGCTTCTCGTTCCATCCGCTCTTTATCGGGGGGAATCCGTTTGACGCAACGTCGATTTATGCGATGGTGCATTACATTGAGCGGCGGTGGGGTGTCTATCATGCTCGTGGTGGTACCGGTGCTATTGTGAAAGCAATGGTGCAACTCTTTACTGAGTTGGGTGGTTCAATCGAGTTGAACGCTAAGGCAGTAGAGATTGTGATCAACGGTCGCCGTGCTAGCGCCGTGCGTACCCAAGATGGTCGTCTGTTCCCGGCCGATATTGTGGTCTCGAATGCTGATGTGCCACAGACGTATATGACCTTAATCCCACCACGGTATCGCAAAGTGCAGACTGACCGCCGCCTGCGCCGGATGCGCTATAGTATGTCACTCGCCGTAATCTATCTCGGTATTAATCGTCGTTATGATGATGGTCGGTTGGTTCAGCACAATATCATCTTCAGTGAACGGTACAAGGGATTACTCGACGATATCTTCAATCGAAAATGGCTCGCCGACGATTTCTCGCTCTATCTCCACCGTCCATCACATAACGACCCGACGTTAGCTCCTCCTGGCCACGAGGCGCTCTACGTCCTAACACCGGTGCCTAATCTGGCGGCGAACATCGACTGGGCGACGGCTGGGCCGCGCCTGCGCGAGGCTATTCTTACCTTCCTCGAAGAACATTACATGCCCGATCTGCGGCGTCATATCGTGGTTGAACATATGGTCGATCCGCGCTACTACCGTGATGCCCTCAATAGCTACCTCGGCGCCGGCTTTTCGATCCAACCGCTCTTGACCCAATCGGCGTGGTTCCGTCCGCATAACCGCTCTGAAGATATCGATAACCTGTATCTGGTAGGAGCAGGTACGCATCCCGGCGCCGGCTTACCCGGTGTGATTGCCTCAGGGGCGATTGTTGCTAATTTGGTCGCTCAAGAGGCCTGATAACCGCCGTTGATGCAAGAGTGGGTCATAGCCCACTCTTGCGGTGTTCCTGCTCGCATTGTTCACGGTACGCTTGGTGTTCTTGTGAACACTTGTTCTTAATTTGTCGTTCTCGTGGTGTAACGGTTTATCAAGAGCGTGAGAACGATGTACAGGGCTGCCCCACCGATCCCGGTTAGGGTCAAGCCGATCAGTAGTCCCGGTACATCATTTGGCCAGCGATAGCTGGCTGTTGGTGTGCCGCCAGGGATCAGATCGCGTGCATACCACCATAACCCGCCAACGAGGAGGCTGACAGATAAGGCACTTATGAATTGTTGCCAAACTCTCGGTGTACTCCAGATACCCGGTAGCGTGCGTGCGAGGGCAATTGCCAGTAACACTGTTTCGAGGGTGTTAGCAATACTGAAGGCAATTGCCAGCCCTCCTATATCAGCTCCTGCGAACAGCAATACGGTACCGAGGGTGATGTTGAGCGTCACCTGTCCGAAACCGATCAGTACCGGTGGCCAGGTGTGTTGCATTGCATAAAAAGTACGGATCATGATTTCTGATGCAGCGAAAGCCGGTAACGCGAAGGCGTAGCCGGTGAGTGCCGCAGCAGTGTACGAGAGCGAGAGTGTATCAAAAGCGCCCCGTTCAAATACGACGCGCGCTAGCGCTGGGCCTAAGGTCAGTAAGGCGGCGGTTGCCGGTAGCGTTAGCCAGAGAATGCGACTCAGCGTTGTGCGCACATCATCAATCAGGTCACGAAATTGTTGTTCGGCGACGAGTCGGGCGAGCCGTGGGAAAGCTACGGTGCTTAAACTAAGCGCAAAGACGCCGTATGGTAACAGCATCAATTGATAGGCCCAACGTAATCCGGCTAGTTTGGCATCACCGTCGGGCAGACGGGCAGCTAACGCTAACGTTGCAACAATACTCAGATGGGCCGCCGCTTGCCCAATCACGCGCGGACCCATCGCTTGCGCCACTTTCCTGAGTTCTGCCATATTGCGACCCAACTGTGGTCGCAGTTGCATACCTAGCTCGAATAGTGCCGGTAACTGGATCAGCAAGTAACATAGCGCACCAATGATGACCCCCCATGCCATCCCCCAAATGCCAACCCATGGCGCCAATAATGCTCCGCCGGTAATCCCCAGATTGTAAATGCTTGGGGCAAGTGCTGGCATCGTAAATCGGTCACGGGCATTCAGCGCCGCCATCGCTAGTCCGCCAAGGCCGAGCAAGAGTGGTGAGAGGAGAAATAGGCGGGTCATAGCGACAATGAGGTCGAGGGTTGTGTTCGTGAAGCCTTGTCCGCCGTAGAGCAGCGGGACAAGCCACGGTGCTGCGACAAACAAAACAGTGCTGGCTACTAACAAAACTATCAATGCCCACGTCACTACAGCACTGACCAGCTCCCATGCGCGTTCTGGCCGCTCACGTTCCCACAGTTCAATGAATACCGGAATAAAGCTGCTACCAAGCGCCCCACCAATAATCACGAGGTACAGCAAGTCGACGGTGCTAATCGCTGCCCCATAAGCGGCCATTTCGGCGGAAGTACCGAAATAGTATGAAGCGACCATGTCGCGGATCAAACCGGTTATCCGGCTCAACATAAAGCCGCCCATCACAATCAAGCTGTTACGTTGCGTGCGGAGACGGCGGTGGACGGTCCTTAGTTGCACAGTCGGCGTTCCTATGCTATACTTCAGAACTAGCGCGGCGAGCAAGCGCTCGCCGCTTCACTTGTCATCAGTAACGCACCAATTATATCCGAGGAGTTTAACCTTGGCGAACACAAAATCGGCAAAAAAGCGCATTCGGAGCGACGCACGTAAGCGTCTGCGCAATCAGTCGTATCGTTCGCGTGTAAAGACGATGATTAAGAAGGCCGAACTCGCGTTGGCGAGCGGTGTTGTTGATGAAGCTGCTTTGCGCACTGCCTATAGCACGCTCGATAAGGCCGCTGTAAAGGGGATTATCCACAAAAATAACGCCGCTCGTCGTAAGTCGCGCTTAGCCCAAAAGGCCAAAAAAGTTGCCTTGGCCGCTCAAGCCGGTTCGGCAGCATAACCTTCCCCTCTTATTCCGGTCGGGCCGCACAGGGTGCGGCCCACGTACTATCGACGTCGTACCGTCGTCGATGATGATTGACAAATCTCCACTACAAACAATTCAAGTGCCGTCTCTGCTTGCATCTTACCGGTCTTAATTGCATGGTCGAGTTCAAGCAGACGGTCATGCGCAGTTACCAGTTCCGCCGCAGTAAAATGACGGGCCTGTTCTGCTGCTTTCCGTGCGACAAACGGTTTTAATCCTAGCTCGCCGGCAATATCGTCGGCCCGATGACGTTGGCCGAGGAGCTGCTTAACGTGCAACAGAATCCGAATCTGTCGTGCCAGCATAAACAACACGTAGTGTGGAGCTTCACCATCCTCGATAAGTGCGCGTGCGCCGCGCAAGGCTGCCCTTAAGCGTTTTCCACTCAGATCATCGATAAACGCAAACAGATTTTGCTCTTGCTGATCGGTAACCAGTCGGTCAACTGCTGCTTGATCGATCTTGCCACCCCTCCCAACATAACTGGCTAATTTCGCCAGCTCATTCACTAAGGTACGACTATCATTACCGGCTAAATCGACCAGTCGCTGCGCTGCTGTCGGTTCAATCGTCACCGACAGCAAACGAGCGCGCTGACCAATCCAGTGCAACAGTTCCGAACCGCTGAGCAGTGGAAATTCGCGCACCACACCATGTTTGCTCAGATAGGTGAAGAGAAGGTGTCGTCGGTCAATATCTTCCTGTTCGACAAACACCAAATCACACGTCGGCGGTACCCGTGCGCAATAGTCACGTAGTTCCTCACGTGCTTTGCCTGCCTTACTGTGTTTGAGGGCATCGTAAACAATCACCAGTCTCCGGTCGGTCAAAAACGGGTGCGCTTCGCAGGCCGCAACGAGTTGTTCAATCGTCAGTTTCCGCCCGTCAAGCACACTTACATTCAGATCGGCAACGTCAGCCGGCAGATGCGACCGTAATTCAGCCAGCGCTTCGCTACGCGCCAATTCATTTGCTCCGTAGAAGAGGTAAATCATCGCTCTGGCTCATTATCAAGGGCACGGGCAATCGCACCGATTAATCGTGCCGCCCGTTCGGCTAACGACGGATCGTACTCATACCTGCTATCGGCGATAGCGCGGATGCTCAACGTGCGAAAATGTCGTTGCCGAAACGGTGCGAGTAGCTCGTCACGGACTGCCAATGTGCGTGGTTCGAGATCGATCACCGGATCGGTCTGATCCGCCATCATCGCCAGTTGATACAAAAACTGATCAGCCCGTTCGTGCCGCAATACACCGTCACGGCTGATAATTGCCAATTGACCACATGCTAACGGTCCTAAGCCGATCACGAACGTATTCCGCGGATCGAACGGGTAACGGGTAAGTAACGTCTTGATACCGTGTTGGTCACAATAGGCAGCACCGATAGTCACCGCCCACACTTCCACGTGACGTAACCCGTGAAGATGATGACCGGCAATCAATAGCGCCGCCAGCGCCGCGATCCCACCATCAGGCTCCATTAGCTCTATTGGTCGATAAGTAGCCCAAAGCCAACCTATGGCACCGAGTAGCGCAACAATCAGCAACGACCACTGCCAGATCGTCCAAGCCGCAGTAGTCGCGCTGACGAGCGGTAAGCTGGTGAATACCAGCCGTATTAACAAACCTTCTGTCGTTGGTGCGATCAAGTGAGATATGCCGCGCCATGCTGGGGGTGTGTCGAGCGGTGCAACGATAACTAAACGCCAGCGTGGTTGACTCGGCTTATCGATGTCAGTAACAGCGATGGGTAGGGCTGCAATAATATTCTGACTCATGCGCTGTCGGCGCAACACCGGTAGTGGGGTAGCCAAAGCATCGGCACACAAGACTGCCACCAGCCAAAGGACGAGCACAATACCTGCCACCGGAAGCCAACCACTTAACACCGTAACGGCGATCAACCATACAGCTACCGGTCTAAAACGCACCCCTGGGTGATCAACTGCCGGGAGTGAACGCGTGTCCACGCTGAAGCCCGCCTGTCGCAGGCGGGCATTAATCTGAGCTGCTGCCACTGCTTCTGCTGTAGAAGTGGCACGGCGCGGACCAAGCTGTTCGGCTAGCCCGGCCAATATTCCAACAGGATTAAAAGGTTGCACCGGCATTGATCTGTGCTTGCCTAGGGCGCTGGTGTGGGTGTAGGTATGGGTGTGCTTGGTGCCCTGATCGGTGTCGCAGTGGCCGGAGGTGACCCTGGATTGGCCGGCAAACCGGGCAACGGTGTGTCTGGGCGCCGGCAATCAGTTTGGCCCGGTAGACAAAGGAGCAACACCAGATCGTAACGAATAAACTGGTTGCCGATATCACCGACATTCTTCACTTGAACGAAATAGAAGCCGTCAACTTTCGGTGAGAACTCAATTTGCGAATCGAGCGTATTTCCTCCCGGCATATCATCGTTGATATCGAGAATACTCACGCCATCACGATCGGCCAGCACCAGCACCGTGTCGGCTCCTGCTTGGGTGTCACTGTTAACCGTATTTGGTCCACGATACCGCCGGGTATCGGTGTAGATCACATAACGTTTACCGGCCTTTGCAAAGAATATCACCCAATCGGCATCACCGGTCGGACAGAGACGGCGATTTTCTTGCACCTCATTAGACGTAATCAGACGTGCTTGCTCAGGCAACCCGTCTGGCTCAAATATATCCAGACAGACCGTCTCGGCAGGCATTGGCGTTGGGCCATTGCTCTCATCGATCAAAACAATGACATACGAATAATCGTTGCCACCCCTCCCGGCAGTGTCACGCACTCGAATGTAATAACTGCCATCAGTCGGACTACGGAACGTAATACGTGGCCGCGTATCACGTGGGTTAGGATTGGCCGGATCGCGGTTGTAGAAATCATCGTTAAAGGCCAATCGGTTAAGCTGGCTATCGAGCAATTCGAGCGAGAGATCGATCCCCGATTGCATCACCGGTATATCAATGGTGTAAACCTTGCCCGCGACACCGCCAAAGTAGAGCCAATCCTCATCGCCGGTTGGGCAAATCACATGCTCTTGCGGAATCTGCACGTCGATCCGTTTCGCTTGGGCCGGCATATCGTCAGGTTCAAAACCATCGACACAAACAGCTCGTGCTAATGGGGTAGAAGTTGGAATAGGTGTTGGTGTCGGTGTAGCAGCGACCACTTGCACGATAATACGGAAAAGGGCAGTCACGCTGGGAGTACTGGTACGAAAAGCAAAAACATCAATGGTGTAGTTCCCCGGCACCGCACTTGGCGGAATATCGAAGAAAAAGGTAAAGTTTTGCGTTGCGTTCGCTGCGATAGCAATAGGTTGTCCGGGCGAAATCGTAAAACCGCTCCAGCCGGTCGGCAGCGTTGCTGTGATCCCAAACGTATCGGACACGCCACGATTTTGCAGGTTGGTATTAACCGAAATCGAAACTTGACCGGCTTGACCGCTGACGGTTGCAGATGTTGGTGTCCAAACAAAATCAATCGTTTGACCTAACGGTGCTGCACTAGCCGGAAGTTGTGGTAGGGCTGTCAGTACCATCAGTATTGTTACACAGATTGTGATGGTGAGGTTGCGGAGTTTCACAGAGGTTTTCATGCTGCTCGCTAGCTCCCTCTGCATACAGAGCGGCGGATACGGCAACATTATAAGCTGCTGCTTGCTTCGATGTCAAACATTTTAGGCGTAAAGATTCAGAAAAGCGGGATATAATTTAGATATAAAATATTGATGATTAAAGTATCTGTACCGCAGGTGAAGAGTTCGTTTCACGCAAAGGGCTATTGCTCAGCTACGCTATAGGATAGCGGGGAGTCGTTACCAAAGGCGCCAGCGCGGCGCAGGAGGGGCTATGAACATCGCAATTGAACTTATTCAGAGCTGGCGCTTGCTCGCTCGTTTTCGTGAGCTGATCAACGAGCCGGGCGTGCAACAGTTGATAATTCGGAATGAGAATGGCGACGACCTCATCGCGATGAAGGTCCCGGCGATGCTGGAAGGTTCCACCATACGTCCGATGTTGGCGGCCGTGAAGGCAATTGCTAATGAGTTGCCGCGGGTGACGATTGCAATTGTATACAACCCCGAGCTTGCCAGCGCGATGGGTGAAACCGATGAGTTTGATGGAGCGATGGATGTGGTCGAACCGGTGTTTGAGCGGTATTAGGCTGAGTATATGTTCTCTCACAGCATAGCAGTGGTTTTGACTACTGCTATGCTGTTTTCTTCAATTCCTGACGGATTCGGTAAACAATTTGAAAAGCGGGAATGCATTGCTGTAGGTAGCAAACAGCAACCACATTGGCAAACGCCAGCTTACAACAAACACAATGGCTGCTATCCAAGATAGCAGGGCATGGTGTTGAGGTAGATATGTCATACGATTTGGTATTTCTTGGATAAGCCATATGAGCAAGAATGTAAGGCATGTTACATGAATATTGATGAATCGGCCATAATCTGCTGCAACAATCATTAGTGGAACGGTGGATAGTAGCGATATTCCGATGAACATGATAATGGCTGCCAATCCTCGTCGTGGTATACATTGCCATAATCGGTATGCAGTAATAACAACAATAATAGGGATGAAACTCATGAAACCGGTGATGAGGTAGACAACACTTGTTTCAGGCGTAGTGAATAGTCTAACAAACTCGATACCTTGCTCGGTGCTTAGCTCTAAAAAAGAAATAGCACCGAGCACTTCGCCAAGCATCATACAATCCCGTGTGGGAATTGGTTGAATTGAGCTGCAAATCGCATTGATAGTATCTGTGTTTGCCTGTGGTGATCGAACGATGAGTCCACCGATTAACACCGCCGGTAGTAAGGCAACGGTTGTAGATCGTGACAATGGACCAAAATCCCGTTCGTAGATAATGGTAGCCGCGATGATATACGGTAAAAAAAGCACTAACATCTCATGAGACAGTACTGCGACAATACTCGCTCCACCAACCCATATTGGTAGAAATCGTAGTGGTCTCTTTGATAATCTCAAACTAAGAATAACGAGAAGGAGGATAATTTCCAAGACTAGCTCTTTACGAACGCCGAGGTGTGGCCATGTATAAAATGAAAGCAAGAGAAATGCTGGTGAGAATAATAGCGTAAATGTTATAGGTGATAGCTCGGTTGTGCGGATAAGGTAATAGGTTAAGATAAAAAATACGGTTAGAATTGTGGTTTGCACGAGAATAGTGAGTTGGGCGGTTGGAATCGATAATCTCTGGGTGATCTGGAAGATGATTTCGCCAGGTAATCCTCGTCTTACAAACCCACCTTGATAATTAATCAACCATTCCCCGATGAGCCATTCGTGCGGGATCGGTTGTTGCCACAGTAAGAAACTTAAAAAGATCTGGGAAAAATAAGGAATACTGACTAGACCAAATAATGTCAGTGCATGTGTTTTTCGTGATGGTGTTCTGTACTGAAGTTCATATACGGTTAATGTATTATGAGTGTGTTCCATGCCGACATCATCTCCTTTCACGTCTTATCGCCTCGCTCATAATCCTAAGCATGTACGTTACCGTAGTATTACCCTCTACCGTTAGTTGTTGGACTACGGTAAGGGTATCATAGCGTTGATCGCACTGCGCATTTTGTTATGGTATACTGTTGTATGCACAACAAGTGCTCAGTGAGGAGAAACCTATGTCTAGCCATGCCCCCGCCGAACTCGATCTGGCGGTTGCGTCGTTAATTATGGTGCGACCTGACGAGGATCGCGAAGAGTACGAAGAACAGTACGAAAGTGTTGCTGCCGTGCAGGATCAACTGCGCGAGCTTGGCATTGATATCGATCTCGTGAGCCAGCCCGGTGTTGAGATCTGGGAAGGTTCCATTGAGACGATGGGTGCGCTCTATCAATTAGCCCGTATGGCCGCCCATCTTGAGCGGGGTAATGACTTAGCCCCAATTATCGCCGACGGGCCTGTCCTTGACGACGATCTCGACCGAGCGGTGACTGATGTTTGGGATGAACTGGTGTCGAGTCGCTATCGTCATCTGATCAATCTCCAGGGCATTAATAGTTACTATCTGCCGGTTGATTTCGCCGATCCGATCTATTTGCCCTTTGAAGATGACGATGGCGAAGAGGATCAGGCATTTTTTGGCTCGTCGGTGCAGTTGTTGCGTGAGTTGTCGGAATTGGCCCCGCAGTTGATCAAGGCCGGCGTTTCGCCTCGTTCTGATGCCTTCCGCTGCCTTGAGGTACTCCGTGAGGCTGCCGACCAGAGTGTGAAGTGCGGACTTCCCATCATCGTTTGGTAACGGTTCCATGCAGGATGTGATCTTTTTTGAACAACGCCCCCGTCCTGACCGTGATCAGACGCCGCGTGAGCGGCGCTATTATGTATGGACGGTCGGTTGTCAAATGAATATCTCCGATTCAGAACGCCTTGAAGCGGCTTTGCAAGGTGTCGGCTATAGCCCGGCTGCACGGCCCGAAGAGGCGAGCTTTATTGTCTTGAATTCATGCAGTGTACGCGCTTCTGCCGAAGAGCGGATTCTGGGCAAACTCGGCGAGTTGGTGCGGGTGAAGCGGTCCTATCCCGATACCAAGATTGTGCTCTGGGGGTGTATGGTTGGCCCGAATAACCGCTCGATCTTCGCCGAGCAGTTGCCAATGGTCGATCATTTTGTCTCACCGTCGGCGGTCGATGAAGTAGTGGCACTAGCTCCGAACCCGATCTATACCCTCGATGAACCGGCGCTGCCGGTGCGGGACTGGAGCCATCCACCGGTCTCGGTGCATGTACCGATCCAGTATGGCTGCAATATGACATGCTCGTACTGTGTTATTCCACTCCGCCGAGGCCGTGAGCGATCCCGCCCGTTGCCCGAAATCGTCGAGGAGGTACGGCGGATTGTAGCGCGTGGTGCTAAGGAGATTACGCTACTCGGCCAGATTGTCGACTCCTGGGGCCACGATCTCCCCGGACGGCCTGAGCTGGCTGATTTGCTCGAGGCGGTCGATCCAATCCCCGGTCTGCTCCGGTTGCGGTTCCTTACCTCGCATCCGGCCTGGATGACCGACCGCTTGATCGAGACGGTGGCGCGCTTGCCGCGTTGCCAACCAGAAATCAATTTGCCGGTGCAGGCTGGTTCTGACCGCGTTCTTAAGCTGATGCGACGTGGCTATACGGTGGCCCGCTATAAGTCGTTGATCGCGAAGATTCGTGCCGCGATTCCGCATATTTCGCTGACCACCGATATTATCGTTGGTCATCCCGGTGAAACCGAAGAGGATTTTCGCCAGACCATGGAACTCTGCGCCGAGATCGGCTTTGATAAAGTGCATATCGCAGCTTTCTCGGCGCGTCCTGGAACGCGTGCCGCCGAGCAAGAGCAGGATCCGGCGCTGGCAGTGCCACCCGACGTTAAAGAGGAACGTCGCCGCCGTCTTGAACAGTTGCAAGAACAAATTGCTACCGAGCGCATGGCTCACTTCCTCGGTCAGACGGTTGAGGTGTTGGTTGAAGGTGAAAGCAAGGGGAAGTGGCGTGGCCGTACTCCCGGTAATCGGCTGGTCTTCTTTTCCCATCCCGCCGATCTGACCGGCCAGTTGGTTTCAGTCAAGATTACTGCTACCAGTCCGTGGTCATTGCAAGGTGTGCCGTTGCTCGACTAACAGGCCGAGACGGTTCAACCGCGCTAACCGAGTGGTCGCTCTCATCAAATAGAATCACGCTGTCGTCGCTCGTGGTGCCAACGAGTGGCGATCAATGGGAGCGCTGTGTTATCACACCACTAGAGATGCAAGGAGTATGACCTTGTCGAAGCAAGATGAAAAGTTGCGGATTCGCCGCCGTCTCCAAGAAAAAGCGATTGAACTGGCGGCGTTGAATCGCTGGCAAGAAGCGGCTGAGTTAAACCAACAGTTGCTGCGCGTGGTCGAAGATGCCGAGACGTATAATCGCCTCGGTAAAGCGTTATTTGAACTCGGTAAGTATGCCGAAAGTTATCGCGCGTATCAGAATGCGCTGCGCCTGAATGCATCGAATCCGATTGCCCGTAAAAATGTCGCTCGCCTTGAGTCGTTGTTGGCGCGTGGCATTACCGAAGCACCGGTTACGCGCTCGACGCGCCAGCAAGTTGATATGCGGATGTTCATTACCGAAACCGGCCGCACGGCACTGACTTCGCTGGTCGATGTGCAGCGTGGCCCCACCGTTGATGCACTGATTACCGGCGAGAAGGTTGAACTGCGCGTTGAGGGTAAGATGGTCTACGTCGTCGATCTCGACGGTAATCTGATCGGGCGTGTCGAACCTAAGCTGAGTCATCGGCTCGTTGAGCTGATAAACGGTGGGAATCGCTATCTCGCTGCCGTGGTTCAGGCTGACTCGCGCAATGTGCGGATCCTCATCCGCGAGATCTATCAGGATCCGAGCCAGCGCGGACGAGTCTCATTCCCCGGCAAGTTTGGCGAAGGTGCGACTATTCTCTCTTCGTTCCGCTTTGATGAGTACGAAGATGTCCTCGACGAAGAAGAGTTGGTCGAAGAGCCGGAGACCCTTGACGAAGAATATATCGGCGGCGATGAGGAAGATGAAGTCGGTTTGGACGAAATCGATCAAGATATCGCCGACGATGATGATACACTCGAAGAATAGTGCCTTAGCCGGTGAGTGGGTTTGTCGCTCGCTCGCCGGCTTCCCCTTGCGCTCACTCGTTTAGCTCGCTATACTACCTCTAGCGAGCTGATGATTGGCTAGTTTAAGGTCACTGCCAGCCCCAAGATATTACTTGCCCGGCGTTGCGGCAGAGAGGGTGAGTTATGAACTTCCGTCTGCATGAAGTTAATCCGTCGGTAACGACGCCCGGCACACCGGCACAACAGATGCCGAATATTCCACCTCAGCCCACGACCATCGCTGAGACAGGGTTGTCAATGGGGTTTTTGACCGATCATATTCTGAAAGTGATCTATTTTTCCGGCGCAATTACCGGCCAGAAACTAGAAGAGACAGTGAAGCTGCCGTTTCTTGGTGTCATTGATAAAGTTCTCGAGTTTCTTAAGCTGGAAGAGTATGTCGATATTATTGGGGCTGAAGGGGGGTTCAGCGAGCGCTCATTTCAGTATGTAATTACTGCTAAAGGTCGGAATAAAGTACACGAGGTGATCGACCGTAATCAGTACGCCGGTCCGGCCCCGGTGCCGTTACAACAGTATGTAGAAGTGACGTTACGGCAGAGTATTGGCGAATTGGTGATCGATCAGGCGACTATCCGTAAAGCCTTTAGCCATCTGGTGGTGAGTGAGAAGATGCTCGACAAGATTGGTCCGGCCGCTAACTCTGCGCGGTCACTCTTCCTTTACGGGCCGCCCGGTAATGGAAAGACGACCATCGCCGAAGGGATCGCCAATCTCCTTGGTGGCTTGGTCATTATTCCGTATGCGGTGGAAGTCGATGGGCAGATTATCAAAGTCTTCGACCCACTCAACCATCAGGTCGTGCAGGTAAATGAAGTTGGACACACCGATATTCCACCTTTACCGTTCAGTGGGCCTGCCGTGCCAACCACAACCTATCCTGATGCACGCTGGGTGGTGTGTAAGCGGCCCCGGGTGATGGTTGGTGGTGAACTAGAACTTGAACAGCTTGAATTGATCTTCGATCCGGTCTCGAAGGTCTATGAAGCACCATTTCAGATGAAGGCGAACGGTGGCCTCTTCCTAATCGACGACTTTGGCCGCCAGAAGTGCCGTCCGCAAGATTTGCTGAACCGTTGGATTGTACCATTGGAGAAGAAAGTTGATTTTCTTGCTCTGCAAACCGGCAAGAAAATTCAGGTGCCGTTTGATGTCTTAATTGTCTTTTCTACGAACCTCAATCCGAAAGATTTGGTTGATGACGCTTTCCTCCGGCGCATTCGTCATAAAATTGAAGTGCCAAACCCAACACCAACCGAGTTTCGTGCCATTTTTCAATTGGTGTGTAAGAGTAAACGCATCCCATACAGCGATGATGGCTTGCGCTACCTCATTCAAGAGCATTATATGAAGGTTGGTCGTGAATTACGCGCTTGTCATCCTCGTGATCTTTGCGACCAAATTCTTGATGAAGCAAAATACCGTGGCATTCCGCCGGCAATGTCACGTGAATTGATCGATCGTGCCTGCGAAGCGTATTTCGTCAAGCTCGGCTAAGGAGGTTGTTTCGTTATGTCACTGCTCAAGCGTCTTACCGGTAGTACGCCTCAGCCCGATCCTGCTCCGGCTGTTGCCACGCCTCCTCCACCGGCAGCGTCTGCCGTGACCCCAGCTCCAGTCCCGCCTCCGCCGGTAGCTTCTACCCCCGCTCCGGTGCGTCCAACCGTCCAAGATGCGACTCCGGCGAACGACCAGAAGCGGATGCTCGAACTGTCACTCTGGATCGTTGACCGTATTCAAGCTTCACTCGGTAGCCAGACTGAGTTGAAGCGTTCGCCTGAAACCGAACGTCTATTGCAGGAACGGTTTGCGCGGATCTATCAGCAGGCTAATGTGAACCTGTCCGATCAAGATGTCAAGAAACTCTTCGCAATGGTGTGCGATGAGTTGTTCGGTTTTGGCCCATTACAACCGTTGCTCGATGACGATAGTATTTCTGAGATTATGGTCAACGGACCTCACAAAGTGTATATCGAGCAGAAGGGTAAGCTGAAACTCTCGGATGTGCGGTTTGCCTCCGATGAGCACGTGATGAAGATAATCGACCGCATTATTCGTCCACTTGGTCGTCGTATCGACCGTAAGTGGCCAATGGTCGATGCCCGCTTACCTGATGGTTCGCGTGTTAATGCGATTATCCCGCCGTGCGCGATTGATGGGTCGACGATCACGATTCGTAAGTTCTCGAAGAATAAGCTTAAGGTCGAAGACCTGATCCGCTTTGGTTCGATGACCGCCGAAATGGCCGAGTTCTTGCGCGCCTGCGTGGTCTCACGGTTGAATATTGTGGTGGCCGGCGGTACCGGTTCAGGTAAAACAACTTTGCTCAACGTGCTATCGAACTTTATCCCTGAAGATGAGCGTATTATCACGATTGAAGACAGCGCTGAGTTGCAGTTGGCTCAAGATCATGTAGTGCGCCTCGAAGCAAAACCACCGGAGATCGATGGTACCGGTCGGGTGACGATTCGCGATCTGGTGATTAACTCGCTGCGTATGCGCCCCGAACGGATCGTAATCGGTGAGTGTCGTGGTGGCGAAACACTCGATATGCTCCAGGCTATGAATACCGGTCACGACGGTTCACTCACCACCCTCCACGCCAATACGCCGCGCGATGCGATTGCTCGTATGGAGACGATGTCGCTGATGGCCGGTATGGATATGCCGCTACGCGTGATTCGTGAGCAGATTGCCTCGGCTATTGACCTGATCGTGCAGCAAACCCGGTTGGAAGACGGTTCACGTAAGGTGGCCTATATTACCGAAGTGCAGGGTATGGAGGGTGATACTGTTGTCTTGCAAGATATCTTTAAGCTTGAGATATTGGGCAAGACGCCGGAAGGCAAAATCATGGCCGAATTGCGTCCTACCGGTGTCCGGCCTAAGTTTACTCCTCGCCTCGAGGCGCACGGCTTCAAGTTGCCGCCAAGTGTCTTCGGTGCGCAAATTCCGGGTCAGCGCGGTCGGGTCGGTTTTAGCGTGTGAAAGCGTCATATGACGGTGCGAAGACGCTGAGCGTTGCGATAAGGGTTGCGATTAGCCCACCGTATGCACAGCTTCTTCGCACCGTTTTGTTGTGTCTAGATGGGTGATGCAGATAATGGGACTCCCGATTGTCATTGTGGGTGGGGGCTTAGGTGGCTTAGCTGCTGCAATCCGTCTTGCGGCACGGGGCCGGCACGTTATCGTGTGTGAAAAGAACGAACGACTCGGCGGGAAGCTGAATCTTCATCAGGCCGCTGGCTATACCTTCGATACCGGTCCGTCGTTGTTGACCATGCCATGGGTTATTCGTGATTTATTTGCGTTTGCCCAACGCCGGATGGAAGATTATCTCTGTCTGGCACAGATTGAGCCGACGTGTCGCTATTTCTGGCCCGATGGTACTCGCTTTGATGCCTGGCAGCGTCTGCCACAATTGGTGCAAGAGATCGAGCGCATTAGCCCGGTTGATGTGCCCCACTTTTTTCAGTTTATGGCCCATACTGCACGGATCTACGATGCGGTTGCCGGCCCCTTTTTACTCCGTCCGTTCGATGGGCTGCGTGAATTAATCACGCTATCAATGGTGCGTCACGCATTTCGTATCGATGCGTTGCGCAGCGTTGATGCTGCTGTACGCTCGTTTTTTCGTAGCCCGCATTTGCGCCAGCTCTTCAACCGTTACGCCACCTACAACGGATCGTCTCCCTATGTATCGCCGGCTACGTTCACCCTTATTTCCTATATCGAGTTAGCAGAAGGTGGTTGGTATGTACGCGGTGGTATGTACCAGTTAGCCGTCGCTCTGGGCAGGTTGGCTGCCGAACTCGGGGTTGAAGTGCGTACCACAACACCGGTCAGTGAAGTAATCGTTGAGAAGGGATATGCACGTGGAGTACGGTTGGCTCATGGTGGTGTCCTGCCAGCAGCCGCGGTAGTTATTAACGCCGATCCGCAGTACGCCTACACCCACCTCATTCCCGGCGGTCAGCGCGAAGCGACTCGGTTGGCCCGGTGTGAACCTTCGTACAGCGGAGTTGTCCTCTTCCTTGGGGTTGAAGGGGATTTTCCCACATTGGCGCATCATACCATCTTCTTCAGCGCCGACTATCCATCCGAGTTTCGTGCCATCGTGCAAGATCGTCGTCCAGCACTCGATCCGACCATCTACATCGCTGCTACGTGCCGTTCCGATCCAACCCATGCCCCTCCCGGTCATATGAATTTGTTCGTGCTGGTGAATGCGCCTGCCGATGATGGTCGGATCGATTGGGAAGCTGTAATGCCGGCGTATCGCGACCATATCATCGCCAAACTTGAGGTAATGGGTTTGTCCGGTTTACGTCAGGCGATCCGCTACGAATACTATTGGACACCGCGTGATTTAGCTCAACGCTACAACACAGCGTTCGGTGCTATTTATGGTCTGAGTTCCAATTCCCCCTTTGCTGCCTTTGCCCGTCCTCCTCTCCGTGCCCGTCGCATCAAGCAGCTCTATTTTGTCGGAGGCGGCACGCATCCGGGTGGTGGAATCCCGCTGGTTCTGTTATCCGGGAAAGCTGTGACCACTCGGATTTTGGCCGATCAGGGGTCGTAAGGCTAAAAATGTTTTACAACACTGCCATGATTTGCGGGCGATTCTTCATGGTTTTTTAACTATACGATCGCTTATCGTAGAAATAATTGTGTTTTATCATCGTTAAATTACGATAAGCTACTTGATTCTACACTGTTGTAGTGCTATGATAAGGCCGTAGCTTCGAGAGGACATCAAAAAGCAAAGGAGGGAACACAATCACTTACATGCAACCGGAAGGCAAGCGCTATACCTCTAATGTAAAAGGTTATGTGTGGGTAAGTTGAGAGAGGTATAGCGTAAGTTCGGGGAAACGCCCTCATCAATATATGAAAAATGTAATGATGATGAGCGGCGGGGAGACGAACAGACAAGCGCCAGATTACTGCTGAGTAATCGGATGCTCTGCGAGCCATACGGTTGCTTCCCACACAAACTCACCGCGTTGGGGAAGAAGGAGCTGCTATCCCACGCTAGATGGTGAGGTTATCCGATAGCAAAAGCTGGCCCGGCGCAATATCTGCTGAAGGCAGAGCAGCTAAAGGATCTGTGCGGGTACGGTGGTTGTCACTCTCTGGTAGCCCTGATGAACTCTCGAAGCAGCGGCCTCTGTATGGTGGTAGGTAGGTAATAGGTTTAGCTTCTAGTCACAGGTGCGGCAGGTATCTGCCGCATCTGTGTTTTTTAATATATGTTATTAGGCCATCGTCCACCCACCATCGACCATCAGCGTCTGTCCGGTAATGTACGAGGCAACTGGCGAGGCGAGAAAGAGAACCGCTGCAGCGACCTCTTCCGGTTTGCCCAACCGGCGCAAGGCAATGATCCCGGTACTCCACTGCTGGATCGCCGGGGGGATCACGTTTATCAGTTCCGTTTCGATCATCCCCGGTGCGACGGCATTGACCGTAATTTGCCACGGGGCCGCTTCACGGGCGAGGGATCGGGTGAGGCCGATGATACCGCCGGCTGCTGCTGCAAAGTCAGCTTGGCCGGGAAAGCCTGATATACCGTACAAGGCCGCTATGTTGATGATCCGGCCGTAGCGTTGTTGCATCATCGGTCGCAAGACGGCGCGACAGGTATGGTACACCCCACTTAGGTTGGTCTGAATGGTTTGTCGCCAGCGTTCGCTGCTTATCTCACCAAACGGTCCATAATTGGCAATCCCCGCACTATTGATTAAGATGTCAACTCGTCCCCATCGTTCAATGGCTGCCGCAACTAGTGCATTGCCACTGTCGACTTCACGTACATCGATAGCAAGTGCTTGGGCGTCACCACCGGAATTCTGCACCGCGGCAACTGTGTCAATTGCAGCTTGTTCGTTGTGGTAATATCCAACGAGAACGCGGGCACCGTATCGCGCTAAACCTCGTACAATTGCTTGCCCAATACCGCCCGAACCGCCGGTGACAATTGCTACTTGTCCACTGAAGTCGATCATACGTATACCTACGGTTCTGTCATGCGTCGAATTATAAAGAAGGGGCGGTTTGTCTGACATTCGCCCTGCTATGTTTACGATAACCCAACAGGTACGTTGCCTATGAGTATCGTTGGCTATGGCATTACCCAGCCACCGTCTATGGTTAAGACATGGCCGGTGATGTACGAGGCACGCGGTGAGACAAGAAATCGGATAGCAGCGGCAACCTCTTCAGGATAGCCAAACCGACCGATGGCAATCGCTTGTAGTGCCCATGCGCGTAATGCTTCGGGCACCGTCTCTACCATATCGGTCTCAATATAACCGGGCGCGACGATGTTGACGGTAATGCCTTCACGGGCGACTTCCCGGGCCAATGATCGGCTCAGACCAATAATCCCGGCTTTCGCAGCAGCATAATTGGTTTGACCAACATTACCGGCTAGTGCTGCTAGTGAACTGACCGATACAATGCGACCATAACCGGCTGCTCGCATAGTTGGCGTAACAGCGCGACAACACAAAAACACCGAGGTGAGATCGATGTCGAGTACTTGCTGCCATTGTTCAGGACGCAGGCGAGCCAGCGGTGCATCTGCGGTAATTCCGGCATTGTTGATGAGAATATCGATCCGACCCCACCGATCAAGGGCAGCCTGCACCATCCCTTGCACCGCTTGTTCATCGGAGACATTTGCCTGATACGTGAGGGCATCGCCGCCGTTGGCAATGATGTCGGCTGCCAATTGCGTAGCCGCCGCAGCACTATGCTGATAGTTGATCAACACACGGGCACCGGCAGCGGCTAGCTCAAGGGCAGTTGCCCGCCCGATCCCGCGACCGGCGCCGGTAATAATGGCGACTTGTCCCTGTAACTCCATAGCAATCTTTACACCGGCTGCATTACAGTGAGTGCTCGTATATCCTCAAATGTCGCGATATTGATCAACCGCGCTTCTGGTGCAATCCGACGGATCAAGCCGGTTAATACTCGACCCGGTCCGATTTCGATAAAGGTTTCGACCCCCATTGCCACCATATAACGAACTGATGCAATCCAACGCACCGGGGCCACTACTTGCGCGACGATCTCACGGCGTACATCATCGGCTGAGCGGATCGGCTCGGCAGTTACATTGGCAATCAACGGAATCTCGAGATCGCGGACCGAGACTTCGGCGATAGCCTTAGCCATCCCCTCAGCGGCATCAACCATGAGTGGTGAATGGAAGGCTGCACTGACTTTGAGCGGAATCACCCGTTTGGCGCCACGACTTTTTGCCAGCAAGCTAGCGTGTTCGACGGCGACCGAGGTTCCGCTGATGACTAGTTGGTCAGGTGCATTGTAATTCGCAATCACCACAGTACTTTGTGACACGCCATGTTCCTGGAGAGTAGCACTGACTTCATCACAAATCTGTTCGAGTACATCGGCATCAAGCCCAATAACGGCTGCCATACCGCCTTCGTGGGCGGCGGCCATCAACTCACCGCGTCGGCGCACGAGGCGAAGCGCAGTAACGAAGTCGAGCGAGCCACCGGCTACTAACGCTGAGTATTCACCTAAACTATGACCGGTAACGGCAATCGGTGGTTCTAAGCGGTCACCTGATACTTCGCGCAGTGCTGCCAGTAAAGCGATACTTGTCGTCAGCAATGCGGGTTGGGCATTCTCGGTTGCAGTAAGGTCGGTCTCCGGCCCACTAAAACATAATTCACTCAACCCAAAATTGAGCGTCTCGTCTGCTATTGCAAAGATTTGACGCGCTGCCGGTGATACTGCGATCAAATCGCGTCCCATGCCAACCACTTGCGATCCCTGACCCGGAAATACCCATGCGATGCTCATGATATACTCGCCTTCTCCTTCCCTACCGGCGCAGAGTACCCCTTGCTGTGCGCCAGCATGCACTTACTTTGGTCAAACAGTTGTGATGGTGGCCGTTACCGACTCGGCCGTCCCCAACGCACGATCCCTGATCCCCACGTTAGACCACCGCCGAAAGCGGTCATCAAGACATAATCGCCGGCCTTGATCCGTTCCTGTTGAGCTGCTTCGTAGAGAGCAATTGGGATCGAAGCCGCCGATGTGTTTCCATACCGGTCGAGATTGATCATCACCCGCTCAGGCGGTACTTCCAGACGTCGTGCTACGGCATCAATAATGCGCACATTCGCCTGATGGGGAATTACGAGCGCAATATCATCGATGGTCAACCCGGCAGCCTGTACCACTTGCAATGCCGACTCACTCATCTCCCGCACAGCGTGCTTAAAAATCTCGCGCCCGTTCATGTAAACATACTGTCGGCCTTCGGCAAGCAGTTCAGTCGTAAGTGGCATACGAGTACCCCCGGCGTCAACGGCCATTAGGTCTTCGAGGTTACCGTCGGCGCTCAGGTTGGAAGCGATCAGACCCAACGGCTCATCGGTTGCCTCAAGGACGACAGCTCCGGCGCCATCACCAAACAGGACGCAGGTATTGCGATCGTTCCAGTTAATATAATGGGTAAAGATGTCGGCGCCGATCAGTAACAACCGACGGCTCACACCGCTCTTAATGAGGCTGGTTGCGACCGTCAAACCGTAGACAAAGCCACTACATGCTGCTGCTAGATCAAACGCAGTAGCACGTGGGATTTGCAGATTTGCTTGCACGGTGCAAGCAGTAGCGGGGAAGGGCCGGTCGGGGGTACAGGTCGCGACAATCACCGTATCGATTGTTGCCGGCGAGATACCGGCCATCTCGAGCGCCTCGTGGCCAGCAGTAGTCGCGAATGTCGAAGTGCTTTCGCCCGGGCTAGCCACCCGACGTTCACGAATACCGGTGCGAGTACGGATCCACTCGTCAGAAGTATTGATCCGTTGCGCTAAATCATCATTAGTAACCAAGCGATTGGGCACGGCCATTCCCCAGCCAATTACTGCCGCATAACGTTCCCTACTCACCCTCGCGACCTTTCTATCATACACTGAAGGGCTGCCGGCCCGATCATCTCGGCGTACAGCCCCCCTTATGCCTGTGAAACCACCTCTGCATTGCACTGGTGTGGTTACTTATTCGGCACCTACTTTGAGGATCTGCCGGCCCTTGTAATACCCACAAGACAGGCAGACGCGATGTGCCCGCATCAGCTCACCACAGCGCGGGCATGTCACCAGGACCGGTGGCGTCAGTGCTAAATGTTGTCGTCGGTTGCCGCGCCGGTGGCGCGAAACTTTTCGTTTTGGTACTGCACCCATCGTTTCGTTACTCCTCAGTGTTGATTGCGTTGTCGTTCCACCCATTCACGCAGCGCAGCAAAGCGCTCATCGGTGGTGGTGTCTTCTTCTTCAATGCCTTCTGACTCAACGGTATAGTTGACCGGTTGATCACGGTAAGCTGGTGCCACCGGATTCATCGGTAGGTTAATCAGCGCGTAGCTCCGAATTGCCTCACCTACATCAATATGGTGCAGCTCATCGAGCATAAACGGATCATCCTCTACCGGTTGTGGTAATCGATGCCCATTGACCACATCGACCACCGCATAAAACTGGTCGCTGAAGTCGAGATCAAGCTCGTAATCAAACGGTTCTAATGAGCGAACGCATGTCAGTGTCACAATCCCATGTACGGTTACCTGGGCATACACACCGGCTGCGGTACGGGTCAAGCGCAGGCGTCCGGTAATATTCCGCAGCGTCAACTCATCATCGAGCGGCAATGCCACTTCGGTGAACGAGATGTCACGTCGCGCTCCCATTTCTTCGCGCAATAACTGCGCGAGATTAAACCGTAATGCAGTCATAGCAATCACCTGTGGCGCGCCATTGGCTCCGCCACAAGCGCCAAATTATAGGCGAGAGGGCGGAGGGTTGTCAAGCGCCTGGTTGACGTTCATCTAGAGCGTGCAGACCATTCCGCACGCTTGTGAGCAGCTTGCTCAGACGCTCATCGAGTTCTTCCAGCACTTGTCGGGCATATGCATCGGCGCCGGCTCGTACTTCGGCAGCTTCCTGTTCGGCCTGTTGCAACAAACGGACCCGTTCTGCTTCTACTGCTGCCAGGAGACCGCGTTCGCTCAGCACTTCTTGCACACGGGCTTGAGCAGCGGCGAGCAATTGCTCTTGTTCGGCAATGATCCGGCGCGCACGCCGGATTTCTTCTGGAATGACCGTACGCATCTGATCGATGATCTCCAGCACCCGACTCTCATCGATCAAGGTGCGTCCACCGCTCAGTGGAAGCCGAACACCGGCAGCGATCACCTCTTCTAGCTCATCAATCAGATCATCAAGCTCGATGGCGATCACCCCCTCTGCGCGAACTTTTCTCGTAAGGCTGCCACCACTACCGGTGGGGTAAATTCCACCGGGTCGCGGCCAAGGCTGGCCATTTCGCGTACCGCGGTTGAACTGATATGGGCAAATGGCCGTCCTGCCATCAACACAACCACCTCAATACCGGGATCGATCGTCTGGTTAACTTGAGCCATTTGAAACTCGGCCTCAAAGTCACTCCCAGCGCGTAAGCCGCGCACAATGGCACACGCGCCAACTTGGCGGGCAAATTCGACCGTTAAGATATTGTAGCTCATGGCTTCGACGTGATCGAGGTCGGCTGTAGCGGCCCGTAACAAGTGTAACCGCTCTTCGGTTGAGAAGAGCAAGCGCTTTTGTGGCCGGTCGAACACTGCCATAATCACCCGATCGAAAATGCGCGTTGCCCGTCGGGCAATATCGAGGTGAGCATACGTAACCGGATCGAAACTGCCGGGATAGATCGCGATGCGCATAGCTTACCCTGCTGGGGTCGGCGAAGCCGAGGCCGTGAGTTCATAAATCGAGAAACAGGAATCACCAAGTCGGCGATACTTGATCCGGTGGAGGCCGGGATAGATGTCGGCAAGTTCAACCCGTGGTGAATGACCGACGATCAATAAACTACCTTCCTTACCTACATCGCTCTGGGCAACGAGCTGAATCGTTGCTTCAATCGCTGGATCGGCATATGGTGGGTCCATGATGATTATATCATAGCACCTGACCCCTCGCTGCCGATGCAAGAAGCGATCGACCGGCATTTGGTAGATGCGTCCCTGTTGCTCAAAGTGTGTGTGGCGCAGATTATCGGCGATAATGGTGCAGACGTGCGCATTTCGTTCCACGAAATCGGCGCTGTCGGCGCCGCGTGAGAGACATTCAATACCGAGCGAACCGGTTCCGGCGTAGAGATCGAGGACGGCACCACGGATCGGCCCATAGCCTTCGAGTACCGAAAACAACGCCTCTTTGACCCGATCCAGCATTGGTCGGGTACCTAGCCCTTTTGGGGCTTTCAGGCGATGTCCTTTGGCTTTTCCGGTAATGACGCGCATAGTTGTCATAATGCACGGCAGACGGTTATGTCCGACCGTCTGCCGCTTAGCATCATTGTGATGAGGTCTGTACTCGATCTACTCACAGTGCTGAAGCCATAGGCGTAGGGATACCGTAGTACGGCCCTCGCACCTACGTCATCGCCAGCACAATCTCCCGTGCGTCATAATGTCGCACTAGCGCTTGGTATACTGTGGCGCTTTGCGTGCGCGCTTGAGACCAGCCTTCTTACGCTCTTTGGCACGCGGATCGCGTGTAAGCAGACCGGCCTGCTTGAGGACTGGGCGCAACCCACTGTCGTAATCGAGCAGGGCACGGGCAATCCCATGACGTACCGCACCGACTTGTCCAGAGACACCACCCCCCTTGACTTTCACCAGCACATTGAATGTATTCAGATGGTTGGTCAAGACGAGCGGCATCTGGAGTTCATGCTGAAACAAATCTCGCTTACCGAAATAGTCTTCCGGTTTTTTGCCATTAACGATCATATCCCCCCTGCCGGGGAAGAGGCGCACACGCGCCACCGCCGTTTTTCGGCGGCCGGTGCCCTGATAGTAGCGCTTGCCTTCCATTCCTTCTCCTCACCACCTATGCGCCAACGCGGCGCTTCGTCGTTGCCTGCATGCGAGGTGCAATCACCGTATCATCGATCGCCCGTGCCGCTTTAGCGCGGAATGTAGGGCTTAGGCTGCTGCGCGGCATGCGGGTGGTTTGGCCCGGCGTAGATGCGCAGCTTGCTGAGTAATCGGCGGCCCATGCGGTTCTTGGGAAGCATGCGCTTCACCGCAAGGCGCAGGATGCGCTCCGGGTGTTTGGCCAGCATCACCTTGTACGGGATTTCTTTAAGACCACCCGGATAGCCGCTATGGCGGTAGTAGATCTTCTGCTCAGGCTTGCGCCCGGTCAGGACAATCTTTTCGGCATTGACCACAATCACGAAATCACCACCATCAATAGATGGTGTAAAGGTCGGCTTGTGTTTGCCGCGCAGGAGCGTACTGATTTGTGTCGCCAGCCGACCGAGCACTTTACCACTCGCATCGATGACGTACCAGTCGCGCTGCACTTCTGACGGTTTCTGATGATAGGTCTTCACAGCACCTATTCCTCGTGTACGTAGGACGAAGGCTGTTCGACCTTCGTCGCGCCTTGTTGCCGTTCTAATGGTTCTACCCAGCGGATGAGGCCGGGTGGATAACGTACCGCTGTTAATGTCAGCCCATGTGCCGGAGCGGTCGGACCGGCTAGTCGGCGATCACGACCGGCTAACACCTCACCAAACTGATCGACGGTCATCCGTCCACGCCCCACAAGGAGCAACGTCCCGACGATCATCCGCACCATATGCTGAAGAAACGCATTAGCCGCTAATTCAATCGCGAGTAAGCGCCGGTCAAACCAGACCCGTTCAACAATCCGAGTCCAATACATCGTTCGTACCGTTGATCGTTGGCTCGGCGTTGCCGTCGTAAACGCGGCAAAATCGTGCGTTCCCTCTAGCAGCTTCAGCGCAGTCGCCATTGCCGTCACATCAAGTGTTCCGGCATAATGCAACGCCTGATGGCGTAGTTGTGGCAATGGCGCCGGCGCACAATCGATCACGTAGCGATATTCACGCTCGATCGCGCTGTATCTTGCATGAAAATCGCGTACCGCTTCACCGACATTTTGCACCGTCACATCGGTTGGCAAGTGGGCGTTCAAACCACGCCAGATCGTTGCCAACGAATGACGGGTCGCAGTTTGCACATGGGCTACCTGACCTGAGGCGTGGACACCGGCATCGGTACGTCCTGCCAATACAATCCGGCGTTGCTCTTGGGTTAATGCCTCCCAAGCTGCCTCGATTGCACCTTGGACGGTACGAACATCGGTTTGCCACTGTGAACCGGCGAAATCTGTGCCGTCGTAGGCCAGCAGCAGTGCAATCGTGCGCATCAGATCAACTCGATCAAAGCCATCTCGGCTCCATCACCACGACGTGGGCCGAGTTTGGTAATGCGAGTATAGCCTCCGTTGCGTCCGCCATAGGTCGTCGGCGCAAAGGTAAATAGCTTGCGCATAGCGTTCTTGCTGGCCAGCTTCGAGAGCGCCATCCGACGCGCATGTGGGGTATCTTCACGGGCAATCGAGATCAAGTGCTCGATTTCCGGCTGGACGGCCCGCGCTTTGGCCAGCGTTGTCTTAATCTTCTTGTGTTCGATCAGAGCGATCATCAGGTTGCGGTAGAGCGCCTTGCGGTGCTCATACGATCGCCCCAATAATTTTCCGGCATGACGGTGTCGCATGGTCGTATCCTCATGAGCGCGATGACCCGTTGATAGGCAATCGCGGAATATAACCCCGTTCGATCAACTTGTCGCGAATCTCTTCCATCGATTTCTGGCCTAGATTGCGCACCGAGAGGAGCGCCTTTTCGTCCATTTGCAGGACTTGACCAATCTTGGTAATCTCGGCCCGTTTCAGACAATTGTACGTGCGGGTCGAGAGTTCTAGCGTCTCGATGGAGGTATCGTAGACGCTAGGAGGAATCTCAAGACCGGTTGTTTCGGGCTGAGCTTCCGCCTCAACGGCCATACGGTTGAAATTCGCGATCGTCGTATTGTAATGAACCAAGACCCGTGCCGCATAATCGAGCGCATCGACGGGTCGTACCGTGCCGTTCGTCCATACTTCAAGAAGTAGACGATCGAAGTCAGTTGCCTGCCCGATACGAGTATTTTCGACAATATAATTGACACGTGGCACGGGTGTAAAAATGGCATCAATGGGAATTTCACCCAACGGCAGAATACCGCGCTGGTCTGCCGACAGATACCCTCGCCCACGCTCAATCGTTGCCGTCAACTCGATCCGGGCTTGCTCATGTTCGAGCGTACAAATATAGTGATCGGGATCAACGACCGCGAGCCCTTCAGGCAGTACCAGATCGGCAGCCGTTACCACCCCCGGCCCCTGCTTCCGGATCGTTGCCGTCACCGTTCCTTCGTGGTGACCGCGCAGATGGATGCCTTTCAGGTTCAAAATCAGTTCAACCATATCCTCGGTCATGCCGGGGATGCGGTCAGTTTCCTGATAGACACCGGTAACCCGCACGTGAGTAATCGCCGATCCGGGGATAGCCGTAAGCAGAACACGCCGCAGCGCGTTGCCGAGCGTATGTCCATAGCCCGGATCGAGCGGCTCGATTTTAAAGCGACCAAAGCTCTCGGTAGCTTCTACAACCTCGATCTTTGGCTGAGCGATATCGAGCACTGCTGCCTCCCATTTCTTCACTTGCTTCCCAGCACTGGGAGCATTTACCGGCTATAGAACTCGACGATCAACTGCTCATTAATCCCGGTCTCAGCATCCTCACGGCGTGGCAACGCGACAACCGTGCCTGAGAGTTCGGCAGGATTCAAGCGTAACCATTCCGGGGCACGATGCTTGTTGAGCACACCGCTATCGACCAAATTCTTGAAATATGTACGGCTGCGGCTTTGTGGTCGCACGGCAATCACTTGCCCAACTTTCACGGTATACGACGGAATATTCGTCTTGCGACCATCAACAACGATATGCCCATGGTTTACCAACTGGCGAGCCTGAGCGCGGGTCGTAGCAAACCCAAGACGGTACACCACATTATCAAGTCGGCGCTCGAGCAAACTCAGCAAATACTCGCCGGTTACTCCGCTGCGTCGCGCCGCCTGCTCGAACAGACGGCGGAACTGGCGCTCAAGGACGCCATAAATAAACTTTGCCTTCTGCTTTTCGCGCAACTGCGCGCCGTAGTCAGACAACGCCCGGCGACGGGCAGCCGCGCCGTGCTGACCCGGTGGGTCTGGCCGCTTATTGAGAATACGCTGACCTTTTTCGGTGATACCAATGCCCAATCGTCGACTCACTTTACCGACGGGCCCTCGAAATCGCGCCATAGTCGTATTATCCTTTTATATCGTAAAACAGGGCAGAAACATCTGCACGCCTTTTCCCAAACCTGTGAGATGGGCGCTAGCGCTGCTCGTTGGCAAACGTCACCGCAGTGGGCGTCCGGGAACAAAGCCCTCCGGTTCCAGTTGCGGTCGTCTCACAGGAGAAAAACGTCGATTGTCCAAGAACCGTAGATTATACCCGGCGTCGCTTCGGTGGTCGGCAGCCATTATGCGGGATAGGCGTTACATCGGTAATCGCCGTAATCTGCAAACCGGCAGCCTGTAACGAGCGAATTGCCGCCTCACGGCCGGCACCGGGGCCTTTCACGAAGACCTCAACCGATCGCATGCCGTTTTCCATCGCCTTGCGGGCTGCATTCTCAGCAGCGACCTGCGCGGCATAGGGCGTGCTCTTGCGTGAGCCTTTAAAGCCGCTTTGACCGGCACTCGACCAGCACACAACGGCACCCTGTGGATCGGTGATAGTTACAATCGTGTTATTAAACGTGCTCTGGATATGAGCATACCCACGCGGCACGTTCTTACGCTCACGGCGCTTACCGCGTTGACGGGTGGTAGTAGCTGTTGTTTTTCCCTTGGCGGGCATTCCGTGCTCCTTATAGCAACTACTTCTTCACCTTCTTCTTAATACCGATAGCCTGACCGCGACGACCGCGACGGGTTCGCGCATTAGTACGTGTGCGCTGACCACGCACCGGCATACCGCGGCGATGGCGCAAACCGCGATAGCAGCCAATATCCATCAGACGTTTGATATTCAACTGCACTTCACGGCGTAGATCACCTTCCACTCGGTATTCACGGTCGATAACTTCGCGGATCCGGCCTACTTCTTCTTCGGTCAAATCGCGTACTCGGCGATTGGGATCAACGTTCGCCTTCCGCAGAACGTCCATACCATTCGAGCGACCGATCCCGTAGATGTATGTGATTGCAATTTCGATCTTCTTGTTGCGGGGAATATCAACCCCGGCGATACGTGCCATGCCTGTCCTCTTTGCTGCTGTTACGCTCCACCAACTGGTCGGTTGGTGGTAATGTCCTTTTCAGCCAACGATGGTAGTGCGCATGACGACTACCGTTTATCCTTGCCGCTGTTTGTGCTTTGGGGTGCGTGAGCAGATTACGCGAATCACGCCCTTGCGCTTAATCACCTTGCAATACTCGCAGCGCGGCTTTACCGACGCTCGCACTTTCATAGTCAACCTCCTTGCAGCGGCGGACGCCGCCGTGCTGCGTCGCGCCCCTACTTATAGCGATACGTGATACGTCCCCGAGTGAGGTCATACGGCGAGAGTTCGACCAGCACTCGGTCGCCCTTCAAGATACGAATGTAGTTCATCCGCATCTTGCCCGAGATGTGAGCAAGCACCTCATGTCCGTTGTCGAGTTGCACCCGGAACATTGCGTTTGGCAACGGTTCTGTGATGGTACCCTCCATCTCGATGACGTCTTTTTTCTTCGACATAGTCCTCCTAACCTACGGCTGCGCTGGCGTTAGATACGGACTCAGCGCTTTCAGCATTGCCTCTGTCACGAGCGCGATCTCGCGTTGACCATCAATCTCGTGCAGGATGCCCTGCCGCTGGTAATATTCGATCAGCGGCATCGTTTGGGCGAAGTAGACATCCAGCCGGTGCTGCGCTGTCTCGATTGAGTCATCGCTTCGTTGGTAGAGTTTGCCGCCGCAGGCATCGCAGATATCCGGCCGGTGTGACGGAAAATAATAGATGTTGAATACTGCGCCACAGGTACGGCACGTTTGCCGCCCGGCAATCCGACGCAACAGTACCTCTTGGGGTACGGCCAAGAAGAGGACGGCATCAATCCGGGCGCCATCTTTTGCGAGCGCTTCTTCGAGGGCGCGCGCTTGATCTTGGGTACGCGGAAACCCGTCGAAGATGACCCCAGAAGCGCAATCCGGTTGCCGAATGCGTTCCAAGATCATACGAATCACGACCTCATCAGGTACCAATTCACCACGATCCATATAGGATTTTGCCAGCATACCCAGTTCGGTCCCTTCACGCAAAGCTGCGCGAAAGAGATCGCCGCTAGCGACGTGGGTGAGACCTGTTCGATCGGCGAGAGTCTTTGCCTGTGTACCTTTGCCGGCTCCCGGTGGTCCTAACAAGATAACGTTGGTCATGACTCGGCGCTCGCTCATTTCAAAACTATACCTTTACCAGGTACAGTAGACCATCTGCCTATCTCACAAAGACGCTGCCCAACCGGCTTCCCGGCGAGCAACGGCTTTTATTGTACTACACTTTTGCCGTTTGTGTGCAGCACTACCTAGTCAAGAAACCCTCGTAGTCACGCATGATCAACTGTGCCTCGAGTTGGCGCATCGTATCCACCGCCACACCCACCACGATCAGGAGAGCCGTGCTACCCAACCCAATTTGCACACCGGTAATCGATTGGGTGATGAATGGTAGCACTGCAATCAAGCCAAGAAACAGTGCTCCGGCCAATGTAATGCGGTTAAGTACCTTCATCAGGTACTCTTCCGTCTTTTTACCTGGCCGAATGCCGGGGATGAAACCACCGTTGCGTTGGAGGTTCTCGGCCAAATCCTGTTGGGTAAAGATGACAACGGTGTAGAAATAGGTAAAACCGACAGTCAGGAGGAAGAGCAACGTCATATAGACAATCCCACCGCCCTGACCGGTTGGGTTAAACGTATTGTAAAAGAAACCGGCGATAGCATTACCAATTCCCTCGGCACCGGGCCGGTAAAACCATGAGGCAACGATACCGGGGAAGATGATAATACTCTGGGCAAAAATCAGCGGGATCATGCCGGCCGAATTGACCTTGAGCGGAATGAAGCTGCTCTGACCGCCGTAGACTTTATTGCCGCGGACCCGCCGTGCATATTGAACGCGAATCCGGCGCTGCCCCTCTTGAATGAGCACAATACCGACAATTGTCAGCAATGCAATAGCAACAAAACCGATGAGTCCAAGAATGGTGCTAAAATCACCGGCCTGGCTAATCTGGAAGCCCTGAATAATGAGACCCGGCAGCCGTGAAACAATTCCGCCGAAGATAATGATCGAGATACCGTTACCGATCCCGCGTTCGTTAATCTGTTCACCGAGCCAGATCAGCAACATCGTACCGGCGACCATCGTGGTAAGGACGGTAAATGTAGGGAGAAAGTTGGCCGCCAGATCGAACGGTGTCCGGAAGAGTGATGCCGTTGGATCGTTATTCGGGTTGATGGTTCGTTCAAGTGTCAGGGTTTGGCCGTAGGCCTGCAAATACGCCAACGGGATCGTTAACCACAATTGGTAGCGATTGAGGCGTAGACGACCCTGTTCACCCTCTTTTTGCAATTCTTGCAACGCGGGAATCAGTGGTTGCAACAACTGCATAATAATCTGGGCGGTGATGTAGGGGTACACCCCCATCGCAGCCACCGAGAAGTTTTCCAACGCACCACCGGCGAACAGATTCAGCAGTTGCGCCAACTGATTAGTCGCCAGCGCCTGTCGCAACTGTTCGAGCGTTGTCGGATTAATATTGGGTACCGGAATATGCGCGATCAGGCGAAACAGGAACAGCATCCCCAAGGTAAAGAGGATACGGCGCCGGAGATCAGGCAACTGAATTGCACGCAGTACAGCTTGCAGCATGATGATGCTTCCTGTGAGCGGCGAGAACAGTCGCGTTCTCGCCGCACTGACCGATTACGATTGGCGAGCGTTACGCATACTCGGATTAGGCCCACGCGAGCGCGAATGGCGTTCGACAATCCACGTCAGGTCAATTGCCTTACCACCGGCCGCTTCAATTTTCTGGCGAGCGCTCGCCGAGAACTTGTGTGCTTTGATTACCAACGGCTGGTTTAACTCACCATCGCCGAGAATCTTGACCGGCATTTTCTTGCGCCGCACGAGCCGACGCGCTAACAACGTCTCTGGCGTTACCTCGAGTTCGGTTGGCCAATCGACCAGACTGCCAACATTGACCACTTCATATTCAACGCGAAACTTATTCGTAAAGCCGCGTTTGAAGGGCATTCGTTTCACCAGTCGGTTCTGACCACCCTCGAAGGTTCGGTAAGGGCCGGGGCCACTCCGGGCTTTTTGGCCCATCATACCTTTACCACCGGTCTTACCTTTACCCGAGCCGTGGCCACGCCCAATCCGCTTACGCTTACGATGCGAACCCTCGGCAGGGCGTAAATCGTGAAGTTTCATGCCTGCACCTCGTCCTCAACCTCTTCCACCTTTACGAGGTGCTGAATCTTAAACAGCATCCCACGCACCGATGGATTATCCGGTTTGAGTACACTCTGATTCAAGCGGCGCAAGCCAAGCGCAGCCAGCGTTTCCTTCTGGTCACGCGCATAGCCAATTGCGCTCTTTACGTAGGTTACGCGCAGCTTACCCATCACGCCGCCTCCGTCGTTTCACGTCGCATCCGGCGTGCGTTCAGCTCTTGTGGTGTCATATCACGCCGGCGAGCCATCTCTTGCAGTGAGGTCATTTCACTCAGTGCCTTGAAGGTCGCCTTCACCACATTAACCGGGTTGTTGCTCCCATAGACCTTCGAGAGAAGGTCTTTGATCCCGGCAGCTTCCACCACCGGGCGGACACCACGACCGGCAATAACACCGGTACCGGGTGCTGCCGGGCGCAACATCACCTTCGTGGCGGCAAACTTCGTCACGATCTCGTGAGGGATCGTCGAATGGACCAGCGGCACACGGATGAGATTCCGCTTGGCTGCTTCAGCCCCCTTGCGGATCGCGTCTGGGACTTCCGCCGCCTTTCCCATGCCAATACCTACGTGGCCTTTACCATCACCGACCACAACGACTGTGCTGAAGCTGAAGCGCCGGCCACCCTTCACGACCTTTGACACGCGGTTGATCAGGACGACTCGCTCATCGAGCTCCAGCGTGTCGGGGTTGATACGTTCTCGTTTCACAGTTCCTCCGCTACGCTGCCCTTGGGCAACTAGAAGTTCAGACCTGCTTCGCGGGCCGCTTCGGCCAGCGCTTTTACTCGTCCGTGATACTTATAGCCGCCGCGATCGAAGACCACCTTCGTAATTCCAGCCTGCAACGCCCGTTCGGCGATCAGCTTACCAACCAGCGCTGCCTCTTGCGTCTTAGTCAATTCCGGGCTACCACTCCAGCCCTTCTCAATCGTCGAAGCGGCAACAAGGGTATGACCAACGGTATCATCAATCACCTGCGCGTAAATGTGGGCATGACTACGGAAGACGTTCAACCGCGGTCGTTCTGGCGTGCCCGAGACGCGCTTACGGACGCGATTATGCCGGCGAAGCCGGAGTTCACGTGGTGTTCGCTTTCCCATACGATCCTCAAATAACTATCGCAACGGAGATTCCATCCCCCGTCGCTCGCGCGGTAGATGGCTGTGTTCATCATGACACAGCCCGTATCGCTACTTCGCCTTACCGGCCTTACCGGCCTTGCGGCGAATCTTCTCTTCCAGATACTTAATGCCTTTGCCTTTGTACGGCTCTGGCGGACGTAAGCTGCGGATACGTGCTGCCTCTTCACCCACCTGCTGTTTGTCGATACCGATCACCGTCAATGCCAGTGGATCGTTGGCCGATTTTCGTTCACCAACGATGTAACTAATGTTCGGTGGTGGTTCAATCCGAACCGGATGCGAAAACCCAAGGTTCAGCACCAGGGTCTTGCCTTCGAGCTGAGCGCGATAACCGACGCCGTTAATCTCCAGCGCTCGCTGCCACCCCTGCGTCACGCCGACAATCATGTTATTGATCAGCGTGCGGGTCAGGCCGTGCAGGGAGCGATGCAGCTTCTCGTCCGAAGGGCGTTGCACGGTGATAACATCACCTTCCTGCTTGATAATCATATCAGGATGCAACTTTTGGGTAAGCGTTCCCTTTGGCCCCTTGACGGTGACGAGGTTTTGCTCACCGATGGTCACCTGTACGCCCTTCGGCACGGTAATCGGTCGTTTTCCAATTCGCGACATGATACTCCTCCGTGCGCGTTACCAAACGTAGCAGAGCACTTCACCGCCGACGCGCTCGCGCCATGCTTCGTGATCGGCAAGCACACCTTTCGGCGTTGACAGAATGCTCAGCCCGAGGCCGCCGCGCACCCGCGGAATGTCAGCGCGCTTGGTGTAGACGCGCAGCCCCGGCTTGCTCACCCGGCGAAGACCGGTGATAGCCGGCCGGCGGTCGGGCATGTACTTCAGGGTAATCGAGATGGTCTTGTACGGCTTACCATCGTCGATCACGGTGTAATCACGAATAAAGCCTTCGCGTTTCAAAATGTCGGCAATCGCAATTTTCATCTTCGATGCCGGCATTGTCACCGTTGTATGGCGGGCCATGCACGCATTGCGGATGCGTGTCAGCATATCGCCGATAGGATCATTGACACTCACGGTATGCCTCCTCACAAGACGGGCGTCAAAAAGGTTTCTGATTGCCGCACAGCGCTTACCAGCTTGCCTTCACAACGCCCGGAATGAGGCCTTTCAACGCATGCTCGCGGAAGCAGATGCGGCACATCCCGAACTTGCGGATATACGCTCGCGACCGGCCGCAGATCTTGCAGCGATTGTACGCACGCACCTTAAATTTCGGCGGTCGCTGCGCCTTAACGACCCACGATTTCTTAGCCAACGGAATACCTCCTCAAATCGTTGAACCAGTCAGCGCGTGAGGCGCTCTTAGTTCAAACTAATCACGAAATGGCATGCCGAGTCGCTTGAGCAAAGAATAGGCTTGCTCGTCATTCGGCGCGCTGGTGACAATTGCCACCTCTAAACCACGAATCTTATCGATCTTATCGTAGTCAATGTCTGGAAAGACAATTTGCTCTTTCAGACCAATACTGTAATTCCCGCGACCATCGAACGAGCTACGGCTCACGCCACGAAAATCGCGGATACGCGGCAGCGCGAGTGAGCAGAGACGATCAAAAAAGTCATACATCCGGTCACCGCGAAGTGTTGCCATCACACCGATAGGCATGCCGGCGCGCAGCTTAAACGACGCGACCGACTTCTTCGCTCTGGTTACAACCGGTTTCTGGCCTGTAATCGCAGCGACATCGTTGACGGCGGCCTCGATTGCCTTCGCGTTCTGAACCGCTTCGCCAACTCCAACATTAACGACAATTTTTACGAGGCGCGGCACCTGCATGATGGATGTGAACTTAAACTCCTCCATCAGGGCCGGAACGACCTCTTTGTAATACTTCTCACGTAGACGAACGGTCATGGCTTTTTCTCCAGGGGCTTGGCGTCAGTCACGGCTGCGCCGGCCCTGAACTGACTACTTATCGATAATGGCATCGCAGGCCTTGCAGTAGCGTACCTTGCGTGGCCGGCCCTTGTGGTCGGTTTCTTCAAGGAAACGCTTACCGGTCCGCGACGCCCGTCCACAACTCGGACAAATCAGCATCACATTGGAGACGTGAATTGGAGCTTCCATCTCCACAATACCGCCGGGGCGACCGGGGCCACGCGGTTTTTGGTGGCGCTTGACAATATTCAAGCCTTCTACCACCACTCGATTGACTGCCGGTAACGCGCGTTTAATTTTTCCACGCCGTCCTTTATCTTTACCGGCAATGACCAATACTTCATCACCAGTCTTGACATGCATCACAGCACCTCCGGGGCGAGCGACACGATCCGCATAAACTGCTTCTCGCGCAACTCACGGGCCACCGGGCCAAAAATGCGGGTGCCACGCGGGTTATTCTCTTTCCCAATTAACACCGCAGCATTATCGTCAAAGCGGATGTGCGAACCGTCCGGTCGGCCATACTCTTTGGCGGTACGAATGATCACTGCTTTGACGACATCACCCTTCTTGACCTGACCGCCGGGTGTTGCCTCTTTCACCGAGGCGACGATAATATCACCAACCCGGCCATAGCGAACCCGTGAACCACCAAGGACCCGGATGCACATGATCTCTTTGGCCCCGGTGTTATCGGCGACTTTCAGCCGAGTCTGAGGCTGGATCATGGCTATGCCTCCTCGCCACGTTTAATAATCTCCACAACCCGCCAGCGCTTAGTACGGCTCAACGGGCGGGTCTCCTCAATCCGGACCACATCACCCACTTTACAGGTATTCTCCTCATCGTGGGCGTGAAACTTCTTCGAGCGCCGAATAATCTTGCGGTAGAGCGGGTGGGGTTTCAGATAATCCACCTTAACCACTACCGTCTTGTCCATTTTATCGCTTACGACGCGACCAACCTTCGTCGTTTTGCGCTTTTGTTCCGCAGTCATCATGCTCTGCTCCATATCTACTAGCCGAGCTCGGCCTGCGCCAACTCACGCTCGCGCAGGATGGTTAGGATGCGGGCAATCTCCTTCTTCACCTGCTTAGGCCGAGCAGTGTTGGTGAGTTTACCGGTCGCTTTCTGGAAGCGCAGATTAAACAACTCGACCTTATACTCGCTCAGCTTTGCGCGGAGTTGGGCATCATCAAGGGCGCGCAGTTCACTCGCTTTCACTGCTCACCTCCTGATCACTTGCCGTCGCACCTTGCTCTTCGCGATCGATCACTTTGCACTTAACCGGCAGCTTCTGAGCGGCACGGCGTAGTGCCTCGTGGGCAATATCTTCACGCACACCGGCCAGCTCGAACATAATGCGACCGGGCTTGACCACGGCAACCCAGTGATCGACCGAACCCTTACCACCGCCCATACGGGTTTCGGCGGGTTTGCGGGTGATCGGCTTATCCGGGAAGATCCGTATCCAGACCTTACCACCACGCTTGACGTAATTGGTAATCGCGCGGCGGGCGGCCTCAATTTGGCGGCTAGAGATCCAGCTTGGTTCGAGCGCCATCAGGCCATACTCACCGAAAGCAACGCTATTGCCGCGGTAGGAGAGGCCGTGACTGCGCCCTTTCTGCATTTTGCGGTACTTCGTGCGCTTAGGCAGAAGCATTGCTATTCCTCCTCGGCGCGCGTTCACGCCGTTCAGGCGCGGGTGCGGTCGCCGGCTGCTCGACAGAGGCCTTGGCGCTCTGGTTGGGGAAGACATCTCCCTTATAAATCCAGACTTTCACGCCAATCCGGCCATAGGTCGTATGGGCATGCACCTGTGCATAATCGATATCGGCCCGCAGCGTATGGCGTGGAACCCGGCCCTCTGCCTCTTCATGCACGCGAGCCATTTCAGCGCCGGCGAGGCGACCCGAGCAGCGGATCTTTACGCCTTGCGCTCCCAAGCGCATTGCACGCTGGACGGCCTGCTTCATTGCACGCTTGTAGCTAACGCGCTTGGTGATCTGCTCACCGATACTTTCGGCCACCAGTTGAGCATCGAGTTCGGGCTGGCTGATCTCTTTAATATTCAGCTTAATCTTCTTGCCCGTTTTTTTCTCCAGCGCGCTCTTCAACGTATCGACGTTCGTGCCGCGCTTCCCGATTACGATTCCGGGTTTAGCCGTATAGACCGAAATCTCGATCTTATTTGCCGAGCGTTCAATCTCGATCCGCGACACGCCAGCGCTTTGCAGTTCCTTGCTAATCAGCTTACGCAGCTCGATATCTTCATGGAGTTGCTTCGTGTAGGTTTCGCCTTCGGCAAACCACTTCGACTGCCAATCCTTGATATAACCGAGCCGGAAGCCGATCGGATGTACTTTGCGCCCCAAGCGAGCCTCCCTCTTTAATAATCCGACTTATCGGCTACTACCACCGTAATATGGGTGGTTGGTTTGCGGATGCGATTCGCCATACCGCGTGCCCGCGGCATAAACCGCTTTAAGACCGGGCCTTGATCGGCGTAGATGGTCTTAATATACAGTTCGTCACGATTCATATCGAAGTTGTGCTCGGCATTTGCGATGGCCGACTTGAGCGTGCGGGCCACTTCACGTGCTGCCTTTTGCGGCATATAGCGTAGAGTTGCCAAGGCGCGGTCAACCGGCATACCACGCACAACATCCATCACGAGACGAACCTTCAGCGGCGAGATTCGCACATAACGAGTTACAGCTTTTGCTTCCATTGCTCTTCTCGTATCGCTACCCGACGCATCATTACAGGCGGGTTATTGTACCACGTTTTGCGCATGATGCCATCGGCCCTTGGCGGGAACTACTTAACTTTCCCGCGCTTATCGGCCTTCTTACCACCGTGGCCGCGGAAGAACCGGGTAGGAGCGAATTCACCCAGCTTATGCCCGACCATATTTTCGGTAATGTAAACGGGCACATGGCGGCGGCCATCGTGAACCAGGATGGTATGACCAATCATCTGTGGGAAGATGGTTGAGTCACGCGACCACGTGCGGATCGCCCGCTTTTCGTTAGCCTTATTCATCGCTTCGATTTTATCGAGCAGCTTAATATCAACGTATGGCCCCTTCTTCGACGAGCGGGACATAGTTCCTCCTCACAGAGCGCCGGGCGACAGCTACCGTCACCCGGCAGTGCAATGTTACTTGCGCCGACGGATAATAAAGCGATCGAAGCGCGGATTGTGACGGGTCTTGACACCACGGGCCGGCTTCCCCCACTTGGTCTTTGGCGTACTCATACCACGTGGCGCGCGTCCTTCACCACCACCGTGGGGATGGTCGCGGGGGTTCATCGCGGCACCACGCACGCGCGGCCGCCGACCGAGCCAGCGTGAGCGACCGGCTTTACCCAATCGGATGTTCTGATGGTCGACGTTCCCGACTTGCCCAATCGTTGCCATACAGCGCAGGTGGATCATGCGCACTTCGCCGGAGGGCATACGGATGGTTGCGTAATCGCCCTCTTTGGCCATCAACTGGGCAGCAGTACCGGCAGCGCGCACCAACACACCACCGCGTCCAATCTCCAGCTCGATGTTGTGGATCTGGGTACCGAGCGGGATCGCACCGAGTGGCAACGCATTCCCAACCCGAATCTCGGCGTTGGGGCCACTCATCACCGTATCACCGACCTTTAAGCCGAGTGGGGCAATAATATAGCGCTTTTCACCGTCGACGTAGGCTAACAGCGCGATCCGGGCACTGCGATTGGGATCGTACTCAATCGCCTGCACTTTGGCCGGAATCCCGAACTTATCGCGCTTAAAATCGATGATCCGATAGAAGCGCTTGTGCCCACCGCCACGATGGCGTACCGTAATACGACCTTGGTTATTACGCCCGGCCTTCTTGCGTAGCGGCTCGATCAGGCCTGGCTCCGGTCGTTTCTTGGTAATCTCCTCGAAGGTCGAAACCGACATATTGCGGCGACCGGCCGAGGTTGGCTTGTAGACGCGAATACCCATAACTTTTCTCTCCCTCTAACGGTATCGATTCTTCAGTGCGAACCGATACCGGTCGCTGCTTTCAGTGCAGCAGCGACGTTAGGCGCCGAAGATCTCGATCCGATCGCCTTCGGCAAGTGTGACGATGGCCTTCTTCCAATCGCGGGTATAGCCAACCGACTGACCGCGCCGGCGGCGCTTCCCGCGCACGTTCATCGTATGAACCTTCGTGACCCTCACATTAAAGATGGTCTCTACCGCATGCTTAATCTGCGGCTTCGTCGCATTGCGATGGACCTCAAACGTATACTTGTTGAGTTCCATCAAACTCGTGTTTTTCTCGGTGATCAGCGGGCGAATCAAAATATCATACGGCGTCAGCATGGTCTATCCCTCCTGCGCCGGCGCCGCCAAGCGAGAGCGTTCGCCGAGATAACTCTCGACCACTTGAACCGCCGCTTTAGGCATGATGATGTGGTCGTAGACCAGCAAATCACGAACATTCAGATAGTGAGCCAGCAACGTCTTCACCTTCGGCAAATTGTTGGCCGAGCGGCGCAGATTCTCGTTGGCCGGGCTCTTGCTATCGATGACAACAAGAGTCTTTTTATCGGCGAGACCGTGCGCTTGCAAGAATGCAACGAAATCCTTGGTACGCGGCTGAGGAAAGGTAAGCTCATCGATAAAGCGAATCTGGTTTGCAGCGAACTTTACCGACAGAGCCGAGCGTACCCCAAGCCGGCGCATCTTACGCGGCATCGAGACCCGATACGAGCGTGGGTGTGGACCGTGGGCAACACCACCACCTTTGTGGTGTGGTGCGCGGATCGATCCCTGGCGAGCGCGACCGGTACCCTTTTGGCGGTAGAGCTTGCGGGTCGATCCCTTAACTTCTCCACGACCGCGTGTATTGTGTGTACCGAGGCGGGCATTAGCGTTTTGCATCACCACGTACTGATGCATCACCGGCACGTTTGGTTCGATGCCGAAGATATAATCGCTGACTTCAATTGAGCCCACCTGCTCTCCGGCCTGATTGTAGAGTGTTGCCTGCATCGCTGTACCCCTTTAGCCCTTCACCGCTTTGCGGATCTGAAGCAGGCCATTGCGGGCGCCGGGAACGGAGCCCTTTACCAGTAGCAAATTCTGTTCGGGCAGTACTTCAACCACTTCCAGATTCTGGATGGTGACGCGGTCGCCGCCCATTCGACCGGCCATACGCTGGCCTTTCCATACACGACCGGGGGTGGTACCGGCTCCAATCGAACCGGGAGCACGGTGGCGGTCACTTTGGCCGTGGGTCTTAGGGCCACCACGGAAGCCGTGCCGCTTGACGACACCCGCAAAGCCACGACCCTTTGAGGTTCCTGAAATATCGACCTTCTGGCCGGGCTTAAACAGTTCAACCGTCACCACTTCACCGGGTTTATGGGCAAGTGGGTCGTCGGCGCTAAACTCACGGAGGTAGCGCAACATCTTACCACCCGACGCCTTGAGATGACCCTGCTGGGGCTTGGTGAGCTTGCGCGCTTCTACCTCCTCATAACCGAGCTGCACCGCGCTATAGCCATCGCGTTCGGGTGTGCGAATCTGGGTGACGATGCAAGGTCCGGCTGCAATAACCGTTACCGGGATAGCCCTCCCTTCCTTGGTGAAGTACTGCATCATCCCGATTTTACGACCTAACAATCCGTGAATCATAGTGTACCTCCGCAGCATGCGTCGATGCGCAGCGGCTGCCTTTCCGGCTCACCCCGAAACTGTAGTCCAAGAACGAAGCCGTCGCAGTCGGAGTGATACCTACTTTCTTCTACAACTTAATCTCAATATCGACACCGGCCGGCAGATTGAGTTTCATCAGCGCGTTAATTGTTTGTTGACTTGGATCGAGGACATCGATCAACCGCTTATGAGTACGAATCTCAAACTGCTCTTGCGAGTCTTTATCGATGAATCCCGACCGGATCACGCTATAGCGTTCGATCTTGGTCGGAAGTGGTACCGGCCCGGCGACGAGTGCGCCTGTTCGCTCGGCAGCCTCAACGATCTGACGCGCAGATTGGTCGAGAATTTTATGATCATACGCCTTGAGGCGAATACGAACCTTTTGCTTAGCCATTGTTTTTCTCCAATCGACGGAGACGTAGGTAAGGCCTACGCCTCCGTTCTCGGTTCACATATCGCTAATCAAGGATCTTGGTAACGACACCTGCACCGACGGTGCGCCCACCCTCACGGATAGCGAAGCGGAGGCCCTCTTCAATCGCCACCGGCACAATCAGCTCAATCGTCATCACCACGTTGTCACCCGGCATCACCATCTCCATCCCCGCCGGCAAGCTAATCGCCC